>NZ_JAPEPJ010000003.1:300000-600000 GCF_026340255.1 Streptomyces sp. NBC_01408 | reverse complement strand
CACCCCAGCCGGCTCCGCCGCAGACGACACCGTCGAAGTGCGTCTCACGCCCCATCTGCTGCCCCTGCTCGCCGAGGCCGACCTCCTCGATTCCCCCGCCGCCTGGGGCAGCGCCGTCACCCCCGCCGGAGCCTTCCGCCTCGAACCCGTACGGCCGGGCCGAGACCTGGAACTCCTCGTGCGGTGGATGAACGACCCTGAGGTGGCCGCCTATTGGGAGCTGGCCGGTCCCGCCGCCGTCACCGCCGCCCACCTGCGGTCCCAGCTCGACGGCGACGGCCGCAGCATCCCCTGCCTCGGCCTCCTCGACGGCACGCCGATGAGCTACTGGGAGATCTACCGGGCCGACCTCGACCCCCTCTCCCGGTCCTACCCGGCGCGCCCCCACGACACGGGTATCCACCTGCTCATCGGAGACGGCACGAACCGCGGCCGCGGCCTGGGCACCGCCCTGCTGCGCGCCGTGGCCGACCTCGTGTTCGACAACCGCCCTCGCTGCACACGTGTCATCGCGGAACCGGACATCCGCAACACCCCCTCCCTATCGGCCTTCCTGAGCTCCGGATTCCGCTGTTCCGCGGAAATCGACCTCCCCGAGAAGCGCGCCGCCCTGATGATCCGGGAGCGGGCGCTGCGCAATCTCCTCTGATCGCAGCCCCGTATGCCCTGAAACCCGGCCGCCAGCACCACCCCGGCCAGCAGCACCCCGGCCACCGGCAGCGTCCGCACTGCCCCCACTGTCCGCGCCGCCCGTGGCTGCGCTGCCCCGGCCCGTACTGCCCCTGTCCGCACCGCTCCCACCGCCTCAGCTCCGCGTGGTCCTCATCGCTCCGCACCTCTCCCTTCGAAAACTCTGCGTCCACGCAGCAAAGTTCCCGATCCTCGAGGAGTCCCGTGCCGAATTTCCCCGCAGCCCCCGACTCCGCAGCCCCCGACTCCGCAGCCCCCGACGCCGTCGGCCCCTACTCCGCAGGCCCCGGCTCCTCGGATCGTGACGCGCCGCCGTCGCCGCAGGACCCCCGCACGCCGCCCGAACTCAACCGGGCGACGTGGCAGGGGGCGGCCCGCCGGCTGCTCGCGAAGATGCTCTCCGAGTTCGCCTACGAGGAGATCATCAGCCCGGTCCCCGCCCCGTCCTCCCTCGGCGACGCGTGGACCCTGACCATCGACGACGGCAGCATCCTCGGTTTCCGGGCCCGCCGCCGCACGTACGACAGCTGGCACGTCGCCCCGGACACCATCACCCTCACCCCACCTCCCCCCTCCACCGAGCCTTCGATCGCCTTCGGGGACCCGTACGCCTTCCTCGTCCGGGCCCGTACCCTCCTCGGCCTCGACGGAGCCACCCTCGGCCACCTCGTCCGCGAGCTCAGCGCCACCCTCGCCGCCGACGCGCGCATCGACCACACCGCGCTCACCGCCGATGTCCTCGCCGACCTCGACTACGCCGCCCTCGAAGGCCACCAGACCGGTCACCCCTGGCTCGTCCTCAACAAGGGGCGCATCGGTCTCTCGGGCGCCGACACCGCGGCCTGGGCCCCCGAGGCGCGCACCCGTCAGCGGCTGCCCTGGCTCGCCGCCCACACCTCGCTCGCCGCCTACCGAGGCACCGCCGGCCTGGAGGACCCCGCCCGCCTCTACGCCGCCGAGCTCGACTCCAGCACTCGCGCTGCCTTCGACCAGGCCCTGCGCGACCGCGGCCTCGACTCGCTCACCTACCTCTACCTGCCGGTCCACCCCTGGCAGTGGGACGAGGTCGTCCTGCCCCTCTTCGCCCCGGCCCTCGCCTCCGGCGCCCTCGTCCCGCTCCCCGCCGACCCCGACGTACGGCTCCCGCAGCAGTCCATCCGCACCTTCCTCAACCTCACCCGCCCCGACCGGCACAGCGTCAAACTCCCGCTCTCCGTCTTCAACACCATGGTCTGGCGCGGCCTGCCCAGCGACCTCACCTTCGCCGCACCGGCCGTCACCGCCTGGATCCACTCCCTCCGCGACGCGGACCCCTTCCTCCGCGACGAATGCGGGGTCGTCCTGCTCGGCGAGGTCGCTTCCGTCACCGTCCGCCACCCCGTCTACGACCAGCTGCCCGAGGTGCCCTACCAGTACAAGGAGCTCCTCGGCGCGATCTGGCGCGAACCGCTGGCCGGCCGTCTCGCGTCCGGCGAGCGCGCCCGCACGCTCGCCTCCCTCCTCCATACCGACCCGCGGGGCCGGTCCTTCACCGCAGAGCTCGTCGCCCGATCCGGGCTGAGCCCCGCCGTGTGGCTCCAGCGCCTCTTCGCCGCCCTGCTGCCCCCGCTCCTACACTTCCTGTACCGCTACGGCACCGTCTTCTCCCCGCACGGAGAGAACGCCATCGTGATCTTCGACGAGCACGACGTGCCGGTCCGGCTCGCGGTTAAGGACTTCGTGGACGACGTCAACATCAGCGCGCAGCCGCTGCCCGAACTCGACTCCCTGCCCGACGAGGTCCGAGCCGTCCTCCTCGCCGAGCCCGCCGACTTCCTGCCCCAGTTCATCCACTCCGGACTCTTCATCGGCGTCTTCCGCTACCTCTCGGCCCTCTGCGAGGACTGCCTCGGCGTCCCGGAGGAGGAGTTCTGGTCCCTCGCACGGGCGGAGATCCTGCGCCACCAAGCCCGCTTCCCGGAGCTCAAGGAACGTTACGAGCTCTTCGACCTGCTCGGAGAACGCATCGGCCGGCTCTGCCTCAACCGGAACCGGCTCTACGAGGACGGCTACCGCGACCGCCCCGACCGGCCGCACGCCGTTCAGTACGGCACCGTCCCCAACCCCTTGTACCGGCCATGAATCCTCTCCGGTGCCGTCCCTGTCGGTGGGGCCCCGTAGGGTTGGCAGTGCTATGACGAAGCCCTCCCTCCCCGACCTGCTGCACGCCGCCGTCTCCGCCGTCGGCGGCACGGAGCGCCCCGGCCAGGTGGCCATGGCCGAAGCCGTCGCCGAAGCGATCGACGACAGCTCCCACCGCCTCATCCAGGCCGGCACCGGCACCGGTAAGTCCCTGGGCTACCTGGTGCCGGCCCTCGCCCACGGCGAGCGCGTGGTCGTGGCCACCGCGACCCTCGCCCTCCAGCGTCAGCTCGTCGAGCGCGACCTGCCCCGGACGGTGGACGCACTGCATCCGCAGCTGCGCCGCCGGCCGCAGTTCGCCATGCTCAAGGGCCGCTCCAACTACTTGTGCCTGCACCGGCTGCGCGAGGGCGCGCCGCAGGACGAGGAGGAAGGCCTCTTCGACCAGTTCGAGGCGGCCACCCCCACCAGCAAGCTCGGCCAGGACCTGCTGCGCATGCGCGACTGGGCGGACGAGACCGAGACCGGAGACCGCGACGACCTGACCCCGGGAGTTTCGGACAAGGCCTGGTCGCAGATCTCCGTCTCCTCCCGCGAATGCCTGGGCGCGACGAAGTGCGCCTACGGAGCCGAGTGCTTCGCCGAGGCCGCACGGGAGCGGGCCAAGCTCGCGGACGTGGTCGTCACCAACCACGCGCTGCTCGCCATCGACGCCATCGAGGGCGCCCCGGTGCTGCCGCAGCACGAGGTGCTGATCGTCGACGAGGCGCACGAGCTGGTCTCCCGGGTGACCGGGGTCGCCACCGGTGAGCTCACCCCGGGGCAGGTCAACCGCGCGGTGAAGCGCGCGGCGAAGCTGGTCGACGAGAAGACGGCCGACTCCCTGCAGACGGCTTCCGAGTCCTTCGAGCGGGTCATGGAGCTGGCCCTCCCGGGACGGCTGGAAGTGGTCCCCGAGGACCTGGGATACGCACTCATGTCCCTGCGGGACGCCGCGCGCAATGTCATCTCGGCGATCGGAGCGACCCGCGACAAGTCCGTCCACGACGAGGACGCCGTCCGCAAGCAGGCCCTCGCCGCCGTGGAGAGCATCCACACCGTGGCCGAGCGGATCACCAACGGCTCCGAGTACGACGTCGTCTGGTACGAGCGCCACGACCGCTTCGGCGCCACCCTCCGGGTCGCCCCCCTGTCGGTGTCGGGCCTGCTGCGCGAGAAGCTCTTCGAGGACCGCTCCGTGGTCCTCACCTCGGCCACCCTCAAGCTGGGCGGTGACTTCAACGGGGTCGCGGCCTCCCTGGGCCTGTCCCCGGAGGGCGTCGAGGGTGACGACGTACCGCTGTGGAAGGGACTGGACGTCGGCTCCCCCTTCGACTACCCGAAGCAGGGAATCCTCTACGTCGCCAAGCACCTGGCCACGCCGGGCCGCGAGGGCACCCGCGGCGACATGATGGACGAGCTCGCCGAACTGATCGAGGCCGCCGGCGGCCGGACCCTCGGACTGTTCTCCTCCATGCGCGGCGCCAAGGCCGCCGCCGAGGAACTGCGCGGCCGGCTCGAGAATCCGATCCTGCTCCAGGGCGAGGAAACGCTGGGTGAGCTGATCAAGGCCTTCGCGGCAGACCCGAAGACCTGCCTGTTCGGGACGCTGTCGCTGTGGCAGGGCGTGGACGTGCCCGGTCCCAGCTGCCAGCTCGTGGTGATGGACCGGATCCCCTTCCCCCGCCCCGACGACCCGCTGATGAGCGCCCGGCAGAAGTCGGTCGAGGAGCACGGGGGGAACGGCTTCATGGCCGTCGCGGCCACGCACGCCGCCCTGCTCATGGCCCAGGGCGCGGGCCGGCTCGTACGGGCCACCGGCGACCGGGGTGTCGTCGCGGTCCTGGATCCCCGGCTGGCCACGGCCCGGTACGGGAGCTTCCTGCGGGCCACCCTCCCGGACTTCTGGTACACCACGGACCGCAACCAGGTCCGTCGCTCCCTGTCCGCGATCGACGCGACCGCGAAGGCCGACGGGAAGTAAGGGGCGAAGCAGGAGGCAGCGGTGGGTCGCCGGCCGGCCCCCGCGCACAAAGCAGCCCTGGGACCGGCGCAGTAGGTCCCAGGGCTGGCGGTGGGCGGCGGGGTCAGACCCGACGCAGTACGGCGACGACCTTGCCGAGGATGGTCGCCTCGTCGCCGGGGATCGGCTGGTACGCGGCGTTGTGCGGGAGGAGCCAGACGTGGCCGTCCTCGCGCTTGAAACGCTTGACCGTGGCCTCGCCGTCCAGCATCGCCGCGACGATGTCGCCGTTCTCCGCGACCGGCTGGCGGCGGACCGTGACCCAGTCGCCGTCACAGATGGCGGCCTCGATCATCGAGTCACCGACGACCTTGAGGACGAAGAGCTCGCCGTCTCCGACCAGCTGGCGGGGGAGCGGGAACACGTCCTCGACCGACTCCTCGGCGAGGATCGGGCCGCCGGCCGCGATCCGGCCGACCAGGGGAACGTAGGAGGCGGCGGGCTTACCGGTGGTGTCCGTGGGCTGCGAGCTCGGCTGGTCGGAGCCGCGTACCTCGTAGGCGCGGGGGCGGTGCGGGTCGCGGCGCAGGAAGCCCTTGCGCTCCAGGGCCATCAGCTGGTGGGCGACGGACGACGTGCTGGACAGGCCGACCGCCTGACCGATCTCGCGCATCGACGGCGGGTAACCCCGCCGCTGCACCGAGTCGCGAATGACCTCGATGACCCTCCGCTGCCGGTCCGTGAGCCCGGAGCTGTCGGCGCGGATGCCTGGAGGTCGACCTGGCAGCGAGCGTGCGGGGCGTACGGGCTCCGCCTCCGGGTTCAGGTTTGCGTCGTTCATGGCATGCACCGGCTCAAGTCGGCTCTGGGAGCGGTTCTGGGCAGTGATGGTGGCACTGTCTGCGGTGGTGGTCACGTCGGCCCCTCTCGAAATGTTCTCCCTAGCTGGACAACGGTAGTTGCTTTCGAAAGGTTGCGCCAAACACACGTTCGAGTGAAAAATCGCAGATCGTCCATCGTGGGTATTTCAAGGGGTGTATAGACGATCGGTACGCCGAACGCGGGTTCGGCTCGGCATCCGCTGCTTACGGTACCCTTCCCGGTCGGGTCGCCACCCGTCCGGGCCTGTATCCGGTGCCGTCCGGGCCTGCGTTCAGTGTGGCATCGCCGAGCCCCGTCACCACCTGTCGGGCACTGCGACACGCGGAGCCACGTAAATCCGCCACAACCCAAGATCTAGTGGTTGGATGAGCGCTGCCGCCCAGAAGTTGTGGTCCTCGGGTCTGCCGGGGCTCCCGACATCGCATATGCTGGTGGCTGCTTCACCAGCCCCCGGAAGAGATCCGTCTCCTCCGTTCAGGGGCCGCGTGAGGTGATTCAGTCGTGCCGAGAGGGAGGGTGAGGGAACCATGCACTGCCCCTTCTGCAGGCACCCCGACAGCCGCGTCGTCGACAGCCGCACCACGGACGACGGCACGTCGATCCGCCGGCGCCGTCAGTGCCCCGACTGCTCCCGTCGCTTCACGACGGTGGAGACGGCCTCGCTGATGGTGATCAAGCGCAGCGGGGTGACCGAACCCTTCAGTCGCACCAAGGTCATCTCCGGCGTCCGCAAGGCGTGCCAGGGACGACCGGTCACCGAGGACGCCCTCGCCAAGCTCGGCCAGCGGGTCGAGGAGGCGGTGCGCGCCACCGGGAGCGCCGAGCTGACCACCCACGACGTGGGTCTGGCCATACTCGGCCCGTTGCAGGAACTCGACCTCGTCGCATACCTGCGGTTCGCGTCCGTTTACAAAGCGTTCGACACCCTTGAAGACTTCGAGACCGCCATCGTGGAATTGCGCGAGCGGCGGCCTCACCCCGAAGAGTGCGGGCCCGGTGGGACCGGTTCGGTCCCCGTGCCCGCCTCCGCCGCCGACTGACCGGACGGCCCGTGCCGGGGTGCTCGCGCACCGTGGTGCGGCCGGTCGGCCGTGCGAAGAGACGTAGATACAAGACACAGCACCGTGCCGCGGAATAACGCTGGCACTTTAGGGCGTTTTTGCCCGCATATGGGAGGCCTGGCATGACAGAGACGGCGAGCGGCTCGGCACGTGGTTCCCGCGCCAAGGGGACCAAGGCTGCCAAGGGCGGCCTGCGTATCGAGCGCATCCACACCACCCCCGGCGTGCACCCTTACGACGAGGTGAGCTGGGAGCGCCGTGACGTCGTCATGACCAACTGGCGCGACGGCTCGGTCAACTTCGAGCAGCGTGGCGTCGAGTTCCCCGACTTCTGGTCGGTGAACGCCGTCAACATCGTCACCAGCAAGTACTTCCGCGGCGCGGTCGGAACCCCGCAGCGCGAGACCGGTCTGAAGCAGCTGATCGACCGGATCGTGAAGACGTACACGAAGGCCGGCGAGGACTTCGACTACTTCTCGTCGCCCGCCGACGTGGAGATCTTCGAGCACGAGCTCACCTACGCCCTGCTCCACCAGATCTTCAGCTTCAACTCCCCGGTGTGGTTCAACGTCGGCACGCCCCAGCCGCAGCAGGTCTCTGCCTGCTTCATCCTGGCCGTCGACGACTCCATGGAGTCGATCCTCGACTGGTACAAGGAAGAGGGCATGATCTTCAAGGGCGGCTCCGGCGCCGGCCTGAACCTCTCCCGCATCCGCTCCTCCAAGGAGCTGCTCTCCTCCGGCGGCAACGCCTCCGGTCCGGTCTCCTTCATGCGCGGCGCCGACGCGTCCGCCGGAACGATCAAGTCGGGCGGCGCCACCCGCCGCGCGGCCAAGATGGTCGTCCTGGACGTGGACCACCCGGACGTCGAGGCCTTCATCGAGACCAAGGTGAAGGAAGAGGAGAAGATCCGCGCCCTGCGCGACGCGGGCTTCGACATGGACCTGGGCGGCGACGACATCACGTCCGTCCAGTACCAGAACGCCAACAACTCCGTCCGTGTGAACGACGAGTTCATGACGGCCGTAGAGAACGGCAGCAAGTTCGGCCTGCGTGCCCGTATGACCGGCGAGGTCATCGAGGAGGTCGACGCCAAGGCGCTCTTCCGCAAGCTGGCCGAGGCCGCGTGGGCCTGCGCCGACCCGGGCATCCAGTACGACGGTGTGATCAACAACTGGCACACCTGCCCCGAGTCCGGCCGCATCACCGCGTCCAACCCCTGCAGCGAGTACATGCACCTGGACAACACGTCCTGCAACCTCGCCTCGCTCAACCTGATGAAGTTCCTCAACGACGACGGCAAGGGCAACCAGTCCTTCGACGCCGAGCGCTTCGCCAAGGTCGTCGAGCTCGTCATCACCGCGATGGACATCTCCATCTGCTTCGCGGACTTCCCGACGCAGAAGATCGGCGAGAACACCCGCGCCTTCCGCCAGCTGGGCATCGGCTACGCCAACCTCGGCGCCCTGCTGATGGCCACCGGTCACGCGTACGACTCGGACGGCGGCCGCACCCTGGCCGCGTCGATCACCTCGCTGATGACCGGTACCGCGTACAAGCGCTCCGCCGAGCTGGCCGCGATCGTCGGCCCGTACGACGGCTACGCCCGCAACGCCGAGTCGCACAAGCGCGTCATGAAGCAGCACGCCGACGCGAACGCCGTCGCGCCGCGCACCGAGGACCTGGACAACACGATCTGGGCCGCGGCCACCGAGGCCTGGCAGGACGTCCTGCGCCTCGGCGAGAAGAACGGCTTCCGCAACTCCCAGGCCTCCGTCCTCGCGCCGACCGGAACCATCGGTCTCGCGATGTCCTGCGACACCACCGGTGTCGAGCCGGACCTGGCCCTGGTCAAGTTCAAGAAGCTCGTCGGCGGCGGATCGATGCAGATCGTCAACGGCACCGTCCCGCAGGCCCTGCGCCGCATGGGATACCAGGAAGAGCAGATCGAGGCGATCGTCGCCCACATCGCCGAGCACGGCGTGGTCGTCGACGCCCCGGGCCTGAAGGCCGAGCACTACTCCGTGTTCGACTGCGCCATGGGCGAGCGCTCCATCTCCGCGATGGGCCACGTCCGCATGATGGCCGCGATCCAGCCCTGGATCTCCGGTGCGATCTCGAAGACGGTCAACATGCCGGAGACGGCGACCGTCGAGGAGATCGAGGAGATCTACTTCGAGGCGTGGAAGATGGGCGTCAAGGCGCTCGCGATCTACCGCGACAACTGCAAGGTCGGCCAGCCCCTCTCCGCCAAGAAGAAGGAGGAGGAGAAGAAGGAGGTCACCGCCAAGACGGAGGAGACCATCCGCGCCGCCGTCGAGAAGGTCATCGAGTACCGCCCCGTCCGCAAGCGTCTCCCCAAGGGCCGCCCGGGCATCACCACCTCCTTCACGGTGGGCGGCGCCGAGGGCTACATGACCGCGAACTCCTACCCGGACGACGGTCTGGGCGAGGTCTTCCTGAAGATGTCCAAGCAGGGCTCGACCCTCGCGGGCATGATGGACGCCTTCTCGATCGCCGTCTCGGTCGGTCTGCAGTACGGCGTGCCGCTGGAGACCTACGTCTCCAAGTTCACCAACATGCGCTTCGAGCCGGCCGGCATGACGGACGACCCGGACGTGCGGATGGCGCAGTCGATCGTCGACTACATCTTCCGCCGCCTGGCGCTCGACTTCCTGCCCTTCGAGACCCGCTCGGCCCTCGGTATCCACACCGCCGAGGAGCGTCAGCGCCACCTGGAGACCGGCTCCTACGAGCCCCTCGAGGACGAGCTGGACACCGAGTCGCTGGCCCAGTCGGCCCCGCTGGCAGCGGTGCCCACGACGCCGCAGCCGGTCGCGGTCGCACCGGTCCCGGCCCCCAAGACGGCGCACAGCAACGCCGAACTGGTCGAGATGCAGCTCGGCGTCTCCGCCGACGCCCCGCTCTGCTTCTCCTGCGGTACGAAGATGCAGCGCGCCGGCTCCTGCTACATCTGCGAGGGCTGCGGCTCCACCAGCGGTTGCAGCTGAAACCGGAGGTAGTCCGGACAGGTAGCTGACCAGCAGTTTCACGAAGGGGACCGGCCGTAGGCCGGTCCCCTTCGTCGTGCCGGAGCCGGGACGGTGCCCGGATCTTGCCGTCCCTGCACAAGTACGGAGGCCGTACGTGACCTTGGGCGCCCGTGCGACCGGTGCGACACGGAACGGGCAGGAGTGTGCTGGCATGCTGATCACTGAGCGGGGGCCGGCCGACCGGAGGCCCCCGGCCGGTGAGACGGGGGAGTGCAGCCATGTGGAGCGGTGACGAGCTGGACCTGGACGCCTATCTGAAGCGGATCGGATATGAGGGCGACGGCGGCCGGGAACTGTGCCCGGACCTCCGGACGTTGAAGGAAGTGCACCGGGCCCACACCGGTGCCCTCACCTTCGAGAACCTGGACGTGCTGCTCGGCCGCCCCGTCGAGCTGGACATCAAGGCCGTGGAGGACAAGCTCGTACGGGGCGGCCGCGGCGGCTACTGCTACGAGCAGAACTCGCTGCTGGCCGCTGCCCTGGAGCGGATCGGCTTCGAGGTGTCCGGGCGCGGTGCCCGCAACCGCACCCGGGGGGACGCCCTGCGCCCGGTGACGCACGCCGTCCTCGTCGTCACCGTCGAGGGCGAACCCTGGCTGTGCGACGCCGGTTTCGGCTACCAGGGACCCCGTGACCCAGTCCCCCTCGGGCGGCCCGGCACCGAGGTGGAGCAGGGCGGGTGGACGTACCGGGTCCGCGCGGAGGAGGACGGCGTCCTCGCGCTGTCCCTGCTGCGCGGGGGCGCGTGGCGGGACCTGTACGCGTTCTCCCCGCAGCGGTACCACCCCGTCGACTACGTCCTGTTGAACCACTACAGCTCCTCGCACCCCCGTTCCGCCTTCGTCGGGCAGGTCGTCGTCCAGCACCCGGGCGATGCCGTACGGACCCGCCGGGCGCTGGTCGGACGGGAGCTCACCCTCCTCCATCCGGACGGGCGGATCGAGCGGCAGGGCGTCGGCTCCGGCGAGCTGCTCGCCGTGCTCGACCGGGAGTTCGGGATTCGGCTGTCCGCGCGGGACGCGGCGGAACTGGTGCGGATCCAGCGGGCAGGGGACTGACCGGGGCCTCGCCGGGCCCGTACGATGGCGCCGTGCTGGTCAAGTGGATTCGCTGCACGGTGACGGACCGACGCGGGTTCGAGCGCGGACAGCGTAAATGGGCGGGGCTGCCTGGCGAGCCGGGATTCCGGGGACAGGGCGGCGGCTGGAGCCGAGGCCGGCAGGGGGTCGCGCATGTCTTCACCTTCTGGGAGAGCCGTTCCTTCTATGACTCCTTCATGGCCCGCTCCCACGACCGCCTCGCCGCCGCGCAGAACGGCACCTTCACCGATCTGCGGGTGACCCTCTTCGACCACCGCTTCGACGTGAAGACCGGATTCGAGCCGCGCTTCACCGACGCCGATGTCGTCCGGGTCGCGCACACCCGGGTACGGGAGGGCCGCGTCGACCACTTCGCCCTCATGCAGGAGAAGGTGTGGAATCCGGCCATGGCAGGCTCGCCCGGAATGGTCCGGGGCCTCTTCGGGGAAGCCCAGGGCCGGGAATTCCTGGTGCTCTCGATGTGGCACGCGGCCGCCGAGCACGGCAAGTACCGCCAGGAGCGCGTCGAGCGGTTGTCCCTGCGAGCTCAGATCCAGGCGGATGTCGAGGCCCTCACCGGTGACGTGGTCGACCTCGAACCCTCCTGGACCGTATGACCGTACGATGATCGTCCCGTCGACGGCGTGCCCGGTCGGCCCGCCCGAGGCTGGCCGAATAAGGTCGGGGGATGGTTCGACCACGGCGCATCGTCCTCGTCCGGCACGGGGAATCGGAGGGCAATGCCGACGACTCCGTCTACGAGCGGGAGCCCGACCACGCCCTGCGGCTCACCCGCAACGGACGCGAGCAGGCCGCGGAGGCCGGGGTACGGCTGCGCGAGCTCTTCGGTGACGAGCACATCAGCGCGTACGTCTCCCCGTACCGCCGGACCCTGCAGACCTTCCGGGAGCTGCGGCTCGATCCGACGCGCGTCCGCATGCGCGAGGAACCGAGGCTGCGCGAACAGGACTGGGGGAACTGGCAGGACCGGACCGACGTACGTCTCCAGAAGGCCTACCGGGACGCCTACGGGCACTTCTTCTACCGCTTCGCGCAGGGCGAGTCGGGCGCGGACGTCTACGACCGGGTCGGATCCTTCCTGGAGAGCCTCTACCGCAGCTTCGAGGCCCCGGACCACCCGGAGAACGTCCTGCTGGTCACGCACGGACTGACGATGAGACTGTTCTGCATGCGCTGGTTCCACTGGTCGGTGGCCGAGTTCGAAGCCCTGTCCAACCCCGGGAACGGCGAATACCGGGTACTCATGCTCGGCCCGGACGGCCGGTACCGGATGGACCGCCCATTTGAGCGGTGGACCACACCCGAGCCTTACGACCTGGACGGCTAGAGTGACCCGCGATGACCCCTGATTCCTCTCCAGAGCGGCGCTACGCACGCGCCATGGCCAGCCTCCGCGGGCTGGCCCTGGGTGACGCCCTGGGCTCCCAGTACTTCGTCCCCGTGAACTACCCGCTGCTCAAGCGGCGCCAGCTGCCCGCCGGCACCGAGCCGTGGCAGTGGACCGACGACACCGAGATGGCCTGCTCGGTGGTGGCCGTCCTCGCCGCGCACGGACGCGTCGACCAGGACGCCCTCGCGAGCTCCTTCGCCCACCACCACGACTTCGACCGCGGCTACGGGCCCGCCGTGAACCGCATGCTGCGGCTCATCCGGGAGGGCGAGGACTGGCGCACGCTTGCCGCCGAACTCTTCAACGGGCAGGGCTCGTGGGGCAACGGCGCCGCCATGCGGATCGCACCGCTGGGCGCCTGGTACGCCGACGACCCGGAGCAGGCCACGCACCAGGCGGAGATCTCCGCCTACACCACGCACCAGCACCGCGAGGCCGTGTGCGGGGCGATGGCCGTCGCCGCGGCGGCCGCGCTGGCCGCGGATCCGGCCGGGCCGCCGAAGGCCTCCGACCTGCTGGACGGGGTCGTCGCGCTGGTGCCGCGCAGCGCGGTGGGCGCCGGCCTGCGGCGGGCGCGGGACATGCTGGACTACGGCGACGCGACCACGGTCGCGGCGGTCCTGGGCTGCGGCCGGCGCACCAGCGCCCATGACACCGTGCCGTTCGCACTGTGGTCGGCGGCGCGGGCGCTGGGGGACTACGAGCGGGCGTTCTGGACCACCGCGCAGGTGGGCGGGGACGTCGACACGACCTGCGCGATCGTCGGCGGCGTGCTGGGAGCGCGCGGGGACGAGGTCCTTCCGGCCGCGTGGCTGGCTCGCACCGAGGCCCTGCCGGCCTGGCTGCCGGAGGCCGCGGCGCACTGAGCCCGACGTGTCCGGGCCTGTGCCCGGACCGGGTTCGTGCCCGGGTTCGGGATGGGGCGTGGGTGCTGTGCGGCCGGGTCGTGCGCAGCTGGGCGACATGGGCCGTTCAGATTGTCACGGTCCTGCCACAGGGGCCCTCGCCCTTGGTAGAAACCGCACGTCACGGGCCTACTCTGTCCGCTTCGCCGCCTCCACCGGAATGCCGGGGGCGGCCGACAGGGGAGGGGAACCCGATGTCAGAGAACGCTGACGGGGTGAAGGGCACCGAGGCCGCCGAGGCGGGGCAGGGTGGGGACCAGGCGGCGGACCAGACGGACCAGGACGCCCGCAAGGCTGCGCAACCGGCGGGGCCGGCTGCCGTCCCGTCCTCCACCGCGCCGGAAGCCCCTCGGGACGCTTCGGCCCCGGGGGCCTCTGTGCCCGCGCAGGCCGCCCCGGGTGCAGCCGCGGTGTCCGCCGTCCCCGGCTCCGCCGAGGCTGCTGCCGGTGCCGCGCCCGCTGACGCTGCTGGGCCCGTCGCTGCGCCAGGAGCCGCTCCTACGCCTGCTGCTGGTGCCGGGCCTGCTGCCGCTCCCGGTTCTGCGCCCGCGCCTGCTGCCGGTGCCGCGCCCGTTGACGCCACCGGGCCCGTCCCTGCGCCTGCTGCCGCTCCCGCCGCCGCTCCTGCGCCCGCCGCCGCGACCGGTGGGGCGGGGGTGCCCGCTGATGCCGCCGCGTGGCAGGCCTGGCAGGCGCAGCAGCGGCAGCGGGCCGGGTCCCAGGCCGCCGCCCGGGCTGCTGCCGGGCCCGAGTGGCCCCGGCTGGTGCGTCCTGCCGAGGCCGCCCCGGCCAACACCGCCACCCTTGCTGCAGTCCTCGTCGCCGGCCTCGCCTTCGCCCTGCTGCTCGGCGACGGCATGGGCCCCGGCCTGCTGCTCGCGGCGGTGCCCGCCATGGCCGCCGCGTACGCCGCCGCCCGTACGGCCGGGCGTACCGCCAGGCCCTGGACCCTCGTCTGGGTCGCCGGCTGCGTCGCCCTCCTCGCCATCCCCGCCCTGCGGGACTCCGCGTGGCCGTCCACGCTCGCGATCCTTTCCACGGCCCTGCTCGGCGCGCTTGCCCTCCACGGCAGCCGGACCTGGCCCGGGGTCCTGCTCAGCCCGCTCGGCTTCGTCGACGCCGCCGTGTCCGGACTCGGCTGGGCCTGGACCGGGCTGCGTTCGCGCAGCGGGGTGAACAAGGACCGCTGGCTGCCCGTGGCCAAGGCGGTGGCGGTCGCCGTGGCCCTGCTGCTGCTCTTCGGCGCGCTGTTCGCCTCCGCCGACGCCGCCTTCGCCGATCTGCTCGGAGACCTGACGCCCGATATCTCCGTCGGGGACGGGCCGTTGCGCACCGTGCTCTTCCTCTTCGGCGCCCTCATCGCGCTGACCGCCGCCCGGGCGGCCGCCGCCCCGCTGCGCTGGGACCGCATCGTGGTGGCCCCCGGCACGTCGCGGTCCCGCCTCGAATGGGCCCTTCCGCTCGTCCTCCTCAACCTGCTCTTCGCCGGTTTCAACGCCGTACAGCTCGCCGTCCTGTTCGGCGGCTACGACAAGGTCCTGAAGAGCACCGGCCTCACCTACGCCGAATACGCCCGGCAGGGCTTCTGGCAGCTGCTCTGGGCCACCCTGCTCACCCTCGCGGTGATCGCGCTCGCCCTGCGCTGGGCCCCGCGCGGCGGAGCCGGTGACCGGCGCTTCGTCCGCGTGGTGCTCGGGGCGCTGTGCGCGCTGACGCTGGTAGTGGTCGCCGCCGCGCTGCGCCGCATGGACCTCTACGTGGACGCGTACGGACTGACCCAGCTGCGGGTGTCGGTGGCCGCCATGGAGCTGTGGCTCGGGCTGGTCATCGTACTGATCACGGCGGCCGGGGTGTTCGGCGCGCGCTGGCTGCCGCGCGCGGTCGTCGGGAGCGCGGCGGCCGCCGTTCTCGTCTTCGGCCTGATGTCCCCGGACGGGATGGTCGCCGAGCGCAACGTGGCCCGCTTCCAGGAGAACGGCAAGATCGACCTGGCCTACTTCCAGTCCCTGTCTGCGGATGCGGTGCCCGGCCTGGACGGGTTGCCGGAGCCCCTGCGGTCCTGCGCCCTGCGCGGGATCAACGACGAACTGTCGAAGGCCGGTCAGGTGCCCTGGTACGCCATGAGCCTCGGCGAGTACCGGGCCCGGACGATCCTGCGCGAACGGCCGGTGACGGCCCCGTACGAGGTCTGCTCGCGCCTGGGCGCCTTCGGAAGCCGCATCGAGCACTGATTCGAGTACAAGGGGGGTGTCCGGGCTGGTACGAACGCCCGGACACCCCCATCGCATGCTGCTTCACAGATGCGATGGGGGTGTGTGCGGACCGACTTTCGGAGGCTCCCCTTCCGGGGTGTCCGGGGGTGCTCTGCGGCCTTGAGGATCCGTGAATCACTAGGTGCGAGAAGAGTTGAGGTGCCTGCCTCGGCGTCCGTCGTCCTCGGCCGAGTGGGTCCTTTCGGCGCTCTGCGCGTGACGAGCGGGGTGTGCGGGAGCGAATGCGGAGCGCCGTACCGGCCGGGCGCCGCCGGGCCTGACGAGGGCAGTCGCCGCTCGGGACCGGCCGCTCGGCGGACCCGGGGAGAGGCGCGGCGCGGGGGTGCGGCGCAAGCCGGAGCCGGGCCGGGGTGTGCAGGCGGCGCGGGGCGGCGTAACCTTGCTGGCGCCATGCCGTACGAAGCACCCACCCACGCCGTCGAACGCTCCATCCGTGCAACCACCGGCGCCAAGGTCATCGCCGGGGTCGACGAAGTCGGACGAGGGGCCTGGGCCGGTCCCGTCACCGTGTGTGCGGCGATCACCGGTCTGCGCCGGCCGCCCGCCGGGCTCACCGACTCCAAACTGCTTACCGTCAAGCGGCGCGATGCCCTCGTCGGCGTCCTGGAGGACTGGGTCACCGCGTACGCCCTCGGGCACTCCTCCCCGGAGGAGATCGACGAACTCGGGATGACCGCCGCCCTGCGGCTCGCCGCGGAGCGCGCCCTGGGGTCGCTGCCGGTGCGGCCCGACGCGGTGATCCTCGACGGGAAGCACGACTACCTCGGCACGCCCTGGCGGGTCCGTACGGTGATCAAGGGCGATCAGTCCTGCGTCGCCGTCGCGGCCGCCTCGGTCATCGCCAAGGTCCGGCGCGACCGGATGATGGCCGAACTCGGTGAACAGGGCGACGGAATAGAGGCTTTCGCTTTCGCCGCCAATGCCGGATACCCGTCTCCCGTGCACCGGGCGGCACTTGAGCAACAAGGGCCAACCCCGTACCACCGGCTGTCGTGGTCCTACCTCGACGCGCTGCCCCAGTGGCGTCACCTCAAAAAGGTACGCCGCAGCGAGGAAGCGGTGGAGCTGGAAAACGGAGGCCAACTCGGCTTCGATTTCTGATCGCACCCACGTGCCACCGGCCGGTACGTTTCGTACCGGTGTTTGATAGAAATCAACTCATGCCTCTCACCCCCGCCATCGAGGAGCCTCAGATTCACGAGAGTGCCCAGGGTCCCCGCGTCACGCCGGCCGCGAGCCGCACCGCGCAGACCCCCCGTCCTGTACCTGGTCCGCGTCCCGTCGCCGTACCGCGGCCCGGGCGACCCGGCCCCTCCCCCGCAGCGGCGAGCCGCGCGGGAGGTGCCCCCAGGCCCGCACCGCCCGCGCCGCGCGCACCGCAGGCCTCCCCCGGAACCCTTCCCGCAGCCCCCACCGCGCCGTCCGTCTCGGCCGCGGTGCCGCAGATCCAGCTGATCCCGGCTTCCGTCGAGGGCGCGCTGGACGCGGCCGAGGAGGCCGTCGACCTGCTGCTCGACACCGGGCGCGCGCCCGGCGACATCCTGGTGCTGACCGCCGGCGACCCGCACCCGTGGGCCGCGCACGAACTGTCCTTCGGCGAGGCCGCCTACTGGGCCCTGCACGACGCCGGGGACGACGTCTTCTACGCGGACGCGGCGCAGGTCCAGCGTGCCGCGGGCCGTCCCGTCGTGGTCTTCGCGGCCAACGGCGGAACGGCCGACGCGATGGCCGACGCGCTGCCGGTCGCGCTCGCGCGCGCCGGTGCGCTGCTGATCGTGTGCGGCGACCCGCAGCAGATCAACTCCGTGCTGGGCGCGGGCGTCTGACGACCCGTACCCGGCGCGGGCGAGGGGCGGGGCGGGCCGTGAGCCGGCCCCGCTGAAGCCCGAGGCCTGATCCGCCGTACGCTCGACCGGGCGTACGGCCGCGAGGCCTGCCGTGAGAGCGGTGACCCTCGTACGGGCCTCAGCGCGCGGCGGTTCGGCGCAGGGCCTCGGCCGCGCCGCCGCCGGTGTGAAGGGCGAAGGGGGCGTATTCCGCCGTGCTCTCGCCGAGGCGCGGGGGCCGCGAGTGGGAGCTGGGCCTGCGCCCGCCCCGGCCCTCGCCCAGCACCTGCCAGCCTTCGCGGGTGAGTGTGATGTACGCGCCGCAGCGCAGCCCGTGCAGGGTGCAGGCGTCCCGGAGCCCCCACATCCAGGCCCCGTCCTCCTCGGTCCACTGCTCGTCGCCTTCGCGGCAGTAGAGCAGCACCGCCGTGCGCACCGGGGTCCGCCGCCGCAGGTCGTGCGGGAGGACCCGGCGCAGCCGGGACAGCAGGGCGTTGCGGTAGTCCCAGCCGTCGGCCGACGCCGACCGCTGCACGAAGGAGGCGCTCGCCACCAGCCGGTCCTCCGGGCCGAGGACGGCGATCACTGCGGTGGACGGGACGGGGTTGTGCCGGGAGTGCAGCCCGCTGACGATCTCGCGCGGATCGCGCAGGAGCGGGATGCCCGCGGCCGTCCACTCGGCGGGCTCCAACCGTCGGCCGTGCCGGTGGGCGCCGCCGGGGACCGTTCTCAGGGACGTGGTCGAGGGCGGGGCGGATCCGAAGGTCACGGTCCTCCCTTCGGGTACACGCCCGCGGACGGGCACGGCTGGAGTGTGGGCGCGCCGCGGCGCGCCCGGGAGAAGGCCGGGGAACCGAGCGGGAGCACTCCGATTCTCGCGGGCTCCGGAGGATGCGGCAACGAGCAATTGACGCCGCCGACCGGAATTCGCCGGTATGCCTTTCATATCCTTGCCCCGCCACACCGGATATGACGCATCCGGCCATGGCCGGAGTGCCGGCACCAGCGGTAAGACCCCCTTCGCGCCTTACCGTCGGAGCAGTCGGCGGCAACGGAGAGGGTCCGTCCTCTCTCCGCCGGCCGTCTGCGGGAAGCGCCGGCCCCGCTGCCCGCGCCAGCGTTTCTCCCAGGGCCGGGGGCGCGGTCGAGGCCCGGTGGAGCCCTCGTGCGGGCCGCGTCCGGGGCAGCGGCTTCCGCCCGGCCTCCGCGCTGTGTGCGTGAGCGGAGTGTCACGTTGGGTGAGTTGGCTGATTGTCCGTGCCATCGGGTTGCATGGGGGGCATGGACAACCTGGAGCTCCGCACTGAAGCCGATGCCATCCTCGCTGAGCTCGTCGGTGCCCCCGGGAGTTCGGCGCGGCTGCGGGAGGACCAGTGGCAGGCGGTGGCGGCCCTGGTGGAGGAGCGCCGGCGGGCGCTGGTGGTGCAGCGCACCGGGTGGGGCAAGTCGGCGGTCTACTTCGTCGCCACCGCTCTGCTGCGCCGGCGTGGCTCCGGCCCCACCGTGATCATCTCGCCGCTGCTGGCGCTGATGCGCAACCAGGTCGAGGCGGCGGCGCGGGCCGGTATCCAGGCGCGCACCATCAACTCGGCCAACCCGGAGGAGTGGAACACGATCTACGAGGAGGTCGAGCGCGGCGAGACCGACGTCCTCCTCGTCAGTCCGGAACGCCTCAATTCTGTGGACTTCCGCGAGCAGGTGCTGCCCAAACTCGCCGCCACGACCGGTCTCCTGGTGGTCGACGAGGCGCACTGCATCTCTGACTGGGGCCACGACTTCCGCCCCGACTACCGCCGGCTGCGGGCGATGCTCGCCGAGCTCGCCCCCGGCGTGCCGGTGCTGGCCACCACCGCGACCGCCAACGCGCGGGTCACCGCGGACGTGGCCGAGCAGCTGGGCACCGGTGCCGGTGAGGCCCTGGTGCTGCGCGGCCCGCTGGAGCGGGAAAGCCTGCGCCTGGGAGTGGTCCAGCTGCCGGACGCCGCGCACCGCCTGGCCTGGCTCGCCGAGCACCTGACCGAGCTGCAGGGCTCCGGGATCATCTACGCCCTCACCGTCGCCGCTGCCGAGGAGGCCACCGCCTTCCTGCGGCAGCGCGGCTTCGAGGTGGCCTCGTACACGGGGCGCACGGAGAACGCCGACCGACTGCAGGCCGAGGTCGACCTCCAGGAGAACCGGGTCAAGGCGCTGGTCGCGACGTCGGCGCTGGGCATGGGCTTCGACAAGCCGGACCTGGGCTTCGTGGTGCACCTGGGATCGCCGTCCTCGCCGATCGCCTACTACCAGCAGGTCGGCCGCGCCGGCCGCGGGGTCGAGCACGCCGACGTGCTGCTGCTGCCGGGCAAGGAGGACGAGGCCATCTGGCGCTACTTCGCCGACACCGCCTTCCCGCCCGAGACGCAGGTCCGACAGACCCTCTCGGCCCTCGCCGACGCAGGACGGCCGCTGTCCGTGCCGGCCCTGGAGGCCGCAGTGGACCTCCGGCGTACCCGGCTGGAGACCATGCTCAAGGTCCTCGACGTGGACGGGGCGGTCAAGCGGGTGAAGGGCGGCTGGAGCTCCACCGGCCAGCAGTGGACCTACGACTCCGAGCGGTACGCCTGGGTTGCCCGTCAGCGGGCCGCCGAGCAGCAGGCCATGCGCGACTACGTGAGCACCTCCGGGTGCCGGATGGAGTTCCTGCGCCGGCAGCTGGACGACGAGGGGGCCGCCCCGTGCGGCCGCTGCGACAACTGCGCGGGCACCTGGGCGGATCCCTCCGTCTCGGCGGAGACGCTGACGGGCGCGGCGAAGGAACTCGACCGCCCGGGGGTGGAGGTCGAGCCGCGCCGGATGTGGCCGACGGGGATGCCCGCACTGGGCGTCAACCTCAAGGGGCGGATCCCCGTCGGAGAGCAGTGCTCCACCGGGCGTGCCCTGGGCCGGCTCTCGGACATCGGCTGGGGCAACCGGCTGCGCCCGCTGCTGGCCGACAACGCGCCGGACGGGCCGGTGCCCGACGACGTCCTGCGGGCCGCGGTGGCCGTCCTCGCCGACTGGGCGCGCTCTCCGGGCGGCTGGGCGCCGAACGTCCCGGACGCGTCTGCCCGGCCGGTGGGAGTCGTGGCCGTACCGTCCCTGACCCGCCCGCAACTGGTCGGCTCCCTCGCCCAGGGCGTCGCGACCATCGGCCGCCTGCCCTTCCTGGGCACCCTGACGTACACCGGGCCGGGCGGTGCGCACGCGGCGCGCCGCAGCAACTCGGCCCAACGACTCAGGGCGCTGTCCGGCGCCTTCACCGTCCCGGAGGACCTGGCCGCCGCACTGGCCGCCTCTCCCGGCCCGGTCCTGCTCGTGGACGACTGCACCGACTCCGGCTGGACCCTGGCAGTCGCTGCCCGCCTGCTCCGCAAGGCAGGCGGCGAACGGGTGCTTCCGCTGGTCCTTGCCGCGGCGGGCTGAGACGGCGGGGCCGGTCGCCTGCTCAGGCCGGTGCGAAGCCGGTGTCGGCGCCTGCTCCGGCGCCGGTGACGGCGCGTGTCTGTGACAGCGCGTCCATGTCGTTCTGAGCCTGTATAGCGTTCTGGGCCCGTGGTCGTTCTGCGCCTGTGGACATTGAAGCGTCAACAGTTATCCACAGGGGTTTCCGGATCCGATCATGCGCGGGACCTTCGGGACATGACGAACAACCACGCATCACGCACTCCGTCCGACCGTCCCTCCGACCGGCCCTCCGTCACCGGGTCCGGATCCGCCACCGACCCGCAGATCACCCTGCGCAGCCCGGCCGAACTGGCCGACGCGCTGCCCTACATGCTCGGCTTCCACCCCACCGACTCCCTCGTCATGGTCGCCGTGCACGGCGAAGGCGGCCGTTTCGGCGGCCGCCTGCGGGTCGGCATTCCCACCAGCCCCGCGGAGTGGGAGGACACCGCCCGGCAGGTCGCCGACACCCTCGTGCGGGGCAGCGAACGGCGTGGGTGCAAGCCCGACGGCATCGTCGTCTTCCTCTGCCAGGACCCGCGCGACGACGAGAGCAGCCAGCGCGTGATGACCCGGCTGCGGCCGCTCGCCCAGCGGATCAGGCTGGCCTGCGGCGCGCTCGACGTGCCCGTCCTGGAGGCCCTGTGCCTCTCCGGCGGCCGCTACTGGTCCTACAGCTGCCCCGACGAGCGCTGCTGCCCGGCCGAAGGCCGTCTGCTGGCCGCGGTCGGCACCTCGGTGCTGGCCGCCGCGGCGACCTTCGCGGGGCTCCAGGTCCGGGGATCCCTCAAGGAGATCGAGGGCCGCCTGACGCCACTGCGCGGCGCCGTGGCCGAGGAGATGGAATCGGCCCTGGACCGGGTGGCCGCCGCCCTGGTGCCGAAGATCCTCGACGGGGTCACCCGGGAGGAGGTCGGCGCGCAGACCATCACGCTGGCCCGGGCCCTGATGCGGCGCCTGACCCTCGCCCCGCCCGCCGAAGGGGGCCCCTGCGCCGACGAGTGGGACGACGCACTGCTCGGCCACGACGAGGCCGCCGAACTGATCCTCGGCCTCCAGGACCGCGAGATCCGGGACATCGCCGCCGAGTGGATGGAGCACGAGGAGGCCGCCCCGGCCCTGCGGCTGTGGCGGGCCCTGGCCCGCCGCTGCGTCGGGGCCTACGGGGAGCATGCAGCGGCCCCCCTCACCCTCGCGGGCTGGGTCTCCTGGTCCGCCGGGGACGAGCCGACCGCGCGGATCGCCTTCGGAATGGCCCTGCGGGCGGACGCGGAGTACCGCTTCGCCCAACTACTCCACCACGCCTGCAACGAGGGCATCGACCCCGAGGGGCTGCGGGAGTGCCTGCGCGAGGAGCGGCGGCGCCGCGAGCCCCGGCGGGGGCGCAGGGCCGCGGCCACCCGTCCTCCGGGCCGCCGGGGACGTACGGGTGCCCGCCGTGAGGTCCGCCGTGCGACGGGGAGCGAGCAGTGAGCCCGCGTCGGCCCCTTGGGCGGCACACCCCGCCGCGGCGGGGGCGCGGGGCCCTGGGCGCGGCTCTGCGGCGCTTGCTCCGCCCCGGGCACGCCCGGCCGGGGCCCGTGACCCGGGCGGGGGTGGGGGCGTTCAGCTGGGGGGTGGTGGGGGCCCGGCCGCGCCGCCGCCCAGCTGAACCGACCGGAGCGCAGACAAGGCGACGCATGTCTCACCCCGCACCCTCCCGCCCACCCGGCGTACCCGCCGCCCGCAGGCCCGAGTTGCCGCCCGTGCACGGCGCCGTCATCTGTCTCGCCGCGCCCTGCCTGGTGATCTCGCCCGAACACGGCCAGCTGACCGGGCGGGGAATCGAAGGCATCTACCGCTCGGGGCGCAGGCTGCTCTCCCGGTGCGTCCTGCGCGTCGGCGGCCGGGACCCGGTCGCGGTGCAGGGGCGTAGCCTCGGCGCCGACCGGGCCGCCTTCACCGCGACGGTCCGCACCGGAGCCGAACCGGGCCCGGATCCCGACATCGGAGTGGAGCGGATCCGGCACGCCGACGGGACCGAGCGGATCACCCTGCGCAGCTTCACCGCCCGTCCGCTACGCCTCCCCGTGGAGGTCTCCCTGGGCACCGACCTGGCCGAGCTGGCCGCGGTGGCGGCAGGGCTGGCCGGGCCCGAACTGCCCGCCTCGGTGCATGCCGCCGGGCTGCGCTGGAGCACCGGGGAGATCCAGGCCGTCACCGTGGCCGAGCCGGCCCCCGACGATGCGCTGGCCTCCGCCGGGCTGCTGCGCTGGCAGCTCGAACTGGCACCCGGGGAGTCCCGCACCATCGAGTTGCGGACCACGCAGGACCGCACCGCCCGGGCTCCGGCCGGGCAGGTGGCCAATCCCCTGGCCGACGCCCGCGCCGAAGCGGACGACCCGAGGGCCGAGAGATGGTTCCGCACCAGCCTTGAGGACCTGGGCGCGCTGCTGCTGAGGGACCCGGGGGACCAGGCCGACGCCTACGCGGCGGCGGGCGTGCCGTGGCGGCTCGGGCTGGCCCCCGCGGAATCGCTGTGGGCCGCCAGGATGGCACTTCCGCTCGGGACCGGGCTGGCCGCGGCCACCCTGCGCGTCCTGGGCCGCCTCCAGAGGGACGGGCGCGGCCCCGACGCCGGGATGATCCCGGGACCGCTGCGCGGGGCGGGCCCACAGCTCCCGCCGGGATGCACCGGCACCGAGGCGACGCTCGCCTTCCCCGCGGTGCTCGCCGAGGCCCGGCTCTGGGGGCTGCCCGAGGACGAGGTGGCCCGGCTGCTCCCGGCCGCCCAGCGGTGCCTCGGCTGGCTGCGCGGCGCCCTCGGGGAGGACGGCTTCCTGGCCGACCCGGACCCCGGGCCGAGGCGCTGCGAGACCCAGGCCCACGCCCACCGGGCCGCGCTGCTCGGAGCCGAGCTGCTCGACGGCTGCGGCCTGGAGGGCGCCGAGGAATGGCGGGACCGCGCGGCGGTACTGCGGGAGCGGTTCCGGGCCGGGTTCTGGATCGACGGCCCCGACGGCGGCCGGCCCGCCGCCGCCCTGCATCCCGACGGGCGCCCGCTGCCCCGGCTGACGGGGGCCGCCGCCCACCTGCTCGACACCGGCCTGATCGGCGGTGGCCGGCTCGCCCAGGGGCTGCTGGACAGGGCCCGCACCGAGCAGCTCGCCCGGCTGCTCGGGGCCCCCGGCATGGACTCCGGATGGGGGCTGCGGAGCATGGCGGCGCGGGAGCCCGGCCACAACCCCTTCGGCCACCGCTCCGGCTCGGTGCGCGCGTACGAGAGTGCCGTGGCGGTGGCTGGCCTGGCCCAGGGCGGCTTCGAGAAGGAGGCAGCGACCCTGGTCCGGGGGCTGCTCGACGCGGCGGAGGCCTTCGGGTACCGGCTGCCGGAGATGTTCGCGGCCGAGCAGCGGACCGCGGGCAGCGCCCCGCTCCCGCATCCGGCGGCCTGCCGCCCCGCCGCGGTGGCCGCGGCGGCCGGGATCCATGTACTGGCCGCCCTGGCGGGGATCCGCCCCGACGCCCCCGCGGGCACCGTCGCCCTCGTGCCCCTGCCCGGGGCGCCCCTCGGCGCGCTGCGCCTGTCGGGCCTGCGGGTCTCGGGGGAGCCGTTCGCCGTCCGGATCAGCAGGCTCGGCCTGGGCATGGTGGAGGAGGCCGCCGATGCGCTCCAGCTGGGCGGGTAGTGCCGTGGCCGGAAAGAGTTCACCGGGTCGCGCCGCCCGGCACCTCCGGATCAGGCGCTTCAAGGTCACCAAAGCACTGTTTATCGTCAGGCAGACGACTATGATCGCGGCATGTCGCCCTACGACCCGTCGGCCTTTCCGCCCTTTGCCGTCACCGTCGACCTGGTCGTGCTCACCGTGCGGCGCCACGCGCTCTGCGCGCTGGTCGTCCGGCGGGGTGAGCAGCCGTTCCAGGGGCGCTGGGCGCTGCCCGGCGGCTTCGTCCGCGGAGACGAGGACCTGGCGGGTGCCGCGGCCCGGGAGCTGTCCGAGGAGACCGGGCTGTGCGCGCACGACCCCGCCGTGCCGGACGGGGGCAACGGGGCGCACCTCGAACAACTGGCGACCTACGGCGATCCGAAACGGGATCCGCGGATGCGTGTCGTCAGCGTGGCGCACCTGGTGCTGGCTCCGGACCTGCCTGCGCCGCGGGCGGGCGGAGACGCCAACAGCGCGCGCTGGGCCCCCGTCGACGAACTTCTCGCCGTGGACGACGCCCAGGACGCCGCGGGGCTGGCGTTCGACCACGCCCGGATCCTCGCCGACGGCGTGGAGCGGGCCCGGTCGAAGATCGAGTACTCCTCCCTGGCCACCGCCTTCTGCCCCCCGGAGTTCACCGTCGGGGAGCTGCGCCGGGTGTACGAGGCGGTTTGGGGCGTGGCCCTCGATCCGCGCAACTTCCACCGCAAGGTCACCGGCACCCCCGGGTTCCTCGTGCCGGCCGGGGGGACGACGACCCGTCAGGGCGGGCGCCCCGCCCAGCTATTCCGCGCGGGAGGGGCCACCCTCCTCAACCCGCCGATGCTGCGGCCGGAAGTCTGACGCCGCCGGACCGGCCCCGCCGCTGCGCCGAGCCCCGGCTCCGCCGCTGCGCCAGGCCCCGGCTCCGCCGCTGCGCCAGGCCCCGGCCCGTCGGCGGCGCCGGGCTCCGTCGCCCGCCCAGTACGTGGAGGCCGTCCCGCTCTCCGTGCCGCACCTGAGGGCAATACCGGGATTCCATCGGACCGGTTGCGCCGAAAATCGGACATATCGCGTTATCTTGCATGGGGTACCCACCCTGCCGCAGAGCGGTCTCACACCCTGCGAGAGAAGCGATGCTCCAGGCCATCGGACTCACCAGCACATCGCGCCGAGGCGTCCCGCCCCGCGTGGACGACCTCACCTTCGAGGCCCGCCCGGGCAGCGTGACCGCCCTGCTCGGCGAGCCGGGATCGGGCAAGACCACCGCGCTGCGGCTCATGCTCGAACTCGAACCGGGCCGCGGCGTCACCTACTTCCGCGGTCGTCCGCTCCACCGGATCCCGCATCCCGGCCGTGAGGTCGGCGTACTGCTCGGTGACGTCCCCGGCAACCCGTCGCGGACCGTCCGCAACCAGCTGCGGATGCTCTGCGCCGCCGCCGGGGTGCCGGCCTCACGGGCCGACATCATGCTGGAGGTAGTCGGCATCGGGGGCCTGCGGGACCAGCGGCTCGGTTCGCTCTCGCTCGGCATGGAGCGCCGGGTGGGGCTGGCGGCGGCCCTGCTCGCCGACCCCTGCACCCTGCTCCTGGACGAGCCGGCCGCCGGGCTCTCCCCCCGCGAGAGCGGCTGGCTGCACGGGCTGTTGCGCGGTCACGCCTCCCTCGGCGGAGCGGTGCTCTTCACCACCGACGACGCGAAGGAGGCCGCCCGCAGCGCGGACCGGGTCGTCAGCATCGAGGCGGGCCGGCTCGTCGCCGACCAGGAGGCCGCCGAGTTCGCCCGGACCCGGCTGCGGCCGCGGGTCGCCGTGCGGACCCCGCATGCCGCCCGGCTGGCCGACGTACTGGGCCGGGAGGCGCGGGCCGCCCAGCGGGCGGTGGAGATCGTCGAGGAGAGCGGCAGCCGCCTCTCCGTGTACGGCAGCAACTGCGCCGAGGTCGGCGAAGCGGCGTTCCGGCACGGCGTGCTGGTCCACCAGCTCGCCGACGAGACCGGTGACGCCGGTGCGCCCGGGGCCGCGGTCCCGCATGCCCGCGCCCGTGCCGGGGCCGCGGTCCAGGCCGCCTCCGGTGGCAGCGGTGCGGCGCCCGGAGAGCCGTTCGGAGAGCCGTTCGGAGAGCCGTCCGGAGAGCCGTCCCGAGAACCGTCCGGCGAGGCGGCCGGGGGACGGCGGCCCCGGCGCGACCGCTCCCCGCGGCCCGCCTCGGCGGTGCGCCGGGTCGGCGGGCCACTGCGCCCGCTCCGCTACGAGCTCCTCCGCGTCTTCGGCACCGCCACCCCCGTCCTCACCACCGCCCTCGTCGTCGCCGCCTCCGTCGTCACCGCCCTCGTCCTGGCCCGGGCGGGCCAGACCCCGCAGAACCGGCTGCTCGCCGCCTGGCCGGAGCTGCTGCCGCTGCCGCCCGCCGCCCTCGGCG
The DNA here is from genome assembly GCF_026340255.1 of Streptomyces sp. NBC_01408. Classification (GTDB taxonomy): domain Bacteria; phylum Actinomycetota; class Actinomycetes; order Streptomycetales; family Streptomycetaceae; genus Streptomyces. The sequence continues at coordinate 573,149 of NZ_JAPEPJ010000003.1, read as the reverse complement.
CGGGACTGCTCGGCGCCCTGGCCTTCGGCGAGGAGTACCGCTACCCGGCGCTGGCCGCCGACCGCGGCACCGTGCCCCGGCGGATGGGGCTGCTCGCCGCCAAGCTCGGCGTCTGCGCCGCCCTCGCCCTGCTGCTCGGCGCCCTCGCCGTGGCCGCGGACGCCGCCGCCCTCGCGCTGGTCTTCGACAGCGGCCCGCCGCGCACCCCCGTGGAGTGGCTGGCCCCGGCCGTGAGCTGGGCGGGGCTGCTGGTCGGCTGTGCCTGGGCCGGAGTCCTGGCCTCCGGAGTGTTCCGGTCGGCCACGGTGGGCCTGGCGGCGGTGCTCGCCGTACCGGTGATGGTGGTGCCGCTGGTGCGCAAGGCGCTGGACGGCCCCTCCGCGTACCCAACGACCGGGCTGGCGTCCCGGCTGCGTGGCCTGGCCTGGGCGCAGTGGCCACCGGAGGCGGACCGCATCGTTCTCGGCGCCCTGCGGGTGATGGCCCAACCCGTCGGTACCGCGCTGGTGTTGTCGCTGATGGTCCTGTTGTGCGCCTATGGGTTCACCGGACTGCGCAGTCGAGTCCGTTGGTGATCGTTCCGGTGCGGGACGCGGCCGGGTGGGACCGTTGAAGTCCGCCGCGTGTGAACCGGACCGCAAGTCCCCGTAAAAGGCCCGGTTCTTTACGATAAGTCGTCAATTGCGTAGGTGGCACCGATCACCCTTTCGTGTGCTTTTCACCAAAGACCTCAAGGGTCGTGGAGGCGCGGCCGACAAAGGATTCGTGAGTACCCTTGCGCACACCATGATGACCGCCGCCCGCCACGCCGACTCCGGCCTCGCCGGCCCGGGCGAACTCGACCGCTACCCCTACGCGGAGACCCCCGGGTCCGACCGGGTCGGAGCGCCCCACTGGGACGGCGCCGACGTGGAGTTGAGCCGGGTCGGCCGCCGCGCCGCCGGCAGCCGCGGCCGCGGACTGCACGGCCAACTCGTCCAGCAGCTCGGCCAGATGATCGTCTCCGGCGATCTCGGTGCGGACCGCCCGCTGGTACCCGAGGAGATCGGCCAGCGCTTCGAGGTCTCCCGCACCGTCGTCCGCGAATCGCTGCGGGTCCTGGAGGCCAAGGGCCTCGTCAGCGCCCGCCCCAACGTCGGCACCCGGGTGAGGCCCGTCGCCGACTGGAACCTGCTCGACCCCGACATCATCGAGTGGCGCGCCTTCGGTCCCCAGCGCGACGACCAGCGCCGCGAACTGGGCGAGCTCCGCTGGACCATCGAACCGCTGGCCGCCCGCCTCGCGGCCGGCCACGGCCGCCCGGACATCCAGCAGCGCCTCGCGGACATGGTCGAGATCATGGGCCACGCCCTCGGCCAGGGCGACGCGATCACCTTCGCGCGGGCCGACAACGAGTTCCACGCGCTCCTCATCCAGGTCGCGGGCAACCGCATGCTGGAGCACCTCTCCGGCATCGTCTCCGCCGCCCTCCAGGTCTCCGGCAGCCCGGTCACCGCCTGCGACCGCCCGAGCGAGGCCTGCGTCGCCCACCACGCGCGGATGGTCGAAGCCATTGCCGCCGGTGATGCGGTGGGTGCGGAGAACGCCATGCGCCAGCTGCTGACGGTGCATCCGGAGGTCGAGCGCGTGGTGCCCGCCCCGCGCGAGCACTGACGGGCGGACGCGCGGGGGTGCACGACATGTCGCCGGGCCCGGTCGGGTCCGGCGACACCGGCGTCCGGGGCCGTACGCCGTTCCGGACCGCTCGCCGCTCCTCCAGGGCCGCGTCCGGCTGGCGCCGGACCGCCACTGGGCCGCCACTGGGCCGCCGCCAGCCCGCGTCCGGGCCGCCGCCGGGCCTTCGCCGGGTCGCGCCGGAACCATGCGTATGGCCGTATACCGGGCATCAACGGATACGGGGTGTGACTCGGGCCACGAAGATTGGGCGTAACGCTCCGCGAGGTCACGCGATGACCTAAGAGGTGATGGCCGACGGAGGGAAGACAGCAGCCCTTGCGGGTGCTGTGCAGCTCCCCGGCCCCTGCCCGCGCCCCCGGCCCATCCCCAGTCGGTGGTCGTCGGCTCCGGTCCAGCACCACCAGGCCCGGGGTCGGAAGCCGTTCCCATCGTTCCGAGAGGTTGTTCGTGTCGGCCAGCACATCCCGTACGCTCCCGCCGGAGATCGCCGATTCCGAGTCTGTGATGGCGCTCATCGAGCGGGGCAAGGCCGAGGGGCAGATCGCCGGCGATGACGTGCGTCGGGCCTTCGAGGCTGACCAGATTCCTGCGACCCAGTGGAAGAATGTTCTGCGCAGCCTCAACCAGATCCTCGAGGAAGAGGGTGTGACGCTGATGGTCAGTGCCGCGGAGTCGCCCAAGCGCACCACCCGCAAGAGCGTCGCAGCGAAGAGCCCCGCCAAGCGGACGGCCACGGAGCCCGTTGCCAGGAAGACGGCGGCGAAGACGACGGCAGCGCAGCCCGCCACCACCACCCCCGCCGCCGAGGCCCCGGCGGCCGGGACGGCGGACCCGGAGACCGCGGACGCTCTCGTGGACGAGACCGGAACCGAGCCCCCCGCCAAGAAGGCGGCGGCGAAGAAGACCGCGGCGAAGAAGGCCGCGCCCGTCAGGAAGACCGCCGCAAAGAAGACCGCGGCGAAGAAGACCGCCTCCAAGAAGGCCTCCGACGACACCGACGACGAGACCCCGGACGAGGGTCCCGACGCGGCGAAGGCCGAGGCCGACGAGGAGGAGGAGGGCGGCGAGAACAAGGGCTTCGTCATCTCCGACGACGAGGACGACGCCCCGGCCCAGCAGGTCGTCGTTGCCGGCGCCACCGCCGACCCGGTCAAGGACTACCTCAAGCAGATCGGCAAGGTCCCCCTCCTCAACGCCGAGCAGGAGGTCGAGCTCGCCAAGCGCATCGAGGCGGGGCTCTTCGCCGAGGACAAGCTGGCGAACTCCGACAAGCTCGCGCCCAAGCTCAAGCGCGAACTGGAGATCATCGCCGAGGACGGCCGCCGCGCCAAGAACCACCTGCTGGAGGCCAACCTCCGCCTCGTGGTCTCCCTCGCCAAGCGCTACACCGGCCGCGGCATGCTCTTCCTGGACCTGATCCAGGAAGGCAACCTGGGTCTGATCCGCGCGGTCGAGAAGTTCGACTACACCAAGGGCTACAAGTTCTCCACGTACGCCACGTGGTGGATCCGGCAGGCGATCACGCGCGCCATGGCCGACCAGGCCCGCACCATCCGCATCCCGGTGCACATGGTCGAGGTCATCAACAAGCTCGCCCGCGTGCAGCGCCAGATGCTCCAGGACCTGGGCCGCGAGCCCACCCCGGAGGAGCTGGCCAAGGAACTCGACATGACCCCCGAGAAGGTCATCGAGGTCCAGAAGTACGGCCGCGAGCCGATCTCCCTGCACACCCCGCTCGGCGAGGACGGCGACAGCGAGTTCGGCGACCTCATCGAGGACTCCGAGGCGGTCGTCCCGGCCGACGCCGTGAGCTTCACGCTCCTGCAGGAGCAGCTGCACTCGGTCCTCGACACGCTGAGCGAGCGCGAGGCCGGCGTGGTCTCGATGCGCTTCGGCCTCACGGACGGCCAGCCGAAGACCCTCGACGAGATCGGCAAGGTCTACGGCGTCACGCGTGAGCGGATCCGCCAGATCGAGTCCAAGACGATGTCGAAGCTGCGTCACCCGTCCCGCTCCCAGGTGCTGCGCGACTACCTGGACTGACCGGCACGGGTGGTGTGCCGGTGGCCGCGCGGGTGCGCACGGCCACCGGGCATCCCACTCTGGGTGGAGTCATGCACACTCAGAGTCAGGAGGCCTCATGCGTCGTCCCTTTGCCCGTGTCCTGGCGGGAGCGCTGACCCTGGTGGCGGGAGCGGCCGCGGCGCCGTTGGCCCAGGTGCCACAGGCGGCAGCGGACAGCGTGGTGATCGGCGGGAAGCCGGTGAAGGTGGCCGACAGTCCCTGGGTGGTGGCCCTCGCCAGCCGTGACCGGTTCGGGGGTACGCGGGGCGGGCAGTTCTGCGGGGGCGTGATCGTGGCCCCGACCAAGGTGCTGACCGCGGCCCACTGCCTCGCCAGCCAGGTGCTGGGCGGCCCGGTCGAGTCCGTTCCCGACTTCCGGGTGATCGCCGGGCGTACGGAGCTGCGTGCGGACGACGGCAAGGAGATCGCGGTGCGCACGGCCCGCGTGAACCCGGCCTACGACCCGCGGACCAATGCCGGGGACCTCGCCGTACTGGAACTCGGCGAAGCCGTGCCTGCGCACTACGTCCTGCCCATGGCGGGGACGGGCCACCCGGCCTACGCGCCGGGCACGGACGCGGCCGTGTACGGCTGGGGCGACACGAGCGGCTTCGGCGACTACGCGTACGCACTGCGCGCCGCGCCGGTGACGGTCCTGGCCGACGAGGTCTGCGGGCGGGCCTACCCCGGGGACGCCGACGGGCAGTACCGGGCGGAGTCCATGGTGTGCGCGGGGGACGGCGGAGGCGGCAAGGACGCCTGCCAGGGGGACAGCGGGGGGCCGCTCGTCGCCCAGGGGCGGCTCATCGGACTCGTGTCGTGGGGGCGTGGCTGCGGGCGGGCGGACAGTCCGGGGGTGTACACGCGCGTCGCGCCGCTGGCCGGCTTCGCGACAGGCCCGGAGACGGCCCAGCAGGCCGGAAGGGTCCAGGAGGTCGCACCGGGCCCCGCGAGGGGCTACGGGCCCGGAGGATGGCCCGCACAGGGGCATCGCACGCGTTAGGGAGTGTCCGGACATGAGGACGGGCGGCTCCCCCTGGGTCTCAGAGGGGCCGCCCGTCGACCGGCCTGGCCGGTCCTGGCTCGTCGGATGCGAGGTATAGGCCTGTGTCAGCGGTCCTCGGGTTCGGCATTGGCAGCCGGAGCGGACGTGAGCCGCTCGGTCTCATCCTGTATTTCCGCGGCGATCTTCTTGAGTTCCGGCTCGAACTTGCGTCCGTGGTGGGCGCAGAAGAGCAGTTCACCGCCGCTCAGCAGGACGACGCGCAGATATGCCTGGGCGCCGCAACGGTCGCATCGGTCAGCGGCCGTCAGCGGGGTCGCGGGTGTCAGAACAGTAGTCACGTCGCCTCTTCTCTAGCTCGACGAGCTGTCGTACCAGGGTCAACATCCAACCAGGCCGAAAACGTTCCCGCTCGCGGCTTTTCCTCGAAACTTCCTTCCGAAGCTGGCCGGCTGTTGCCGGTTGGCGGCGAAGGAGCCGTATTGCGTTGCTTTACGGTTTCGCGTTGTCAGTCGTTCGCTTGTCGCAGTTCCATCCTCCCCCGGCTGGGTGCCAGGTTGTTCATGAGGACGTGCCCGAACCCTAAATGGTTCATGCCTGGAAGGGAACGTGATGTTTGCTTCACTCCCACGGGCGATCGAACACCCGTGCGGATCTGCACTACGCTGGTGAACGGCGAGGGTGGCGTTGCATCGGCTCTACCAGGCCTCGGTACCCTTCGACCGGCACCCAGCCACCCCTGAGCCCGACAGGGCCAGAAAAGAAATTCAGCGAGGAGCGAACTGCGTGACCGCCGACACGTCCGTGCCTTCCAGCGCGCTGCTGTCCGGAGCAGACCGGGACGGTTCCAACTACACCGCGCGGCACCTGCTCGTCCTCGAAGGCCTCGAGGCCGTCCGCAAGCGCCCCGGCATGTATATCGGTTCCACCGACAGCCGGGGCCTCATGCACTGCCTCTGGGAGATCATCGACAATTCCGTCGACGAGGCCCTGGGCGGCTACTGTGACCACATCGAGGTGATCCTCCACGAGGACGCCTCCGTCGAGGTCCGGGACAACGGCCGCGGCATCCCCGTGGACGTCGAGCCCAAGACCGGTCTGTCGGGCGTCGAGGTCGTCATGACCAAGCTGCACGCCGGCGGCAAGTTCGGCGGCGGCTCGTACGCGGCCTCCGGCGGCCTGCACGGCGTCGGCGCCTCCGTCGTCAACGCCCTCTCCGCCCGCCTGGACGTCGAGGTCGACCGCAACAGCTCGACGCACGCCATCAGCTTCCGCCGCGGCGTCCCCGGGATGTTCACCGAACAGGGCCCCGACAGCCCCTTCGACCCCGCAAACGGCCTCCGTAAGGTCAAGCGCGTGCCCAAGGGCCGCAACGGCACCCGGATCCGCTACTGGGCCGACCGCCAGATCTTCCTCAAGGACGCCCGGCTCGGCCTGGAGACGCTCTACCAGCGCGCCCGCCAGACCGCCTTCCTGGTTCCCGGGCTGACCCTGGTCGTCCGCGACGAGCGGGGGATCGACGGGGCCGGCAAGACAGAGGAGACCTTCCGCTTCGACGGCGGCATCAGCGAGTTCTGCGAGTACCTCACCCAGGACAAGGGCGTCTGCGACGTCCAGCGCCTGACGGGCACGGGCACCTTCAAGGAGACCGTCCCGGTCCTCGACGATCGCGGCCACATGACCCCCACCGAGGTCACCCGCGAGCTCGGCGTGGACATCGCCCTGCGCTGGGGCACGGCGTACGAGACCAACGTCAAGTCCTTCGTGAACATCATCGCCACCCCCAAGGGCGGCACCCACGTCTCCGGCTTCGAACGCTCGGTCACCAAGACCGTGAACGAGGTGCTGCGCTCGGCCAAGCTGCTGCGCGTCGCCGAGGACGACGTGGTCAAGGACGACGCGATGGAGGGCATGACGGCCGTCGTCACCGTCCGCCTCGCCGAGCCGCAGTTCGAGGGCCAGACCAAGGAGGTGCTGGGCACCTCGGCGGCCACCCGGATCGTCTCCGCCGTCGTCGCCAGGGAGCTCAAGGCCTTCCTGACCTCGACCAAGCGCGATGACAAGCAGCAGGCCCGCGCCGTGATGGAGAAGATCGTCGCGGCGGCCCGGACCCGGATCGCGGCCCGCCAGCACAAGGAGGCGCAGCGCCGCAAGACCGCGCTGGAGTCCTCCTCGCTGCCCGCCAAGCTGGCCGACTGCCGCAGCGACGACGTGGACCGCAGCGAGCTCTTCATCGTCGAGGGCGACTCCGCGCTCGGCACCGCCAAGCTCGCCCGGAACTCCGAGTTCCAGGCACTGCTGCCGATCCGCGGCAAGATCCTCAACGTCCAGAAGTCCTCGGTCTCGGACATGCTCAAGAACACCGAGTGCGGGGCGATCATCCAGGTCATAGGGGCCGGCTCGGGCCGGACCTTCGACATCGACGCCGCCCGCTACGGGAAGATCGTCCTGCTCGTCGACGCCGATGTGGACGGCGCGCACATCCGCTGCCTGCTGCTCACGCTCTTCCAGCGGTACATGCGGCCGATGGTCGAGGCCGGGCGGGTCTTCGCGGCCGTACCGCCGCTGCACCGGATCGAGCTGGTCCAGCCGAAGAAGGGCCAGGACAAGTACGTGTACACGTACTCGGACAACGAACTGCGCCAGACCCTGCTCGAGTACCAGCGCAAGAACGTCCGCTACAAGGACTCGATCCAGCGGTACAAGGGCCTCGGCGAGATGGACGCGGACCAGCTGGCGGAGACCACCATGGATCCCCGCTTCCGTACCCTGCGCCGGATCAACATCGGCGACCTGGACTCCGCCGAGCAGGTCTTCGACCTGCTCATGGGCAATGAGGTGGCCCCGCGCAAGGAGTTCATCACCAGCTCCGCGGCCACCCTGGACCGCTCGCGCATCGACGCCTGATCCGGCCGGTCCGCCACGGCCCGGGGAGGACCGCTCCCCGGGCCGTGGCGGCCGTCCCCGCAGGCACGGGCCGGTGCGACGGCACACCGGTGGCGTTCACTCCATCACCTGAAGGAGTGAAGAGCACCGGGACACCAGTCCGGAAACCGTCCATACCGCACATCCTTGTGGGCACGCGGCCAATGCGGCAGCGGACAAGGAGAGTTCGGTGGACAAGCACGAAGGTCCCGAAGCCGGAACGATCCGGCTGACCGACCCCTGGTACGACGCGCTCGCCGTCGGCTGGGGCGAGGTGGAGGAAACGTCCCCGCCGCGCCCGGCCCCCGACGGCCGGCCCACACCCGGCGCGTCCGACATCTACCTGGAAGTGCAGCGCAGCGCCGCCTTCCAGGAGGTCCGCAGCCGCTACCGCAGGTTCGTCGTCCCCGCGACCGCCGGCTTCCTCCTCTGGTACGTCGCCTACGTGGTCGCCGCCACCGCGGCGCCCGGCCTGATGGCCCGGCCGGTGGTGGGCGCGGTCAACGTGGCCCTGCTGGCGGGGCTCGGCCAGTTCCTCAGCACCTTCCTGCTGACCTGGGCGTACGCCCGGCACGCCCGGCTGCGCCGGGACCGGGCCGCCCTGGACCTGCGCTGGACCGTCTTCGAGCAGGAGCAGGTCCGCCGGGCGGATGCCGGGGAGCGGACCCGGTCCTCCAGGGGGGCGGGCCGGTGACCACCGAGCACCAGAGCCTCGCGCTGATCCTCTTCAGCCTGTTCGTCGCCGTCACCCTCGGCATCACCACCTGGGTCAGCCGCAACCGGCACGGTTCGGCGGAGGAGTTCTACGCGGGCGGGCGGCTGTTCTCCCCACTGGAGAACGGTTTCGCCATCGCGGGCGACTACATGTCGGCCGCCTCCTTCCTCGGCATCTCCGGTCTCATCGCCCTCTTCGGCTACGACGGCCTGCTGTACTCGGTGGGCTTCCTCGTCGCCTGGCTGGTGGTGCTGTTCCTGGTTGCCGAACTGGTCCGCAACTGCGGGCGGTTCACCCTCGCCGACGTGGTCGCGGCCCGGATGAGCGAGCGGCCGGTGCGGATCGCCGCCGGGGCCTCCTCGGTCGTCGTCTCGGTGCTGTACCTCGTCGCGCAGATGGTCGGCGCGGGCAGCCTGGTCGGCCTGCTGCTCGGGAACTCGAGCGCCGGCGCCCGGACCCTGACCGTGATCGGGGTCGGCGCCCTGATGGTGGTCTACGTGACCTTCGGCGGGATGCGGGCCACCACCTGGATCCAGATCGTGAAGGCCGTACTGCTGATGGGCGGGGCGATCACCCTGACGGTGCTCGTGCTGCTGCGTTTCCACGGCAACTTCGACCAGTTGCTCACGACGGCCGCCGACCGCAGCGGGCACGGGGTGCGGTTCCTGAGCCCCGGTCTCAAGTACGGCGGGGACTGGACGGCCCGTTTCGACTTCATGAGCCTCGGCCTCGCGCTGGTCCTCGGGACCGCCGGGCTGCCGCACATCCTGTCGCGCTTCTACACCGTGCCCACGGCGCGGGCCGCCCGCCGCTCGGTGGTCTGGGCGATCGGACTGATCGGCGGCTTCTACCTGATGACCATCGTGCTGGGCTTCGGAGCGGCCGCCCTGGTGGGTCCCGCGGAGGTCCGGGCCTCCAACGCTTCGGGGAACACGGCCGTCCCGCTGCTCGCGGCGCACCTCGGCGGGGGAGCGGGGTCCACCGGGGGCACGGTGCTGTTCGCCTTCGTGGCCGCCATCGCCTTCGCCACCATCCTCGCCGTGGTCGCCGGGATCACCCTGGCCTCGTCGGCCTCCGTCGCCCATGACCTGTACGCCTCCCTCAAGCGCAGGCGGGCCAGGCAGCGCAGCGAGGTCGCGGTGGCGCGGGTCGCGGCGGTCGGGATCGGGGCCGTGGCGATCGCCCTCGGACTGTTCGCGCAGGACCTCAACGTGGCCTTCCTGGTGGGGCTGGCCTTCGCCGTGGCGGCGTCTGCGAACCTGCCGGTGCTGCTGTACTCGCTGTTCTGGCGCGGGTTCACGACCCGGGGCGCGGTGTGGTCGGTGTACGGGGGGCTGGTTCCGGCGCTGGTCCTGGTCGTGCTCTCGCCCGTGGTCTCCGGCAGTCCCGACGCGTTCTTCCCGGGCGTCGACTTCCAGCTCTTCCCGCTCCAGAACCCCGGCCTGGTGTCGATTCCGCTGGGCTTCCTGGCGGGCTGGCTGGGCACGGTCTCCTCCGGGGAGGAGCCGGACGAGGCGAAGCACGCGGAGACGGAGGTCCGCTCCCTCACGGGCGCCGGGGCCGTCTGAGGGGCGTCAGGCGGTCTGAGGGCCGTCAGGCGGTTCCCTCCGAGGGGAGCCAGGTGTAGCGGTGCTCGGGGCGGCCCGTTTCGCCGTAGCGGAGGGCGAGCGTGACCCGGCCGGACCGTTCGAGAAGCTTCAGATAGCGCTGGGCGGTCTGCCGGCTGATGCCCGCGCGGTCGGCGATCTGCTGGGTGGAGAGCGGGCCGCCTGCGGCGCGCAGGACCTGACGGACCAGGTCGGCGGTGGTGGGGGAGTGCCCTTTGGGGAGCTCGTTGGGAGTGCCCGCCGCGGCGAGCGTGCCGAAGATCCGGTCCACCTCGGACTGTTCTGCCTCGCCGCCGGTCTCCAGGCTGCGGCGCAGGGCTCCGTACGCCTCCAGCCGGGTGCGCAGGCCGGCGAAGGTGAAGGGTTTGACCAGGTACTGGAGGGCGCCGAGGCGCATGGCGGCCTGGACGGTCGCCAGGTCGCGGGCGGCGGTGACCATGATCACGTCGGTGCGGTGGCCGAGCTGGCGCAGGCGGCGGACCAGGTCCAGGCCGTTCCCGTCCGGGAGGTAGTGGTCGAGCAGGACCAGGTCCACCGGGTGGGCGGTGAGGAAGGCGAGTGCCTCGGCCGCCGAATGGGCCTGCCCCGTCACCTGGAATCCGGGAACCTTCGTCACGTACGCCGCGTTGATCCGGGCAACACGCATATCGTCGTCGACGACCAGTACGTCCAGGACTCGGCTCGGGGTCTCGTTCATCGCAGGGCCTCCGGGAGTACGACGGAGAACTCCGCCCCTCCGTCCGCTGCTTCACCGGCCCGGGCGCTGCCGCCCTGCCGTTCCGCGAGACGGCGTACGAGGGCGAGACCCAGCCCGCGCTCGCGGTGGGCCTTGGGCTGCTTGGTCGACCAGCCCTCCGTGAAGATCTCCTCGCGGCGCGCGGCAGGGACCCCGGGCCCGCTGTCGCGCACCCGCAGTACGGCCGTGCGGCCTTCCGCGCGCAGCTCCACCTCGACCAGGGGCGCCGTCGAGCCGGCGGCGGCGTCCAGGGCGTTGTCCACCAGGTTGCCGACGATGGTCACGAAGCCGCCCGGGTCCACCAGGCGGTCGGGGAGGAGGCTGGTCCCTGCCAGCCGCAGGGGGACGCCGCGTTCGGCGGCCACGGTCGCCTTGCCGACCAGGAGGGCGGCCAGCAGCGGGTCGTGGATCTTCTCCGTGACCTGTTCGGCGGTGGTGCGGTGCACCCCGGCGACCTCCGTCACGAACTCCATCGCCTCCTCGTGCAGGCCCAGCTCCAGCAGGCCGAGGAGGGTGTGGAGGCGGTTGGCGTGCTCGTGGTCCAGGGCGCGCAGGGCGTCGATCAGGCCGCGAGTGGAGTCGAGCTCGCGGCTCAGGTGCTCCAGCTCGGTGCGGTCGCGCAGGGTGGCCACGGCGCCGCCGTCCTCGGTGGGCATCCGATTGGCCACCAGCACCCGCTCACCCTGCACGGTGAGCAGGTCGCGGCCGGTGACACGGCCGGACAGGACGTCGGTGGTGCGGCCCGCACCGAGTACGTCGTCCAGCGGGCGTCCCGCGAGGGTGCCTGTGGAGTCCGCGGCGAGGCCCAGCAGCCGGGCGGCCTCGTCGTTGACCAGCCGGACCCGGCCGTCCCGGTCGAGGGCGATGACGCCCTCGCGGATGGAGTGCAGCATCGCCTCGCGCTCGGCGAGGAGCCCGGCGATATCGGAGAAGGCCAGGTCCCGGGTCTGCCGCTGGATCCGGCGGGACACCAGATAGGCGGCCAGCGCACCCGCGGCCAGTGCGCCGCCCGCATAGGCGAGCATCCCGGGGATGGCGCCGAGGAGCCGGTCGCGCACGCTGTCGTAGGCGATGCCGACGGAGACGGCGCCGACGATCTCCCCGTCGGCCGCGATCAGCGGGACCTTGCCGCGGGCCGAGCGGCCCAGTGTGCCCTCGTCGATCTCCATGACCTCGCGGCCGGCCAGGGCGTCGCTCGGGTCGGTGGAGACGGGCAGTCCGATCCGGTCGGCGCTGGGGTGCGAGCGGCGGATGCCGTCCAGGTCGAGGACGACCACGTACTCGGCGCCGGTGGCGCGGCGGATCCGCTCGGCTGAGGCCTGCACCGGGCCGTCCGCCGAGGCCCCGGAGTCCAGCAGGCCGGCGGCCAGCGCCGGGTCGGCGGCGGCGCTCTGGGCGATGGCCAGCGCCCGCCGCATCGCCTGGTCGTCGAGCTGCGCGCTCAGCGGCGCCAGGAAGAGCCCAGTGGCCAGCACGACGACTCCCGCGGCGATGGCCAGCTGGGTCAGGAGGATCTGGGAGACGGCCCGTCTGGGCAGCCCGAGGCGCCGAGCGCTCATGAGGAGGAACCGCATGGGCAGCAACGGTAGGTCGCGCCCGGCTCAAGTGGAATTCCTCGTGCGGCCTCGGACAAGCTCGGCCTGTTCCTCGCCGCGCCCGACGACGTCACGTACATGGCCCGGCAGCTCGGGGCCCGGTACGAGAACGCCCGGCATGGGCCCCGTGCCCGGCGGCGCGGCCACCCCGGCCGGGGGCAACGGCCACATGATCAAGAAGGGCAGCTCGCCCGTCCGGGGTCCTGCAGTCGGGGCCCGGGTGCCGGATCCGCCCGTCACGGCAGCGGCTGTGGCGGGCGGGGCCCCTGGTACTGACCGCTCGGCCGCATCCGCAGCGGCCGTTCCTGGTACTCCTCCAGCGCGTGCGCGATCCAGCCCGCCGTACGGGCCACCGCGAACACCGTCTCCCCGGCCTCCGCCGCCATTCCGCAGGACACGGTCAGTACCGCCAGCGCCAGGTCCACATTGGCGTGCAGCCCGCCCTGCCGGGCCATCACCGCGGCCACCTCGCGGGCCGCCGTCAGCGCGGGAGCCGCCTGCGGCAGGCCCTCCAGCCGCGCGAACAGCGCCGTCGCCCTCGGGTCCTCGCCCCGGTACAGCCGGTGGCCGAGCCCCGGCACCCGGCGTCCCGCCCGCAGGTACTCCGCCACCACCGGCGCCGCACCGCCCCGCTCCAGCACCTCCACCAGCATCCGGTGCGCCAGGCGTCCGGCCGCGCCGTGCAGCGGCCCCTCCAGCGCGCCGAGGCCCGCCGACACCGCCGCGTACGGATGGGCCCGCGCCGACGCGGCCACCCGTACGGCCAGCGTCGAGGCGGCCAGATCGTGGTCGACCAGCAGCGCCAGCGCCAGGTCGAGGGCGGCCAGCGCGTCCGGATCGGGCTCCTGCCCGGTGAGCCGCGACCACAACTGCCGGGCGATGCGGGCGTCCCCGGCCCACTGGGCCGGGCCCAGCACCGGCAGGGCGCCGACCAGCGTGGGGATCAGGCAGCGCGCCGAGCCCAGTACGGCCTCCTCGGACAGGTCGAAGCGCAGCGGGTCCGCCACCGCGGCGGCGGCGACCGCCACCCGCAGCCGGTCCACCGGCCCGCTGTGCTGCGGCAGGGCGGCCACGGCCCGCCGGGCCGCCGCCAGGGCCTCCGGGGGAGCGGTGAACCGGGTGCCGCGCGGCAGGCTGCGCGTCCAGAGCCACTCGGCGACCTCCTCGTAGGCGTACCGCGAGGCCAGGGCCACGGCGTCCACGCCCCGGAAGTAGTAGCGGTCGGACTCGATGAGCGTGAGGGAGGTGCGTACGGAGAGCTCCCCGGCGGGCGGGGCCGCCGCCTCGCGACGGCTGCGCCGGGCGAGCTCCTCCACCTCGGCGGCGTCGAAGGTGCTGCCGCGGCCGACCTGGTCGCGTCGGCTGGTGAGCTGGCCCCGGCTGACGTAGGCGTACACGGTCGCGGGCTTGACCCCCAGCAGTTCGGCGGCCTGCCGGGTGGTGAGCCGTCGCTCTTCGTTCATGCGCGCCAGCCTACATATATTGATTCGATCAATATTTACAAGGATTCCATCAATCATCGATGGTCGATGCATGAACACCACCACCGTTGCAGTGCCCCGCGGTCTCGCGGGCGTCGTGGTCACCGAGACCGAGCTCGGTGACGTCCGGGGTCGCGAGGGCTTCTACCACTACCGCCAGTACTCGGCCGTCGAGCTCGCCGAGAACCGCAGCTTCGAGGACGTGTGGCACCTGATGTTCCGCGGCACCCTGCCCGCAGACGCCGCCCGGCGTGCCGCATTCGCCGCGGAGACCGCCCCGCTGCGCAGGCTGCCGGACGAGGTGCGCGACGCCCTGCCCGCCCTCGCCCGGGCCACCGCCCTCTCCGGCCCGCTCGCCGGACTGCGCACCGCCCTCTCGCTGCTCGGTGCATCCGCCGGATTCCGCCCGGTCTACGACCTCGACCCGGGCCGCCGGGCCGCCGACGCGCTGGCTGCCTGTGCCGCCGTACCGACCCTGCTCACCGCACTGCACCGGCTGGGGCAGGGCCTGGAGCCGGTCGAGCCGCGCGAGGACCTCCCGTACGCCGCCAACTACCTGTACATGCTGACCGGCGAGGAGCCCGACCCGGTCACCTCCCGCGCGGTCGAGCGGTACCTGATCTCCACCGTCGACCACGGCTTCAACGCCTCCACCTTCACCGCCCGCGTGATCGCCTCCACCGGCGCCGATGTCGCCGCCTGCCTGACCGGGGCGATCGGCGCGCTCTCCGGCCCGCTGCACGGCGGCGCCCCCAGCCGGCCCTGGACACCCTCGACGCCATCGGCACCACGGACCGGATCGGGCCGTGGATCCGCGAACGGGTCCTGGCGGGGGAGCGGATCATGGGCTTCGGCCACCCCGTGTACCGCACCGAGGACCCCCGCTCACGCATGCTGCGGGACATCGCCCGGCAGTTCGGCGGACCGCTCGTGGACTTCGCGGTGGAGGTCGAACGCCAGGTCGAGGAGATCCTCGCCGAACTCAAGCCGGGCCGCGAACTGCACACCAACGTGGAGTTCTACGCGGGCGTGGTCATGGAGCTGTGCGGGATCCCGCGCGCGATGTTCACCCCCACCTTCTGCGCGGCCCGGGTGGTGGGCTGGGGCGCGAACATCCTGGAACAGGCCGCCGACCCGAAGATCATCCGTCCGGCCGCCCGGTACACCGGGCCCACCCCGCCGCAGCCGGTGCCGGTGTTCGGCTGACGGCGGCTGGCTACGATCGACCGGGTGAACAGCAGGCAGCCCATCCCCGTCGTGGTCCTCGCCGGATTCCTCGGATCCGGCAAGACCACCGTGCTCAACCACCTCCTCGGCAACCGGGGAGGAACCCGGATCGGGGTCGTCGTCAACGACTTCGGGTCGATCGAGATCGACGCCATGTCCGTGGCGGGCCAGGTCGGCGACTCGATGGTCTCCCTCGGTGGCGGCTGCCTGTGCTGCGCCGTCGACGGCAGCGAGCTCGACGCCTACCTGGAGAAGCTCGCCGCCCCCGTGCACCGCATCGACGTGATCGTCGTCGAGGCGAGCGGGCTGGCCGAGCCCCAGGAAATGATCCGGATGCTCATGGCCAGCGAGAATCCCGGCATCCGCTACGGCGGGATGGTGGAGGTCGTGGACGCGGCGGAGTTCGACGCGACCCGGTCCCGGCATCCGGAGACCGACCGGCACCTCGCCGTCGCGGACCTGGTCGTCCTGAACAAGACCGACCGGGTGGACGCCGCGGAGCGGGCCCGGATCGAGGGCCTCCTGGCCACCCTGTGCGCCCCGGGCACCCCGGTCGTGGGCGCCGACCACGGGCGGATCGACCCCGAGCTGCTCTTCGACCGGCGGCCGTGGACCGAGACCCGCGGACAGCTCTCCTTCGAGGACCTGCTCGCGGAGGCAGATGACCACGACCACGAGCGCTGCTCCCATGCCCACGCGGCGTACGAGAGCGTCGAGTTCGCCTCCGGGCAGGCGCTCTCGCCGCGCCGGTTCATCGACTTCCTCGACCGCCGCCCGGCCGGGCTCTACCGGATCAAGGGGTTCGTCTACTTCGGTGTCCCCGGCCACGAGGAGAGGTACGAGGTCCACGCCGTCGGCCGGTTCCTCCGGTTCGCCCCGCAGCCCTGGGGGCGGGGCGAGCCCCGGCTGACGCAGCTGGTCCTGATCGGCTCCGGCACCGACGGCCCGGGCCTGCTGCGCGAGCTGGAGGCCTGCCGCGAGGAGGCACCGCAAGAGCTCCGTCCGGAGAGCATGTGGGGGGTCCTGCGGTACGTGGCCCAGCCCGCGCGTCCGGTGGAGCCGCAGGCCGAAACGGCCGAGCCGTAGGGGTGTCTCGCCGTCACCCGAGCACTGGCTAGGCCACCTCGACGCCGTGCTCGCGCAGCAGGTCCTCCAGGCCGCCCCGGTAGCCCTTGCCGCCGATCACGAAGTCCCAGTCGCCGTTCGCCCGGCGCCGGAAGGACCCGAGGACGAGCGCGGTCTCGCCGGCCCGGCCGTCGGACACCTCCAGCTGCCCGACTTCCGCGCCCGCCGCGTCGAGGAGCCGGATCCGGGCCTCCGTGAAACCGGCCAGGTCGGCGTGCGGATCGGCCTCCGGGTCGATCGCGGCCACCAGGACCAGCCGGTCGGCCTCACGGGGCAGCGCCTCGAAGGTGACCTCGAGGGCGGCCTTGTCGGGTGCCGTGTGCGCGCGGGCCCGCACCGAACCGTCCGGGGTCCTCGGGTTGTTGAAGAAGACGAAGTGGTCCTCGCTCAGCACCCGGCCGCCCGTGCAGACCAGCGCGCACACGTCCAGCGCGACCGAGCCCGACCAGGACATGCCGAGCACGTTGTGGTCGGCGGGCGAAGGGGCGGGTTCGGGCTCGGACACCCGCTGCGCCGGGACACCCGCGGCGCCGCCGCCGAGGCGGCCCCGCAGCCCGTACTGGTGCAGCAGCCGCACGAGCTCGACGCCGGGAACCAACTCCAGCGGCTTGCCGTTGGCAAAGGTGTAGGACCCGGGCCCGAAGGACGCGGTGGTGACCAGCACCCCCTTGTTCGCCCCCTTGTCCTGGACCGTGCCGTACAGATCCCGTACCGCCGTGGGCGGCACGGTGTTGCGGTACCGCTTGACCTGCACCACGATCCGCCCGCCCCGGATCGGGGCCGGGTCCAGTGCCTCCACGTCCACCCCGCCGTCGCCGGACCGCTGGGTGGTCACCGCCTCCATGCCCATCGCCCGGAAGAGCTCCGCCACCAGGTTCTCGAAGGCGATCGGGTCCATCTCGAAGAGGTCGGGCTCGTCCTCGCCGCCGTCCGCGTGCCCGCCGTGGCTGACGACACCGCCCACCTCGCCTGGCCGGCGGCCGGGCCGTACGGCGGCCAACTGGTCGGGGCGCGCCGCCAGCTGCCCGCGCAAGCCCTCCACCAGGCAGTCCACCGCGCTGACCTGCTCCAGTCGCAGCCCCGCGAAGGCGGACCGCGCCGCCGACACCGCGGCGAGGACGATCCGCGCCTCCTGCCCCGTCACCGGGTCGTGGTCGTCCACGAAGCCGTTGACCACGACCGAGTCGAGTACGCCGAACTCGTCCGCCGCGTACAGATCACGCACCACCAGCAGGACGCACTGCGCCAGCAGGTCCCGGTACAGGGCCCGCCGCTGCGTGACCGGGCGGGCCGTCTCCTTGTCCTGGTCCGTGCTCGGCACGTACCGCACCGACTTGGTCTCCGGAACCACCTGGTACCCCGGCAGCTGCCAGTCCAGCACGAGCTCACGCGCCCCCGGGTCGTACGCGGCCGCCAGCTGCCTCGGCAGCGATTCGGGCCAGGCGGTGGAGGCGTACAGAGCGGCCGAGAAGTACTCCACCACGGCCTCGGCGTCGCCCGCGCGCAGCGCCCCGGCCAGCTCGGTGAGCCCGCTGTTGTGCGCCCGGATCCCGGCGAGCTGCTGCGCCGCCCACCGGTCGTACTGCTGCCGGTACGCCGCCAGCTGCTGCTGCCGCTGCGCCTCCGCGGCGTGCGCCGCCTGCCAGGCCTGGGTGTACCGGGCGTGCGCCTCGCGTTCCGCCTGCGCCCGGCGGTTCGAACCGAAGGCCCAGCCGGCGTTCTGCTGCTGGAACTGCTCGATACGGGGCATCGGCAGCGGATGCGCCAGGTTCCCCGGGGCGAAGGGTTCCAGCCGCTCGGACCTGACCAGCGCGCCCGTGCGGAACGCCGGTGCCCGGCAGCCCGCGGCCAGCAGGCCTTGCAGGGCGGCGACTTCCGCCTCGATGTGCTCGGTGCGCCGCCGCGCCTCGGCATCGCGGTGCTGGCGGTAGGCGGCCTGCTGCTCGCGCTGGCCCCGGGCCACCTCGCGTTCGTAGGCCCGCTGCCGGCGTTCCGCCTCGCGCTGCTGGATCAGCTGCGTCTGCTGCGTCCGGCGCTGGGCCTCGGCCCAGTCCCCGATCAATCCGCCCGACCGACGACTCATCAGCTCTGTGTCTCCCCGCCCCACCCGACAGTGCCAAGAGGGAAAACACTAGTCGCCATTCGGGTGGTACGTCCCCCGGACGTACCACCCGAATGACCTCGTACTTCCTACTTCCTACAGCGCGGCCCCGGCCAGCGCCGAGACCGACGCGGGCAGCGCCGTCCCCGAGCCGTCCCGGCGCGGGTCCATGGCCGGCAGCTCGGCCGGAGTGCCGTTCGCGGCCGCCGCGCGGACCGGGCTGTTCCCGGTCCAGGCCAGGACCAGCAGGTCCTCGCCCTTGAGGAAGCGCTGGCAGCGCACCCCGCCGGTGGCCCGGCCCTTGCGCGGGTACTGGTCGAAGGGGGTCAGCTTCCCGGACAGCATCGAGTCGTCCAGCGTCCCCTGCGCGCCCGCCACCGTGAACACCACGGCGTCCCGTGCCGGGTCCACGGCCGAGAAGTGGATCACCTTGGCGTTGTCGGCGAGCTTGATGCCCGCCATACCGCCCGCCGGGCGGCCCTGCGGGCGTACCTGGCCCGCCGGGTAACGCAGCAGCTGGGCGTCGTCGGTGATGAAGACCAGGTCCTCCTCGCCCGTGCGCAGTTCCACGGCGCCGACGATCCGGTCGCCCTCCTTGAGGGTGATGACCTCCAGCTCGTCCTTGTTGGCCGGGTAGTCCGGCACGACGCGCTTGACCACGCCCTGCTCGGTGCCCAGCGCCAGCCCCTGCGAGGACTCGTCCAGCGAGGTCAGGCAGATGACCTTCTCGTCCGCCTCCAGCCCGGAGAGGAACTCCGAGACCGGGGCGCCGCCCGCCAGGTTCGGCGCGGCATGCGTGTCCGGCAGCTGCGGCAGGTCGATCACCGAGAGCCGCAGCAGCCGCCCGTACGAGGTGACCGCGCCGACCTCGGCCCGGGCGGTCGCGGCGACCTGCGAGACGATCAGGTCGTGCTTGGCGCGGGCACCGCCCTCCGCCTCGGGCAGCGGACCGCCGGTCACGGTACGCGCCAGCAGGCCCGTCGAGGACAGCAGAACCCGGCACGGGTCGTCCGCGACCTCCAGCGGAACCGCCCCGACCGCCGTGCCCGCCGACTCCAGCAGCACCGTACGGCGCTCGGTGCCGAACTTCTTCGCCACCGCCGCCAGTTCCGTGGAGACCAGCTTGCGCAGCTCGCTGTCGGACTCCAGGATCCCGGTCAGCTCGTCGATCTCCCCGGTCAGCCGGTCGCGCTCCGACTCCAGCTCCAGCCGGTCGAACTTGGTGAGCCGGCGCAGCGGGGTGTCCAGGATGTACTGGGTCTGGATCTCGCTCAGCGAGAACCGCTCGATCAGCCGGGCCTTGGCCTGCGCGGAGTTCTCGCTGTCCCGGATGAGCCGGATGACCTCGTCGATGTCGATGAGCGCCACCAGCAGGCCCTCGACCAGGTGCAGCCGGTCGCGGCGCTTGGTACGGCGGAACTCGCTGCGCCGGCGGACGACCTCGAAGCGGTGGTCCAGGTAGACCTCGAGGAGCTCCTTGAGGCCCAGGGTCAGCGGCTGCCCGTCCACCAGCGCCACGTTGTTGATGCCGAAGGACTCCTCCATCGGCGTCAGCTTGTAGAGCTGCTCCAGGACGGCCTCGGGGTGGAAGCCGTTCTTGATCTCGATGACCAGGCGCAGCCCGTGCGAGCGGTCGGTGAGGTCCTTGACGTCGGCGATGCCCTGGAGCTTCTTCGAGCCGACCAGGTCCTTGATCTTCGCGATGACCTTCTCGGGGCCGACCGTGAAGGGCAGTTCGGTGACGACCAGGCCCTTGCGGCGCGCCGTCACGTTCTCCACGGCCACCGTCGCGCGGATCTTGAAGGTGCCGCGGCCGTTCTCGTACGCGTCCTTGATCCCGGAGAGGCCCACGATGCGGCCGCCGGTGGGCAGGTCGGGCCCCGGTACGAAGCGCATCAGCGCCTCGAGGTCCGCGTGCGGGTGGCGGATCAGGTGGCGGGCGGCCGCGATGACCTCGCCCAGGTTGTGCGGGGGCATGTTGGTGGCCATGCCGACCGCGATCCCGGAGGCGCCGTTGACGAGCAGGTTCGGGTACGCGGCGGGAAGCGCGACCGGCTCCCGCTCCTGGCCGTCGTAGTTGGCGGTGAAGTCGACGGTGTCCTCGTCGATCGACTCCGTCATCAGTGACGTGGCGTCGGCCATCTTGCACTCGGTGTAACGCATCGCGGCGGGCGGGTCGTCGTTGCCGAGCGAACCGAAGTTGCCGTGGCCGTCGACGAGCGGCAGCCGCATCGAGAAGGGCTGGGCCATGCGTACGAGTGCGTCGTAGATGGACGCGTCGCCGTGCGGGTGGAGCTTGCCCATGACCTCGCCCACGACGCGGGCGCACTTCACGTAGCCGCGGTCGGGGCGCAGGCCCATCTCGTTCATCTGGTAGACGATGCGCCGGTGCACCGGCTTCATGCCGTCCCGGGCGTCGGGGAGGGCGCGGGAGTAGATCACCGAGTACGCGTACTCGAGGAAGGAGCCCTGCATTTCGTCGACGACGTCGATGTCGAGGATCTTCTCCTCGAAATCCTCCGGCGGCGGGGTCTTCGTGCTGCGGCGGGCCATCGCTGCGCGGCTCCTTAACCAAGAAAGGGGTGTGCTGGGGGTCTGTCTGGTCTTGCTGGGTCTGGCGGGTCTGACGGTTCTGGCGGGTCTGGTGGTTCGGCTGGGTCCGGCCGGGGCTTACGAGTTCCCGGCCGGGGTCGACGCGGACCATTGTGGCCCGAGGCGCCGACAACGCGGACTCCGACCCAGGTGTGACCCGGGAACTTATCCGGCCGCCGACGCGCTTGCATACAGTGGCAGGTCTGACAGAAATCTCTGCATCGCGATCGAAGGGACCACATGCCCATGGGTCACACGGCCACAGCTCAGGCCGGCTCCGGCGGCCTGACAGCGACCGAGCACCGGCTGGCCAACGGCCTGCGCGTGGTGCTTTCCGAGGACCACCTGACCCCGGTCGCCGCGGTCTGCCTCTGGTACGACGTCGGCTCACGCCACGAAGTCAAGGGACGTACCGGCCTGGCTCACCTCTTCGAGCACCTGATGTTCCAGGGCTCGGCGAGCGTACCCGGCAACGGGCACTTCGAGCTGGTCCAGGGCGCCGGCGGCTCCCTCAACGGAACCACCAGCTTCGAGCGCACCAACTACTTCGAGACGATGCCGACCCACCAGCTCGAGCTCGCGCTCTGGCTGGAGGCGGACCGGATGGGCTCGCTGCTCGCCGCCCTGGACGACGAGTCCATGGAGAACCAGCGCGACGTCGTCAAGAATGAGCGCCGCCAGCGGTACGACAACGTCCCGTACGGCACGGCCTTCGAGAAGCTGACCGCCCTGGCGTACCCCGAGGGCCACCCGTACCACCACACCCCGATCGGCTCCATGGCCGACCTGGACGCCGCCTCCCTGGAGGACGCGCGGACCTTCTTCCGCACGTACTACGCGCCCAACAACGCGGTGCTGTCGGTCGTCGGCGACATCGACCCCGAGCAGACGCTCGCCTGGGTCGAGAAGTACTTCGGCACCATCCCCGCGCACGACGGGAAGCAGCCGCCGCGCGACGGCAGCCTGCCCGAGACCATCGGGGAGCAGCTGCGCGAGGAGATCGTCGAGGAGGTGCCGGCGCGCGCCCTGATGGCCGCCTACCGGCTCCCGCACGACGGCACCCGCGAGTGCGACGCCGCCGACGTGGCGCTGACCATCCTGGGCGGCGGCGAGTCCTCGCTGCTCCACAACCGCCTGGTACGCCGCGACCAGACGGCCGTCGCGGCCGGCTTCGGCATGCTGCGGCTGGCCGGGGCGCCCTCGCTGGGCTGGCTCGACGTCAAGACCTCCAGCGGCGTCGAGATCCCCACCATCGAGGCGGCCGTGGACGAGGAACTCGCGCGCTTCGCCGCCGAGGGCCCGACGGCCGAGGAGATGGAGCGCGCCCAGGCGCAGCTGGAGCGGGAATGGCTGGACCGGCTCAGCACGGTGGCCGGCCGCGCCGACGAACTGTGCCGCTTCGCGGTGCTGTTCGGCGACCCGCAGCTGGCGCTGTCCGCCGTCCAGCGCGTCCTCGACGTCACCGCCGAGGAGGTGCAGGCCGTGGCCGCGGCCCGGCTGCGCCCGGACAACCGCGCGGTGCTGGTCTACGAGCCGATCGCGGCAGACGAGAGCGACGAGAGCGACGAGAACGACGAGTCCGACGAGAACAAGGGGGCGGAGCAGTGAGCGACACCGCAGCCGTCACGATGACCTTCCACCCGCGGCCGCAGGCCGGGGAGCCGCAGCCGTGGGCCTTCCCGGCGCCCGAGCGCGGGGAGCTGTCCAACGGCCTCACCCTGCTGCGCTGCCACCGCCCCGGCCAGCAGGTGATCGCGGTCGAGGTCAACCTCGCCGCCCCGCTGGACGCGGAGCCCGAGGGCCTGGACGGCGTGGCCACCATCATGGCCCGGGCGCTGTCCGAGGGCACCGACAAGCACTCCGCCGAGGAGTTCGCCGCCGAGCTGGAGCGCTGCGGCGCCACGCTCGACTCGCACGCCGACCACCCGGGCGTACGGGTCTCCCTGGAGGTCCCGGCCTCCCGGCTGGCCAAGGCGCTCGGCCTGCTCGCCGAGGCCCTGCGCGCACCGGCCTTCGACGACGCCGAGGTCGACCGGCTGGTGCGCAACCGGCTCGACGAGATCCCGCACGAGCTGGCCAACCCGCAGCGCCGCGCCGCCAAGCAGCTCTCCAAGGAGCTCTTCCCGGCCTCCCTGCGGGTCTCCCGCCCGCGCCAGGGCACCGAGGAGACGGTCGCCCGGATCGACTCCGCGGCCGTACGCGCCTTCTACGAGGCCCACGTGCGCCCCGCCACGGCCACCGCGGTGGTCGTCGGCGACCTGACCGGCATCGACCTGGACGCCGTCCTGGCGGACACCCTCGGCGTCTGGACGGGCGGCACCGCCGAGCCGCTCCCGGTGCCGCCGGTGACCGCCGACGACACCGGCCGGGTGGTCATCGTCGACCGGCCCGGCGCGGTCCAGACGCAGCTGCTGATCGGCCGGATCGGGGCGGACCGGCACGACCGGGTCTGGGCGGCCCAGGTGCTCGGCACGTACTGCCTCGGCGGCACCCTCACCTCCCGCCTGGACAAGGTGCTGCGCGAGGAGAAGGGGTACACGTACGGCGTGCGCGCCTTCGGCCAGGTCCTGCGCTCCACCGCCGACGGCAA
This sequence comes from Streptomyces sp. NBC_01408, assembly GCF_026340255.1. Taxonomy (GTDB): domain Bacteria; phylum Actinomycetota; class Actinomycetes; order Streptomycetales; family Streptomycetaceae; genus Streptomyces. The sequence goes on along the minus strand of NZ_JAPEPJ010000003.1, from coordinate 549,711 downwards.
GGGCGCCTCGATGCTCGCCATCAGCGGCTCGGTGGACACCCCCAACACGGGCCCGGCGCTGGACGACCTCTGGAAGGTGCTGCGCACCCTCGCGGAGGGTGGTCTGACCGACGCCGAACGGGACGTGGCGGTGCAGAACTTGGTGGGCGTGGCCCCGCTGAAGTTCGAGACGGCGGCGTCCGTGGCCGGCACCCTCGCCGACCAGGTGGAGCAGGAGCTGCCGGACGACTACCAGGCGCAGTTGTACGCGCGGCTCGCCGAAACCGGCACGGTCGAGGCGACTTCGGCGGTCGTGAACGCCTTCCCGGTGGACCGGCTGGTCACGGTCCTGGTGGGCGACGCCTCGCAGATCGAGGAGCCCGTGCGGGCCCTCGGAATCGGTGAAGTGAGCGTCGTCTCCAACTGACGGATACGGAAGGGGCTCTGGCGGATTGTTCGCCAGGGCCCCTTTTGTCCGTTTAGTGGAGAGGTTGCTTTTATGTGGTGTGGCGTACGCAACAAAAACGCGTGTCTGTTTGGCGATTGACTGATGATCCGCCTAGCGTCGGCCCTGCTGTTCGTCAGTTGTACCCGCCGCATCCGCGGCACCGGACAGCGATCGCCGAGTCCCCGTCAGGCGCGAGCCTGGGGAGCCGGGGACCCACATCAGTCCCTGGGGTGAATCGGACCGCCTCGCAAGAGGAGGTCCGTAGGAGACCTTCCTGCTCCGAACCCGTCAGCTAACCCGGTAGGCGAGAAGGAAGGAAAGGATCAGCCCCTCCATGGCGTTTGGCAGTCGTCCCGCCGGTTCCGGTAAGCACCGTGGCTCCAGCCGTCTGAGCCGCAAGACCGCCGGCTACGCCGGTATCGCCGCCCTCGCCACCACGGGCGTCGTGGGCTCCCTCGCCGGTCCCGCCTTCGCGGCGGACAACAGCGACAACTCCGTCCAGGACAACGGCCTCGGGGCCATGGTCGTGGCCGAGGACCTCGCGAGTGACATCCAGGACCAGGCCGAGTCCCAGCAGCGCGCCGCCGAGCACGCCGCGGCCAAGGCCCAGGCCGAGGCCGACGCGAAGCAGCGCGCCTCCGAGGCCAAGCGCCTCGCCGAGGCCAAGGCGAAGGCCGAGCGCGAGGCCGCCGAGCGTGCGGCCCGCGAGGAGGAGCGCAAGCGCCTCAACACCTTCGTCGCCCCCGTCGGCGGCGGGATCAGCACCCAGTACCACGCGGGCGGCGGCATGTGGTCCTCCGGCAGCCACACCGGCATCGACTTCCGCGCCGCGTCCGGCACCTCGGTCCACGCGGTGGGCCTCGGTACGGTCGTCGAGGCGGGCTGGGGCGGTGCGTACGGCAACAACGTCGTCATCAAGCACAACGACGGCACCTACACCCAGTACGGGCACCTCGCCTCGCTGAGCGTCTCCGTCGGCCAGCAGGTCACCCCGGGCCAGCAGATCGGCCTGTCGGGCTCCACCGGCAACTCGAGCGGCCCGCACCTGCACTTCGAGGCCCGCACCGGCGCCGACTACGGCTCGGACATCGACCCGGTCGCCTACCTGCGCTCGCACGGCGTCAGCCTCTGACCCGTAGCGCTCGCGCTCACCGCTTCGTCGAAGACCCCGGCTCCCCGAGCCGGGGTCTTCGCGTTGTGCACCGCGGTAAATGTTTCGTATTTCCGGCCGCCCTCGGAAAATATCGTGTGTTGCAATAGAGTCTCAGTACGCGCATGTGTGTTCCATGGCGAAGGCAGTTGGAAATAGGCGGAGGTCCGGTCTTGCGTATTCCTGCGCACACGGTATGCACGGCAATTCGCGACGACATCGTCTCCGGGGTCTTCGAACCGGGCAGCAGACTGACCGAGGAGGTACTGGCCCGCCGGTACGGGGTCTCACGCGTCCCGGTCCGCGAGGCGCTGCGGACCCTGGAGTCCGAGGGGTTCGTCACCACGCGGCGCCACGCGGGCGCGTGCGTGGCCGAGCCGACCGGGCAGGAGGCGGCGGACCTCCTGGAGCTGCGGATGCTGCTGGAGCCCCTGGCGGCCGCCAGGGCCGCCCGGCGGCGCAGCGAGGCCCACCTCAAGGTGCTGCGCGGCCTGGTCCGGCTGGGCCAGGAACGGGCCAGGCGGGGCCAGGGGGAGGACCTGCGGTCCCTGGGCGCCTGGTTCCACGAGACGCTCGCACAGGCCTCCGGCAGCCCCGGGCTGATCGCGCTGCTCACCCAGATGCGGCACAAGATCGCCTGGATGTACGTGGTGGGGGCCCCGGAGCGGCCCGTGGAGTCCTGGGCGGAGCACGGCGCGATCGTGGACGCCGTGGCGCGCGGGGACGCCGAGCGGGCCCGGACGCTGACCGCCGCCCACGCCGACCGGGCGGCCGGGGTGCACCGGCTGCGGCCGCGGGCCGCGGTGAGCACTTCGCAACCTGCCGTAAACATGTCGAGCGGTCGGCATTAACAGGGACCGTATACAAAGGGCTGGTATTCGGTCCGTGTATTTGCTGCGAGGCGGTCGGCCGGCGGCCGGGCTGGGCTGAATTCCGCCCTGCCGAATTCCTGCGGAGCGCTTTTGTGTGCGGCCCGTTTGTCGGCGTGGCTTGTTTTGCGTGCTGCCGGCTTATGCGTGTGGGCCGGCTTATACGCGGGGTCTGGTCGTGCGCGGGGCCTGGTCGTGCGCGCGGCCGGAAAACGGCGAAGCCGTGGCCCCGGATGCCCGGGGACCACGGCTTGATCGAACCCGAAGGGTCAGACGGTCTCGGGGAGCTCCTCGAGACCCTCGGCGACCAGCTTCGCGAGACGGTCCAGCGCGGCCTCCGCGCCGTCGGCCTCGGAGACGAGGACGATCTCCTCGCCACCCTGGGCGCCCAGGCCCAGGACCGCCAGCATGGAAGCGGCGTTGACGGGGTCGCCACCGGCCTTGGCGATGGTCACCGGGACGCCGGAAGCGGTCGTCGCGCGGACGAAGATCGAGGCGGGACGAGCGTGCAGGCCCTCGGCCCAGCCGACGTTGACGCGGCGCTCTGCCATGGTGATGCCCTTCAGGTTCTTACGGTTGTCTAGACCAGTCTCTCACGACGCCCCGAATGCTCCGACCGACCTTCGCCCCGGAATCTGCCGCCGTTCGACCTTCCCCAGCTTGCACTGGTTTACAGCCGCTTGCCCGATGCGCCGCGCCAGGGCCGCACGGCCCGGGAACCGCCTAAGGTGGCCCCATGACCACCGAGTCGGACCCCTCGTACCCGGCCCACTGGGAAGCGGACGTCGTCCTTCGCGACGGCGGCACGGCCCGGATCAGGCCCATCGCCGCCGCGGACGCCGGGCGGCTGGTCAGCTTCTACGAGCAGGTGTCCGACGAGTCGAAGTACTACCGCTTCTTCGCCCCCTACCCCCGGCTCTCCGACCGCGACGTGCACCGCTTCACGCACCACGACTTCGTGGACCGGGTCGGACTCGCGGCGACCATCGGCGGGGAGTTCATCGGCACCGTCCGCTACGACCGGATCGGCTCCGACGGCCGGCCCGCCTCCGCCCCCGCCGACGAGGCCGAGGTGGCCTTCCTCGTCCAGGACGCCCACCAGGGCCGCGGCGTCGCCTCCGCCCTCCTCGAGCACATCGGCGCGGTGGCCAGGGAACGCGGAATCCGCCGGTTCGCCGCCGAGGTACTGCCCGCCAACACCAAGATGATCAAGGTGTTCACGGACGTCGGCTACCAGCAGAAGCGCAGCTTCGAGGACGGGTCCGTCCACCTCACCCTCGACCTCGAACCCACCGCCGAGTCCCTCGCCGTCCAGCGCGCCCGCGAACAGCGGGCCGAGGCCCGCTCGGTCCAGCGGCTGCTGGCCCCCGGCTCCGTGGCGGTGATCGGAGTCAGCCGCTCCGGCGCGGGCCTGGGCGCCGCGGCCCTGCGCAACCTGCGCGACAGCGGCTTCCACGGCCACCTGTACGCCGTCAACGAGGCGGTCGAGGCCGACCTGCTGGACGGCGTACGGGCCTACCGCGCGCTCGCCGACATCGGCGCACCCGTCGACCTCGCGGTGCTCGCGGTCCCGGCGGACCGGGTCCCGGAGGCGGTCGCGGCCTGTGGTGAGCACGAGGTCCAGGGCCTGGTCGTGCTGTCCGCCGGTTACGGGGAGTCCGGCCCGGCGGGGCTCGCCCGCCAGCGCGAACTGCTGCGGCAGGTGCGCTCGTACGGGATGCGCCTCATCGGCCCGAACGCATACGGGGTGATCAACACGGCCCCGGAGGTGGAGCTCAACGCCTCCCTCACTCCCGCGCCGATGCCGATGCGCGGCCGGATCGGCCTGTTCACGCAGTCCGGGGCGATCGGGATCGCCCTGCTCTCCGCGCTGCTGCGGCGCGGCGAAGGCCTGTCCTCCTTCGTCTCGGCGGGGAACCGGGCCGACGTCTCCGGGAACGACATCCTCCAGTACTGGTACGAGGACGAGGCGACGGACGTCGCGCTGCTCTACCTGGAAACGCTCGGCAACCCGCGGAAGTTCACCCGCCTCGCCCGGCGGACGGCGGCCGTGAAGCCGGTGGTCGTCGCCAAGGGCGGCCGCCACACCCCGGCCGGGCACGTCGTCCCGGGAACCCGGCTGCCGGAGGCCACCGTCTCCGCCCTGCTGCGGCAGGCGGGGGTGATCCGCGTGGACACGGTCACGGAACTGGTCGACGTCGGCCTGCTGCTGGCCTCCCAGCCGCTGCCCGCGGGCCCGAGGATCGCGATCCTCGGCAACTCCGAATCCCTCGGGGTCCTCACCTACGACGCCTGCCTGACCCAGGGCCTGCGGCCGCTGCCGCCCCTGGACCTGACGACGGCGGCCTCACCGGCGGACTTCCGCGACGCGCTCGCCGGGGCCCTGGCGTCCGAGGCCAACGACGCGGTCGTCGTCACGGCCATCCCCTGGGTCAGCGAGCACGAGCTGGCCGACGACCTGGCCGACGACCTGCGCGAGGCGGTGGCCGCGCACCCCGGCAAGCCGGTGGCGGTGGTCCACGTGGAGCTGGGCGCCCTGGCCGACGCCCTCTCGGCGGCCACGGCCTCCGCCCCGGCCGCCTCCGCCCCGGCGCCCGCGGCCACGTCCCCCGCGGCCACGTCCTCCGCGGCCACGTCCTCCGCGACCCCGGCGACCGCGGCCACGCCGGCCGCCGCCCCGGGCCGGGCCGCCACGCCGCGGCCACAGGCATCGACTGCGCCACCGCCGGGACCCCCGCGAACGCCGGCACCGGCGGCGCAGCCGCCCGCGCCGGCACCCGCACCGTCCGAGGGGTACCGGATCCCCGCCTACCCCGCGGCCGAGCGCGCCGTGAAGGCCGTCGCCGAGGCCGTGCGGTACGGGCAGTGGCGGCGGGCCAACGCCGAGGCCGGCCTGGTCCCCGAGTACGAGGACATCGACGAGGCCGCGGCAGGTGCCCAGCTGGCCCGGCTGCTGGCCGGCGTCGACGCAGAGGCCGTACTGACCCTGGGCGACTTCGACGCCCACGCCCTCCTGGGCCGGTACGGGATCCACGTCATGCCCACCCTGCCCGCCCTCTCGGCCGACGCCGCCGCCCGCGCGGCCCGCGCCCTGGGCTACCCCGTCGTGCTCAAGACCACCGCCCCGCACCTGCGCCACCGCGCCGACCTGGGCGGCGTACGGCTCGACCTGACGAACGAGGCCGAGCTCAGACGTTCGTACGAGGAGCTCGCCGAAGCCCTCGGGAGGCCCGCCGAGCTCCAGCCCGTGGTGCAGGCCATGGTGCCCCGGGGCGTCGACACCGTGGTCCGGTCCGTGATCGACCCCGCCGCCGGCGCCGTCCTCTCCTTCGGGCTCGCCGGGGTGGCCTCCGAGCTGCTGGGCGACACCGCCCACCGCCTCGTCCCGGCCACCGACCGGGACGCCGCCGGACTGATCCGCTCCATCCGCACCGCACCCCTCCTCTTCGGCTGGCGCGGCAGCGACCCCGTCGACACCCCCGCACTGGAGGAGCTCCTCCTGCGCCTGTCGCGCCTCGTCGACGACCACCCCGAGGTGATCGGCGTCTCCCTGGAGCCGGTCGTCGTCGCTCCCGAGGGCCTCTCCGTGCTCAGCGCCACGGTCCGGGTGGCCCACGCCCCGGCCCGTGGCGACCTGGGCCCGCGCACACTCCCCAGCTACTGACCTGACCGACCGTGCACGAGGCGGCCGGGGTGCCCCGTACGGGCCTTAGGATGGACCTCATGGCGAAATCCGGTACGACGACCCAGGGGCTGCGCACGGCGATCGAGCGCAGCGGCTACTACCCGGCCCTCGTGGCCGAGGCCGTGGAGGCCGCGGTGGGCGGCGAGCCGATCTCGTCGTACCTGGTCCACCAGGAGACGACCTTCGACTCCAACGAGGTGCGCCGCCACGTCACCGTGCTGGTCCTGACCGGCAACCGGTTCATCGTCTCCCACACCGACGAGCAGGCCGCCGACGCGGGCTCCCCGTCCCCGTACGCGACCACCTCCACCGAGTCGGTCAAGCTCTCCAGCATCTCCTCGGTGGTGCTGAGCCGCGTCGTCGCCAACCCCGAGTCCTACACCCCGGGCACCCTGCCCCGCGAGGTCGTCCTGACCATCGGCTGGGGCGCGGTCTCCCGGATCGACCTGGAACCCGCCGCCTGCGGCGACCCGAACTGCGACTCCGACCACGGCTACACCGGCAACTCCACCGCCGACGACCTGAGCCTGCGGGTCAGCGAGGCCGGAGACGGCCCGGAGGCGGTGCGCCAGACCCTGGTCTTCGCGCAGGCGCTCTCCGAAGCGACTGCGGCGACCTCCTCCCCCGCCGCCCGCTGATGTCGTACCCCGCGGCGCAGAACTGGCAGGACGAGCCGGAGCTGCTGGATCTCGCCGCCGCGCCCGTCCCCGCGTACGGCACCGGCTCGCTGGCCGACCTGCTGCCGACCCTCGTGGCGGGCCAGGGAGTCCCCGGCTTCACCGCCTCCATCCCGGAGCTGACCCCGGCCGACCGGAACTGCGTCTTCCTGGTCGACGGCATGGGCTGGGAGCAGATCAAGGCCCACCCGGACGAGGCCCCGTACCTGACCTCCCTGCTCGCCGGCTCGCGCGGCGGCACCGGCCGCCCGATCACCGCGGGCTTCCCGGCGACCACCGCCACCTCGCTGGCCTCCGTCGGCACCGGCCTGCCGCCCGCCCGCCACGGCCTGCCCGGCTACGCGGTGCGCAACCCGGCCACCGGCGAGCTGATGAACCAGCTCCGCTGGCACCCGTGGACCGCGCCCAAGCCCTGGCAGCCGTACCCGACCGTCTTCCAGCTGGCCGACAAGGCGGGGGTGGCGACGGCGCAGGTGTCCGCGCCCGCCTTCCAGACGACCCCCCTCACCAAGGTCGCGCTGAGCGGCGGCACCTTCCTCGGCCGGATGACCGGCGAGGAGCGGATGGACCTCGCGGCGCAGCGGCTCGCGGCCGGTGACCGCTCGCTCGTGTACACGTACTACAGCGAGCTCGACGGAGCCGGCCACCGGCACGGCGTGAACTCCGACGCCTGGCGCGGCCAGCTCATGTACGTCGACCGGCTCGTGCAGCGGCTCGCCGAGCAACTGCCCCCGCGCACCGCGCTGTACGTGACCGCGGACCACGGCATGGTCGACGTCCCCTTCGACGAGGACTCCCGCATCGACTACGACGAGGACTGGGAGCTGGGCGCGGGCGTGGCCCTGCTGGGCGGCGAAGGCCGGGCCCGGCACGTGTACGCGGTCCCCGGCGCCGAGGCCGACGTCCTGACCGTGTGGCGCGAGGTCCTCGGCGACCGCTTCTGGATCGCGAGCCGCGAAGAGGCCCTGGAACTGGGCTGGTTCGGGGCCCCGGGGGAGTGCGACGAGCGGGTACGGGGCCGGATCGGCGACGTGGTCGCGGCCGCCCAGGCCGATGTCGCCATCACCGCCTCGCGCAACGAGCCCAACGAGTCCGCCCTCGTCGGCATGCACGGCTCCATGACCCCGGCCGAGCAGCTGGTCCCGCTGCTCGAAGTCCGCTCCTGACCGCCTCCACCTTCCACCTTCCCCCGCTGCCCACGACCCGAAAGGTCCCGTACTTCCCATGCCCGAGCTGGTGTTCTTCTCCGGAACGATGGACTGCGGAAAGAGCACACTGGCTCTCCAGATCGCCCACAACCGTGATGCGCGGGGGCTCCAGGGTGTGATCTTCACGCGTGACGACCGGGCGGGTGAGGGCAAGCTGTCGTCCCGGCTGGGTCTGGTGACGGAGGCGGTGGAGGCGCCGGAGGGCATGGACCTGTACGCGTACCTCGTCGCTCAGCTCTCGCAGGGCGGCAAGGCGGACTACGTGATCGTGGACGAGGCCCAGTTCCTGGCTCCGGCCCAGATCGACCAGCTGGCGCGGATCGTGGACGACCTCGGGCTGGACGTCTTCGCCTTCGGCATCACGACGGACTTCCGCACCAAGCTGTTCCCCGGTTCGCAGCGCCTGATCGAGCTGGCGGACCGCCTGGAGCAGCTCCAGGTGGAGGCCTTGTGCTGGTGCGGGGCCCGCGCCACGCACAACGCCCGCACGATAGGCGGCGAGATGGTCGTCGAGGGCGCCCAGGTCGTCGTCGGCGACGTGAACCGCCCGGCGGAGGAGATCGGCTACGAGGTCCTCTGCCGCCGCCACCACCGCAAGCGCATGACGAGCGCCTCGGCGAGGGCGGCGGCATTGTCGCCGGACGTGCTGCCGGTGACCTCTGGTTGACCGGTGGGTCCACCCTGAGGCGGCGTACGGTCAGCGGGGGACGAGGTGGACGAGGAAGACGGTGATGTTCAGGGCTGAGAAGGCCCAGGGCACTAGCCGCTCGGCGCGGCCCAGTTCCAGGAACCTCGGAGGCAGGGCCGCCCGTTCGTCGGTGTAGAGGGCCGACGGGAGCCGTGTCTCCAGTGCCAGGACGGTCTGGAACTTCGCCCGGTTCAGGTCGCGGTAGGAACGCAGTTGCAGCCACCAGCTGGTGGACAGCAGCAGCGAGACGGAGAGTACGGCGACTGCCGCGAGCGGTGTGGCCGGGAGTGCGGCGGCCACCGTCGCCAGGGCGGTCTGAACGGCCAGGAAGTACGCGTTGGCCTGGCCGCGGCGTACGGAGGTGCGATCGGCCATCTCGACCGCCAGCTTGTACAGGTCCAGAAGGGTTTCGTCGGAGGACATGGCGTTTCTCCTGTCGTCGGAGTGAACTTCGGAGCGAACTTCGGGGGCTGTGGTCCCGGGAAGATCCGGGGCGCCGTGTCCTCACGGCGCCCCGGACCGAGGGCGGTCACGCGGCCTCGGCGATGTCCCCGGTCTCCTGGGCCTGCTCGGTTTCCACCGGCTCGACGTCCCGGACGCAGACCTTGTCCTGGTGGACGTTGATGCTGGTCACCTCGACGTCGAGGATCTCGCCCAGCTCGATCCCGTCGTGGTTGAGGTCGTGCCGCAGCTGCCGGCTCATCGCGGAGCAGTGCAGGAACGCCGGGCGCTCACGGCCGGAGACCCGCAGCAGCACGTAGCCGCCCTGGCCCTCCGGGGCGATCTTGACCACCTCGCCCTCCAGCCGCTCGTGCAACGCCACGCCCATCGAGGGCAGGGGCGCGACCGACCCGGTCCGCGCCGCCCCGACCGGCCGGCGGCCCTGCGCGAGGGCCAGGGTGACCCGCCGCCGGCGGCTGTCCACCGACAGCACCGTCACCTCCACCTGGCTCCCCGGCACCAACTCCGTCCCGGAGGGCAGGGAACTGTGCGGTACCAGCCCGTTGACGGGTCCGGAGACCCGGACGAAGACACCGGCCTGCCGCACGCTGTGCACCGTGCCGGTGAAGGCGTGGCCCACCGGGTGGGTGGCCTCCAGCCTGTGCCAGGGATTCTGCTGCCCGCTCAGCAGCGTGTACTTGGTGCCGCCGGCCGGGAGCATCTCGAAGGCGCCGTCAAGCCAGTCGCCCACGGTGCAATGCCGGGTCATGTCGGTGATGATCCGCGACCAGTCGACGTCCTCGCCGCTGAGCACGCCGAGGGCGCCGTCGGCCGCCCGTACCACCGCGAAGTCGGTGGAGACGCTGACGGCCTGGGCGCGCGCCGGGGTGACTCCGCCGGTGGCCAGCGGGATCAGCGCCATCTCCTGGGCGGGCTCGAGGCGCACCGCCTCCAGCTGCTGCCGCAGCTCCGTCCGCATCCGGGCCATGTCCGCGTACAGCGGCGTGTACGGGATGTGGCGCAGACCGCGGACGTCGCTGGGGATGTCGTCCGGGTGCTGCGCGAGGTAGATCATGCGTTTGCCGATGAGCTTGGCGGCCATGTACTCCATGGCCACGTTGGGCGTCCGGCAGGAGAAGTCGACGATGCAGACCTCGGCCTGCTGGATGGCGCGCCACACGACGTCCAGCACGTTGGCCGGGCCGTAGACGCTGTCGGCGCGGACCGGCGTCATGCCGGTCTCCGCGATGACGGAGCTGACGACGTCCTGGTAGAGCCAGTCGAAGTCGAACTCGTCGTCGTTGCGGAGGGTCTTCTTGCCGAAGGGGGCGATGACGAGCCCGCTGCCGGGAACGGTCTGTTCGTCGCGGGTGAGTCGGATGTCGTGCACGGCGGTTGCCTTCCGGGAGGAGGCGCCTGGTGCGCCCCGTTGATATGAGGCTCTCTGGTGTGACCGGTTCTCCCGCCCGTACGTCCGTTGAGTTTTCGGGGCACTCGGCGGCCGGCCTCGGGCGCGGCCTCAACGGGACCTCAACAACAGGACCTTGGCGACGGGGCCTCGGCAACGGGGCCTTGGCGTACGGCTCGCAAGCACGCGGCTGCGACTGCACAATTGACCCATGACAGACGTGGGGGAGCAGTGTCGCATCCGGGTGCTCGGGGACCTTGCCGTCGGGTGTGGTGACGTTCAGGTGGAACCGCCTGGCGGGCTCGCCGGTGCGGTTCTGGTGGTGCTGGCGCTGAAGTTACGGCGCGGCGTGCGGGAGCAGGACCTGCTGGCCTCGGTGCGAGACGGCGCCGGGAAGCCGGCCATCGCCTCGGAGCAGGCGCTGGCCCAGCACTTCAGCAGCCTGCGGAGAAGGCTGCCGGTGCCCAAGCGGGTCAAAGGGGGCCCGTATCGGCTCGATGCGGATGCGGTTCGGGTCGATGCCGTCGAATTCGTCGCAGGTGTGCGGAAGTTGCGCGAACTGTCGGGGTCGCCGGGGGTGGCGGAACTCGCCGCCCTCATCGACCTGTGGCACGGCGACCCCCGTGTCTGTCACCCGCAGGTCGACCCCAGCTGCTGGAACGAGGTGTTCGCCTGCCGCGACCGGCTCCTGGACGTGCTCGTCGAGGCGGACCCGGCGATCCTGCGGCAGCTCGACGGGCTGGCCGGTTTCCTCGACCTCTTCTCCGGTGACCGGGCGTGCGACCTGGTCCGCGAGCGACTGAGGGCTCCCGAGCCGCGGCGCATCCTGGTGGTGGAGGACCAGATGGCCGAGCTGATCGTGGACGCGCTGGAGGGCTTCGGCTTCTCCTGTCTCACCGTCCGATCCCTGGACGAGTGGCGGAGGATGCAGCGCGAGCGGGAAGCCGAGGTGAAGCGACTGGCCGGGGCGCTGGTCGACCTGCATCTCACCCCGGAGCTCGACGACCAGGGGGGGCTGGAGGTCGTGGAGTGGCTGGCCCGCCATACCGAGGTGCCGGCCTCGCTGATGACCATGGCGCCGCCGCCGGGGGACCTGGTCGAGCACACCCGGATCCAGCGCGCCCGTTACCGCCTCGTCGGCATCGTATATAAGGGCACGCCCAAGGCCGACTTCTCGGGCATCAGGCTGGCCGCTGAGATCTTGGTGTCCCCGAATGCGCGAGACCGCAGACGGCGCGCCGAGACCTGGCTGGAGTGGGCGGCCCTGCGTGCCGACGATCAACTCCTGAGCACCGGGGGCAGCCGCCACAACCCGGATCTCGAACAGTGCCGCGAGGACGCGGACCGCGTCCGCCGGATCCTCAGGGACGGCACGGTGGAGGAGGCGGAGCGCGAGGTGCAGGACTTCCTGCGGTCGTACGAGGACTGAGGTGCCGTCATCCGGCCGGGCCGTCGCCCGCCGCGGGCAGCCGGACCAGCAGGTGGGCGCCGCCGAGGTCGGAGCGGTCCAGGATGTCGACGCGCCCGCCGGCGTCCTGCACCAGTCCCCGCGCGGCCGCCAGCCCGGTGCCGCCGGTACCGTGCCGGGACAGGTGCTCGCCGGTGCGCAGGAACGTCCGCTCCTCCTCGGTGAGCCCCGGCCCGGCGTCCTCGATGTCCACCTGGAACCATCCGTGCGGCTCCGTCTCGGGCTGCCCGAGGCGGACCACGATGTCGGGGCCGCTGCGGACCATTTCCGCAGACGGGTCCGCCCGCAGTGAGCGCACCGCCTGGGCCGCATTGCGGATCAGGTTCTCGAAGGCGGTCTGCAGACCGGTGCGTACGGCCAGCACCGGTGCCTCGTCAGGTGGCCCGTGCGGCAGCTCGGTGCGGAAGGTGATCCGTACGCCCTCGTTGAACTCGACGTCCCGGGTCACCGCGCGCAGGAGCTCAACGAGGTCGTGCACGGCCGGCGGCGACTGGTATCCGGAGACCGAGGTGCGGATCTGCTCGCCGCCCAGCCGGGGCAACATCTGCATGATCTGGTTCACGGCGGCAGCATCGTCGCCGTCGAGCCTCGCGCCGAGGGCGTTCAGGTTCTCCAAGATGACGGCCAGGTCGTTGTCGGCCTGGTGCGCGTGATGCCGTACCGCCTTCTCGGTGTGCGCGGCCCGGCTGAAGGCCCTGGCCTGCTCCAGGCGCTGGAGCAGGGTTTCCACGGCCGCACCGGCCTGTTCGGCCGCGCCGTCGGTGAGGAGGGCGCCGAGGCCTGCCCGCAGGGTACGGTAGCCGCTCGTGCCATCCTGGAGCGTCTTCTGCCGGAGGAGCCCGTGCCGGCACAGCCGGTCCAGGACCTCCTCCGCGTCGAAGAGCTGGCCGGAGCGGCGTGGGAAGTCGTCGGGCAGGCCCGCCAACGGGAGGTCCGCCAGGATGTCGCTGCCCCGGAACGGTTCCTCGCGGTGCAGGGCGTACGCCAGGCCCAGCGCGGCCCGTTCCTCGGCGGGGAGCCCGTCGGCCACCGCGGAACGTACCTGGGCCCGAAACTCGGGGGTGCGCACACGGGCCAGGTCGGTGCGGTTCAGCCGGCCGTCGGCCGACCGCTGAGGCAGGACTTCCTCCAGGAGCATCCGCAGAACCACGGGCTGGCCCTCGGACTCGTAGTCCAAGGCGTGGACCACCGCCGCATCGGGGACCACGGCGTGCAGGTCGAGGAGCCAGGCCAGCGCCTCGCGCGGGGTGCCGCCGTTGAGGGCGATGCCCGCGTCGGGGAAGGCAAGGGCGCAGGGTCCCAGCCGGGGGACCAGGAGGCGTAGCAGGTTGATCCTCCGGTGGGCGGGCGTGGACAGCAGGCCGGCCGGCGGTGGGGCGAGGACACACAGGAGCTCTACGGCGGTCAGTGCCGCGACGCCGGCCGGCGTGGCCGGGGCCGGGCCGGCCGTGGGCACGAACCAGACCAGCGGCCCCGGCAGTTCCTCCGGGGGTGGGGCGTCGGAGGCGGACACCCAGAGGTGGACCCCGCCTGGGTCGGTGATCGGAAGGTGCGGCAGCCGGGCATCGGCCAGCCCGGTCAGCAGGGTGTGGAAGCCCGCGTCCCGGAAGGTCACGGGTTTACGTACGTCCTCGCCGAGCGTCGCGCTCAGGCATGAGGTGAAGTCGGCGACGGACGTCTCATGGCGTGCCGAGGCGAGTCTCCGCAGCGACTGCAGCAGGGGGACGTCGGACTTGCTCAGGCGGACGTAGCGGGTCAGGTAGTCGTGACGCGGTGGTACGGAGTCCGGCGGGTAGTGGCTCAGGATTTCCTGGAGGGTGCGGCCGAGCGCGGCGTCCCAGCGGGGCGGACGGGGGACCCAGGCGGGACTGCTGCCGTGCATGTCGATGCCCTCGGCCGTCAGCAGCCGACGGCCTGCCTCGAACTCGTTCGCTTCCAGGCAGGCCAGGACGGCCGCGGCATGGGCCTCCGACAGGTCGGCGGCGCTGAGTTCTGCGCGCAGTTCCTGCTGCTGCCGTTGCTCGGCGCGATGTACGGCGGCCTCGGTCTCGTCGAGCAGGGCCGTCGCCTCGGCGCGCCGGCGCAGAGCGGCTTCCTCGGCCCGCTGCGCGAGGTCCGCCGGGAGAGCGGTCGAGCTGCGCGAGGCCCGCCGCTGCAGCAGAGTTACCCGGGACCGCACGGTGGTGAGGGCCTCCTGCTGGGCGGCGTCGAGCCGGGCGTCGAGGCTGGCGAGCACGCCCCGCGGCAGGGCGGTGCCGGCCGAGCCGTCGGGCCGGCCCGACATGTCCATGAGTTCGGCGACGGCGGTGAACTCGCCGTCGTCGACCAGGCGGTGCAGTCCTTCCGCCTCGGACATCGGCTCTGCCAGGCCGCGCAGCACCAGTGCGGCCGTCTGGTCGAGGCGGATCGGCTGCCCGTCGGAGAGGGCGACGGCGAGGCTGGGGTGACGGCAGCGGCCCGTCCAGTCCTGCAGGACGGTGTCGAGCAGCGGACCCGCCTCGTCCGCGGTGGCGGTGGGGTCTGCGGGCACGGTCATGTGGCCCTCCAGCGGGCGAGCAGCTCCAGGTCGCCGAGGAATTGACGGGCCAGTACACCCTCCGGCCCCTCGATCCCTGCCGTCGCGTCGGTCAGTTCCTCCCAGTGTCCGGCCAGCCAGGAGCTCAGCTCCTCGGCACCCTGCGGGGCGGCGCCCGTCGTGGTCGCCTCCCCTGCCGACTGGAGGAGGTCGTCCACCGCAGCCACGACCGGGTTCAACCGCTGCAGGTAGCGCTTGAGATGGCCGCCGAACATCAGGGTCCCGTGCTGCGAGGCCCCCCGCCCGGCGACCAGCACCAACTGATCGGCCGGGACAGCCCCGGGACCCCGGCGCCACTCCCGCAGCTCGCCGTCACCGCGGGCGCCGGCGATCCGGCCCAGCTCCGCGAAGGCCCCTGACGGGGTGTTGAACAGGGCGTGGTGGGTGCGGGTGCTGACCGGGCTCGCGAAGGTCATGGCCCGGGCGTGGGTGAGCCGCTGGTCCAACTCCTCCCAGAGTCGGGCGCGTTCGTGTTCCCGCTGCGACCCGTCGAGGCTCGCCCGGATCAGCTCCATCGGCATCGGCATGTACGCGGCCTGCCAATAGGCGTCGACCTGGTCCGCCAGGCCCTGCCAGGGCGGGTCGAGCTGCGGCCGGACCAGCTCCAGAGCCTCGTGGCCGAACGCGTTCCCCTCGAGCAGCACCAGGGCGCACGCTCCGAGGGCGGTCGCCACCCGCTCCGCTGCGTCGAGGCTGTCATCGACGACGAGCTCCTCGAGGACCGCCGCCAGGGCGCCGACGTGGTGTGCGGCGCGGGCGGCGCCCAGTACCGCGGTGCGGGCCCGGGGCCGGAAGTCGGCTTCGGGTAGCGCGAGGCGGAGCACGGCGGCCTCCACGGCCTGCTCGCTGTTCCAGCAGTGCCGCACCAGCCACCGCTGCCAGTGCCCGGCCCGCTCGCCCTGACCGGAGGCTCCCCGGTCCGTGCCCCGGTGGCTGGCCAGGCAGCGGGCGGCGACCACCGCAACCAGGTCCTCGGGCCCAATGCCGCCGAGCAGGTCCAGCACCTGCCAGGGGTGTTCCGCGGCGCTCAGCTCCTGGGTCACCAGTCGCGGATCGGCGAGGCCCTGGTCCGCGTAGGAGTGCAGCAGCCGCTGGGCCTGTGCGTGGGCGGCGCAGGCCGGCGGGTGCGCCGGGGCGGGTTCCGGTACGGGCGACTCGGCCCCCGCGGGCCCCTCGAAGGCGCCCGCCGCCCTGGCCACCGCATCCGCTGCGGCGGCCCCGCTGGTCCGGACACTGAGCTCCGAGGCCAGCCGGTGACGTCCGTAACGCCCCTCGAACGCAAGGTAGTTGAAGCCGCCGACGACGGCCTCGTCGTCCCAGACCAGAACCGCCGCGCGATTGCCGCCCTCCACCAGGCGCAGTCGGCCGGGGAAGTCGGCCAGCAGGCCCTGCAGCCGGTGCCGGGCCTCGCCGTACTGGTGCCGGTCGCCCACCGGGTAGGTGGCGTCCGGCAGGACCAGGGTCACCGCCACGCCCTCCTCCAGCCGGGCGCGCAGGGCGCCCAGGAGCCCGGTGTCGACGACTTCGGCGGCCAGGCCGTCGGAGGCGATCACCAGCCTGCGCCGGGCGCGGGTCACGGCGACCCGGAACAGGGTGCGGTGCGTCGCGTCCGTCACCAGACGGGCGGCCGGCAGGCGGCGGCCCGCGAGGTGGGCCTCGGCTCGCCGGAGGTACTCCGTCCAACCGCTGACCCACAACTCCAGCGCCGACGCCTCGACGCTCGGGTCCTCCGCCGGCGCCTCCACCGCAGGACGCGGCGGCGCGTCCGGATCCGCGTCTGGATCCGTGCCCGGACCCGCGACAGGATCCGGACGGAGTTCCGGATCCGGCGCCCCGGCCGGCCGGAAGTCCGCCGCCCGCACCCGGACCAGCCGGCTGTGCTCGTACGACGGCACCGAGGCCCGCACCCAGTCGAGCAGCTCCGAGAGCACCGGGCCGTCGGTGCTGGGCTGTTCCAGCAGCAGCCCGACGTCGGACCGCCCCCCGGACCCCGACAGCGGGGCGGCGCTGGTGACCAGGGCCGCCGCGTGGTCCACCACCACCAGCTTGGCGTGGGTACGGGCGCTGGTCACCGGCAGGACGACCTGCGTCGCGCCCGCCTTCCCGCCTAGCCGCTGGAGGTCCTCCAGGGCGTTGCGGGTGCGGTCGTCGAACTCCTCGTCCCGGTCCCGGTCGGCGGCGCCCCACAGCAGGACGAGCCGTACGCCGCGCCGGACGGCGTCCTCGAGCGCCGGGAGGTGCCGGCGCAGCGTCTGGTACTGGATTCGGGGACTGCAGATGACCAACTGACTGGTGGCCTCCGTGATCAGCTGCCCGACCAGCCGCTCGTGCTCGTCAGCCGTCACCGGGCGGACCCGCATCTCCCGGTCGGTCCGCTCCCGCAGCAAACCCTCCAACTGGGCGGCGTCGTCGGCGAGTTCCAGGTGCCAGGTGCGCCGCTGCCCGGCCGGAACACCGCGGGCTGTCTCTACCCGGTCCGCCAGGCGAGCCAACGCCCCGGCGGGAGAGGGGGGTTCGCTCAGAGCGCCCACCGCGAGGCTGCGCAGCTCGCTGAACGGCTTGGCGCCCGGGCTCTCCGAGGCGAGCCGGGTGAGCCGTTCCGAGGCGCTCTCCCGGAGCTCGGCCGGCACCCGGTCGTCCACCACGGTCATCGTCAGCTGCTGGATCGCCTCGTCCCAGCGCGGCTCCACCTTCAGCTCGATCCAGCGGCGGGTCCTGGGCCGCTGCAGGCCGGGCGGGGGCAGTCTGTAGGACAGCACCCGGCGCCGGCGCCCCGGGTCCACCGGTCGATGGGCCCTGTCGTTCGGCGCCCGCGGCTCGTCGGCCTTCAGCGAATCGGTGAGCGCCCGCAGCACCGCGGACTGCGACACCTGCTCCAGGCCCACGGGGTCGTCACCGACCGGCAGGGCGAGCCGCGGCTCGGGTGCGGACAGCGGACCGCGTGCGGGCAGGACCCGACCCGTGACCCGGTCGATCATCAGCTCCCGCTTCTCCCGCACGTACTCCGCACCCGGCAGCGCCATGCCCCGGTCGAGCCGGTCGGCGACTTCCGGCGGCACGACCACCTGGCTCAGCGAGCGGTCCACCGTCAGCAGCCCCGCCCGCCACAAGTCGTAGACCAGATCGTGGACGAGCCGGCGGCCGAGCTGCAGGTGCCCGGTCAGCTGCCCGATGTCGTTGAGTCCGGCACGTACCGCGTCGAGCATCACCAGCTCCATCGGTGACAGGGCGGCGCCGTAACCGAGCCGGACCTGCAGCTCCACCGTCTCGCAGGGCACCCAGACGACCGCGACTCCGCTCAACTCCCCTCCAGGTACAGGACATCGGCGGCCTTCATCACGACGCCGTAGTGGTCCACCGCCTGGCAGACGGTCTGCCAGAAGGTGTCGCCGCCGTTCTCGAAGCCCGCGTAGTGCGCGTACTCGCCGACGACGACCAGGAGTTGGCGGGCCCGTGAGAACAGCACATTGATCAGGTCCCGGCGGCTCAGGTGCCCGTAGCTCTCCGCCGCGCTGCCCGCGCCGCGCCGCTTGTTGCGGACGAGCGAGACCACCACGATGTCCGCCTCCCGGCCCTGGAAGGCGTGCACGGTCTGTACGAACCGCGTCAGGTCCCCGTAGCGGTGCAGCACCTCCGCCTGCTGACGGTACGGAGTGAGCACTGCGAGCGGCTCGGGGCTGAATCCGTCGCGGCCGGGGACCGGGGCGGGGCGCATGGCTGACACCAGGCGGTGCACGATGTCCGCCTCCCCCTCGTTCTTCCAGTACGGCTGCTCCTGGCACTGCGGCAGACCGGCGGTGTCCAGCCAGACCAGGGAGTGCCCGCGCAGCCGGCCCGGGGCCTCCAGCGGCGAGGGCGTCTCCGGGTGGTGGGTGGCCAGGCCGCCCAGCGGCATGCCGTCGTCGGGCGGGCGCTCTCCGGGGCGTGGCGCCCGCGGATAGAAGACCCGGCTGACGACCTGCGCGATGGGCTCGCGCATCCGGAACTGGGTGGAGAGCCGGGCTGTGGGCCGCTCCCGCCAGGCGCGGCCTGAGTCCTCGTCGCCGTCCGAGACCCCCGACTGATCCCCGACCGGGCTCTCCTCGGGGAAGAGGCTGCCGAACAGATCGAACGCCTTCAGGTACGTCTTGCGGTCCGCCCCTGCGGCGGCGATGGCGGTACTGGGGTCGTCGACGCACGAGTCAAGGAACCGCACCACCTCGTCACGCCGGTGTGCCGGCAGCTGGAAGTGATCGCCGATGAGCGTCCAGCGGGTGCCCCGCACCAGCGGGATGGCCAGTTCGGTCGGCCAGGCCTTGGCCGCCTCCTCCACGATGACCCAGTCGAAGGACGACGCGCCGCCGGTGGTCCCGAGGTTGCGCGGGGTGGCGGTGGCGCAGGTGGCGAAGACGATGTTCGCGCCGCGCTGCAGCCGGTCCGCCAGCTCCGGCAGGACCGGCTCCTTGGCGCCGGGGTCCAGCAGATCGCGCCACCGCTCCAGTACCGGCCGCACCGCCGGGTCCACCCCGCCGTTCAGCAGGTCGTCGATGCCCTGGCGCATCTGGCGGGCCCGGCGCAGCACCAGCTCGCTGCGGAGCCAGGGGCGTACCACCTCGTCCGGGTTGCCGCGCTGGGACACCACCCGCAGCGCGATGGGGACGTCCGGGTCCCCGTCCTGCGGCCCCTCGTCGTCCCGCGCGCCGATGTCCTTGAGGATGCGCGCGGCGAGATTGTCCAGAGTGAAGTTGGACTGCGCGGAGACCAGGATGCGGTGGGTGGGCTCCTGCTCCAGATAGGCGGCCAGGGCGCGCGCGGTGACCGTCGTCTTGCCCGTCCCGGGCGGCCCCTGCAGGGCGAAGAACGGCTGGTGCACCAGGATGTCCTTCACTGCCCGGCGGCCGCCCTTGAGCAGCCCCTTGCCTGCGTGCTCCCAGCGCTGCGGCAGGGTGGGCAGGGAGAACGGCCTGTGCAACTGGTTGACCAGCGGCTTGAGGGCGAACAGCTCCCAGCGCGCGTCCGCCTGCCGACGCAGCACCGACTCCGAGCCGACATCGTCGGCCGGCCGGATCCAGCCCTGCGGCGGGATCTTCCCCTGCCCCGGCTTGGCCTGCAGCACGATCCGGTCGCCGCCCTCGACCCGCACCACCTGCGCCTGCACGCTGCGCACCTGAGGCCCTTTGCGGTCGTGGTCACCCGGGTATACCTCGACGTCGCTGCTGCCGCTTTCCTCGCTCTCGAGTCGGCCGAAGAAATCCCCGAAGGGCGGGCGCAGTTCGGGGTTGCGAGCGTACTTCGTGAGCAGGGCGTGGCTGTGGATCCGCTCCTGGTCGCGCTTCTGGTCCCAGCGCACCAGCGTGCTGTCGCCGGAAGTGTCGGCCACCTTCTCGTACGGGTAGCGGCGGGCTCGGAGTTCCACTCCCTGGAACTCCAGCAGCCAGTTGATGGCACGCTCGTAGTCGAGCTGCGCGGTGGACTTGCCGGCGGCGGGCCGGATGGCGTCGAGGAAATCCTTCCAGCTCGGCCGGTCCCGGCACAGGGCGTTGAGTCGGGGAGTGGGCGTACGGTAGCTCAGCGCCTTGATCTCCGGCACGGGCCGCTTGAGCGAGGACGTCCGCAGATCGTCCAGCTTGTTCCGGATCCCGTAGGCGTCCAACCTGGCCACGTACTTGACGACCAGCACCTGGGGGATCGCCGGCCCCAGACTCAGGCCCTGCTGCGGTCGGAAGAGCTGGCAGAACCACAGGGCGCGCGCGCCGGCCAGCACTACGGTGGCCTCCCGCTTGCTCTCCGTGGAGCCGCCGCCGACATAAGGGTCGGCGCCGTCCGGGGAGTGGAGCACCTCGCCGCGCCGCAGGTCGGTCCGGAGGAGTTCGGCCGTCTCCCGCACACCGGCCTCGCTGTCCGCCGGGTGCTCCAGCCAGCCCCACTTGCCCAGGGTCTCCTCGCCCCGCTCGGGCATGAAGGCCAGCAGGTGCGGCAGGCTGCTGACCGCACCGCCGAACTCGATGAGGTTGGCCTCGTGGTGCTCGTTCAGATCGCTCGCGACCTCGTCGGCGGTGGGCCGGTTCTGCGGCTGCGGGTCGAGCATCCGCCGCAGCAGGTCGCGCAGCGCCGACGGGAGCCGCGCATGCCGAAGGCGCTCGCGCATGTGCTCGCCCAGGCGGTCCAGCCGGTCGCGCTCGGCCAGGATCTCCTCGGGCTCGCGCGGCACCCGCAGAGGCACCAGATCGGCCGGCAGCGGCTCGACGAACCACTCCCAGGCCACCGCCGCCAGCCCGTAGACGTCGCCCTTGGCGCTCTCCACGACGTTGTTCGACTCGCCGGGCCGGGGCAGGAAGTAGGCGAGGCGCTCCGGCGCCAGATAGGGCAGCGGCTCGGGCCCCTCGGCCAGCACCAGCTCTCGCAGCTGCCCGGCCGCCGTGGAGTCCGGGGACGAACCGCTGAGCAGCCCGGCCACGAACGAACTCAGCTCGAACCGGGCCAGCCGCAGGCGCAGTTCGCCGTCGGCGCCGACGACCACGTCCAGCGCGGCCGGGGAGAGCCGGCGGTGTGTCAGACCCAGGTCGTGCACGATCGACAGCGCGTCCGCCAGCAGCCCGAACTGTCGCAGCGCCCCCGCCGGGTCCTTGCGCAGCACCTCGCCGTCCGCCCGCGACAGTTGGTTGTCCGCCCCCACGGTGGCGATGAACGCCGCCTCGCTCCCGAGCCCTGCCTCCTTCGCCGTGTCGGCGTCCAGATAGCCGCCGCCGAGCAGCACGGGCAGACACGGGTGCTCCAGCCCCGAGAGCCGGGTCAGAGCCCGCACCTGCTGGTCCCACAGCAGACCGCCCAACTCGGTCAGGCCCGCGTACACGGAGACGTCGACCTGCCGGTCCGTCTCCGCGTCGAACAGATCCCGCGTGGTGTACAGGTGTCCCGGCAGGAGCTCCCGGCAGGTGAGTGCCGCCTCGGGGTCCACCGGTTCGTAGGGTCCGCAGCGGGCCGTCGCCGCGTTGCAGCAGAAGTACTGGATCAACCCGACGACCTGCTCCACCCCGAACGCCACAGCCCTTGCCCCCTCATGGCCAGCAGTCTCCGCGTTGTCAGCAAGTATGGGGGAACACGGGACGGCCGGTGAGGTAATCACGCGGGCAGCGTGCGACGGAGAGCCGCTGGACGGGAGAGGGAGCTGGTCGGGTCGAAGTCGAGTCAGCGGAACGCGAGATCTTCTGCTGGCTGCCATCAGGCTGGGGCGACCCGTGAACACGTGGTGTCATGGCACGGGCGCTGCAGGTAGATGGTGGTTGGTCAAGCAAAAGGACACTGGCTCTCCAGATCGCCCACAACCGTGATGCGCGGGGACTGCAGGGTGTGATCTTCACGTGTGACGACCGGGCGGTTGAGGGCAAGCTGTCGTCCCGGCTGGGTCTGGTGACGGAGGCGGTGGAGGCGCCGGAGGGCATGGACCTGTACGCGTACCTCGTCGCTCAGCTCTCGCAGGGCGGCAAGGCGGACTACGTGATCGTGGACGAGGCGCAGTTCCTGGCCCCGGCGCAGATCGATCAGCTGGCGCGGATCGTGGACGACCTCGGCCTCGACGTCTTCGCCTTCGGCATCACGACGGACTTCCGCACGAAGCTCTTCCCCGGTTCGCAGCGCCTGATCGAGCTGGCGGACCGGCTGGAGCAGCTCCAGGTGGAGGCCTTGTGCTGGTGCGGGGCCCGCGCCACGCACAACGCCCGCACGATAGGCGGCGAGATGGTCGTCGAGGGCGCCCAGGTCGTCGTCGGCGACGTGAACCGCCCGGCGGAGGAGATCGGCTACGAGGTCCTCTGCCGCCGCCACCACCGCAAGCGCATGACCTCGGCCTCGGCCCACGCCGGCGCCCTCTCCCCGGACGTCCTGCCGGTCAACCACGCCTGACCGTTCTTCTCGGTGCCCGGCAGCCCTGGCCGGTCTGACCGTCGGCCGTCACCGTCACGCCCCACTGCCCCAGCAACGAGCACCGACTGAGCTGGTCACACTACCGACGCACCAGCCGAGCCCGACCCGCCGCTGCCGAACGATGCACAGCCCTGTGGCCGGGCTCATCATGATGACGGCGGGTTTCCTCGGGCTCGCCATATACGCGGGCGTCCTCAGGCGACGCCGGGCCACCGCCCTGCCGGTGGTCGGCTGGACCAGCGACCGGGTCTGACGTGAATCCGAGGCCGCACTCACGTCGCGCGCCGGCCCCTGCGGCGTAGGCCTGGTTCTCGCGGGCGCCGCCCCGCTTGGCCCCCAGACACCCGCGCCTTGATCGCCGTACGCCAACTGTGGCCGCACCCGCTCCGTCACGGTACTGTCGCGCAGCGTGAGGTGACGCCGGGCCCCTTCGGCCTGGCGGTCCGACTCGCCCGGACGGTCCCGGGCGCGACAGCATGGAGAGAGAGCGGTCGGCGGGACGTCCTCGGGAGGAGGCGATACAGAAAGTGACCAGGCATCGCTTTGCGTTCTGCGGGGCTGAGCTTGCCGCTGTCTATGTGGTCGCCGACCAGGGCAGGGAACTCCATCTGGCCGAGCTGACCGGAAACCGCGGCGTCCTCTACGGACTGCCCGCGATCCTCGCCGTGGCCGGCCATTCGCCCGCCGCCAGTGCCTTTCTCTCCGGCCGCCCGCTGTGGCTGACGCCCAGGGGACTCGCCACGTTCATCGAGGATGATCCCCACTACTTCCCCACCCGGGTCCGGGACGGCGACGCCGACTCGCCGGCCAGGATCTCGCTGGGCGCTCTGCCACTGGGACGCGACGACCAGAGGCTCGGGTGCCTGATCGTCGCCGGCGCGGTCGGGGACGGCTTCAGCGCCGACGACCGCAGCCTTCTGGAGCTTTACGCCGATCAGGTGGCCGCCGGACTCGAATCGGTCGCCGCTCGCTCCCCCGGGCGCAAAGCCCCGCAGGCGCATCTGGGTCAGTCCCTGATGCCTGCGCAAGGCGGCGCGTTCATCCTGGAACTGAGCACCGGCCGCATGGAGGCCCACGCGCATGTGCTGCAACTGCTTGGTCTGCCTCCCGAGCAGTTCGACGGGCAGGTGGAGACCCTGCTCGCCTGCGCCGTCCCCGACGACATGCCCGCACTGATGGCGATCGTGGAGCCGGACCGGCTGGCCGCCGCCGGACAGCAGCTGGCCTTCCGCATCCGCCGCCCGAACGGCGAGCTGCGATGGCTGGGGCTGCGTTGCCGTGTCGAAGTGGACTCCGATGACACACCGCAGCGTGTCCTGGGTGTGGTGGCCGACGCCACCTATCTGCGCCCCAGCGCCGACGAGGTCTCCCTCGTGCAGCGGCTGTCGGCCACGCTGGCGGGAGCGGCGACCATCCGAGATGTCAGCCGGCTGGTGGTCGCCGCCCTGCGCGAGCCGCTCGGCGCCTCCCGGGTCGCCGTTGGCGAACTGGAGCCCGAGCGGCTCATCGTCACCGCCCTCGACCCTCCGGAGCCCGATGCCTGGCCCGAGGTGTGGCGCTCGGAATGGCGGTCCGAGTGGCCCGACGCGCCGCTCAGCGACCTGCCCACCCTGCAGAGCGCGCTGCGTGGGGGGCATATGAGTCTGTGGCCGCCGGGCGCGGCTCTCGAGCCCGGTCTTCTGGGCGTCGGGCCCGGTGGTCTCGCGGTGCTGCCGCTGCCCGCCGAAGGCCGGATGGTCGGGGTGTGTCTGGTGGGGTGGGACGCGGAGCACCGGTTCGGACCGGAGGAGCGGTCGCTGCTGACCGCGACCGCGGGGCTGGTGGGGCAGGCGCTGGTGCGCGCCCACGCACTGGACGCGGGCCACGAACTCGCCACCATGCTCCAGCGCAGTCTGCTGCCCCGTAAGCTCCCGGAGCTGCCGGGCGGGGTCGCCGTCGCCCGCTACCTGCCCGCGACGGCGGGACTCGAGGTCGGCGGCGACTGGTATGACGTCATTCCGCTCAGTGACGGCCACGTGGCGTTCGTCATCGGGGATGTACAGGGGCACAGCGCGGGAGCCGCCACCATCATGGGCCAGATGCTTACGGCGGTCAGGGCCTACGCGGTGGAGGGCCACCCGCCCGACGTGGTGGTCGCGCGGGCCAACCGTCTGCTCGTTGGCATGGAGACCGATCTGTTCGCCACCTGTACGTATGTGGACCTGGACATGGAAGAGGGCATCGCCAGGTTCGTACGGGCCGGCCATCTGCCGCCGGTACTGCGCCATCCCGACGGCGTCACCGAGGAGATGGCGGTCGAGGGCGGGCCTCCACTGGGAGTGCTCGCGGAAGCCGAATTCCCCATGACCGAGGCGGGGCTGCTCCCCGGCACCCTGCTCGTTCTGCTGACGGACGGCTTGGTCGAGTCCGCCAGGCTGCCTCTGGAGGAGGGGATGCGGCGGGTGTGCGAGGTGCTCGCCGCGGCGGACCCGGTCGATGCCGGAGGGGTGGCCGACGAGTTGGTCGTCGGCGTGGGCCGTCGCGACGACGATGTGGCGTTGCTGTTGCTGCGCTACGACGGCATAGGGGGCCGGCCGATACGGAGCCACTGGACGGTGTGGCGGCTGCCCAACGCGGTGCTGCACGCGCGCCGCTTCACCGCGCGCACCCTGCGGTCCTGGGGAGTGGTGGAGGAACTCGACACGGCTCTGCTGGTCGTCTCCGAGCTGGTCACCAACGCCATCGCGCACACGCAGGGCGAGGTGGGGATGGATCTGACTCTGTCGGCGGACCGGCTGCGGATCGCCGTAAGCGACGCGTCGCCGCGCAGCCCCGTCAAACCGCTGTCGGTGAGCTGGGAGTCGACCGGTGGTCGCGGGCTGCTCATCGTGGAGGCGACGACGATGGCCTGGGGCTCGGTGCCGCTCAGCGGCGGCAAGCAGGTGTGGGCCGAGATCTCCTGGCGCCGCGCGAGCGGCTGATGCAGAGAGTGAGGCCCGCTGCGTCCCGTCACGGCTTCGCCGCGCCGTGGTTCCTGACGAGGTTTCGATACGGTTCCCGGGGACACCGCCAAAGGCGCCGGGCGGCCCTCCACCGCGGCTGGAGGTGCGCGCCGAGCGGTGGCCGGCGACGGCGGGCCGCGCCACTTCACGCGCCTGATCGAGCGCGGGCTCCATCCGACGCTGCCGCCCACCCCTGACACGCCCCCTGCACGGTGATGCCGTTGATCTTCATCAGCTCGGCATGGAAGGACAGCCTCGTCTCCAGCGGGACGGCGTGGCGACGTCTAGCAGCGTGCCGCGATACCCCTGGCAGCCAGCCTCTCCAGGGAGCCGGGGATCATGTGCTCCAGCGCGCGCCCGCCGGTGAAGAGCTTGAGGTTCGGGAGCAGGTCCAGGTCGTCGAGGGAGCGGACGTCGAAGAGGTCGTCCTCGCCGTCCCAGACCGGGGCGCACTCCATGAAGACCTGATGCCCGCCGTCGAAAGTCAACTCCTCCACGGTAGCGAGCAGATCCGCGGGGATCTCCAGCTCCTGGAAGTACGCGCGGGCCTCGTCGAGGACGGTGTACTCCAACTCGTTGTCCTCGACGTAGGTGTCAAGGTCATCGACGCCATGTGCGCGCATGTGCTCCCTCAGGCTGAACGCAGGCGGCAGCGTCTCGTCCCAGTACATGAGCTTCTCGATGACGAGGAGCTTGAAGTTGAAGTCACGGAAGGCGGTCATGGGACACGTATATCAACAGCGGCCGACATCCCTGCCGCCGCCGCTCGGCATCGAGGTCTCACCGCTGCTCGACGATCCGCTGCTCGTCGTCACCGCGGCCGGCCGCGCGGCAGGGTCGCACCCACGACTTGCAAGGCTGAGCCCGACGGTGAGGCAGACCGATGGCCGGCACCCCGGGTTCCTGGTTCACGCGCGGCGGTGGACCGTGGCCAGCAGGGCCTGGGCCGAGGCGAGGCCGGTGGTGTCGCGCTCGGCGGCGGCCAGGCTGTGTGTGATCTCGACGAGCAGGACGGCGAGCCGGCCGTCGTTGGAGCGGGTCAGCGGCTCGGAGCCCTCCCAGAGGGCGTCGCGTACGGCGTTCTCGGTGACGCAGCCGACGGCGCAGGACGCCGTGAGCAGCTGCTGGGCGATGCTGCGTTCCAGGTCGGTGGGTACCCAGGCACCGGTGTCGAGGTCCTTGGCGAGGTCGAGGGTGCGCTCGCGCAGCGAGGTCGGCGTCATGGGGTGCTCCGTAGGGTGTGGGCGGCCGGTCGGGGCCGGATGCGGCTCATGGGGTCATGGGGTCATGCGGTTGAGGGAATGACGGCTGCTGTCGGTCGCGGGTGCGGGGCGGCCCCCGTCAGCGGGAATTCCTCGCATGGCGGGTGAGGTTGCGGATCGGTGGGATCCGGCCCGACATGCCGGGCGGGGGCAGGTCCCGCAGGACCAGGGAGTGCGCGCGGATCCGGTTGCCGCTCGCGACGGTGATCGGCCCGAGCAGCGAGGCGCCGACCCCGATCAGGACGTCGTCGCCGATGACCGGGTGGCGGCGCGCGGCGGGCTCGCCGGTGTGGGACCAGCCGCGGGAGCCGAGGGTGACGCCGTGGTAGAGCGTCACGTCGTCGCCGACCCGGGCCGTCTCACCGATGACCACGCCGAAGCCGTGGTCGATGAAGAGCCGTCGGCCGACGCGGGCGCCGGGGTGGATCTCCATGCCCGACAGCAGCCGGCCCGCGAGGGTGAGCAGGGCGGCGGCGAACCGGTGGCCGCCCGTGTGGAGGCGGTGGGCGGCCCGGTGCAGGGCCAGTCCGTGCCAGGGCGCGTGCAGGAGCGCTTCGCGTCGGCGCGGCCGGGAGGGGTCGCGGGCCACGACCGCGTCCAGGTCCTCGCGGATCTGGCGGAGGAGGGAGATCCTGTTCCGGTCCGAGGTCACGGCTGCTCCAGCCGGTTGATGCGGTACATGGTGCGCTGGAACAGGTCGTGGGCGGTCAGGGCCGGGTAGCGGTCGGGCTCGCCGTCGGCGGTGCAGGACCGCAGCGGGGTGAGGACGGTCCACGGGGTGGGGTGGCAGAACTGCACGAGGGAGAGCCGGCCCCCGCCCTGGCCCGGTGCGGCGACCACGCGGTGCAGCGCGGCGCGGGCCAGGCCGCCGGTGAGGCGTTCCAGGACCATGCCGACATTGAGCACCGCGTACCCCTCGGGCACTTCGACCGGGGTCCAGACGCCGTCCATCCGCACTTCGAGACCGGCGGCGGTGGCCCGGGGCAGGGCGGTGATCAGGTCGAAGTCCTGGTGCTCCACCATCCAGACGTGGTCGGCGGAGGGTGCCTGCGCCATGGGCGGGTACCAGGTGGCGCGGTTGACGACGGGGCCGTCCGCCAGCATCTCCTCGAAGTAGCCGGGGGCCGCGCCGAGGGCACCCGCCAGCCGGCGCATGACGTCGAGCTGGAACCGGGCGGTCCGGGCGTGGAGTTCGCCGAGGGTGCCGCTCATGCCCGGGACCAGGTGGTCGGGGAAGTACGGCTGGGGGTAGCGGGCGGGGTAGCGCTCGCGCAGCGGGTGGCCGGAGGGGAGCGGGGCGCCCCAGTGGAAGAGCTCCTTCCAGTCCGGGGCGCGGCCCTTCTCCCCCTTCTCGGCCAGGGGCGGGAGGTACCCGGACTGGCCGTTGGCACCGGGTACCCGGCAATCGGCCTTGACCTCGGCGGGCAGCTCGAAGAACGCGCCGAGCTGTGCGTACGCCTCGTCCAGCAGGCCGTCCGGCACGGTGTTGCGGACCAGGAAGAATCCATCGCGCAGGGCGGCGCGGATGTGCTGGTCGTCGCCTTGGGCGTCGAGCGCGATCTCCTTGAGCACGGCCCGGGTCTCCTCTCGTCTCCCGCGTCGCTCAGACCGCGACGAAGGACAGGGTCAGGTACTTGAGCTGGTGGCCCTCGTACTCGAAGCGGCGGTCGATCTCCAGGCGGCCGGTGAAGCGCAGGCCGCCCGCCTCGTAGAGCTCGACCACGAGGTCCTCGGTGAGCCACCAGTTCAGACGGCCGTCCGGGAGGGTGTGCGGGGTGATCCTCCCGTCGGGGGAGAGGAACACGCTCACGACCCAGGCACCGCCGGGACGCAGCATCTTGCGGCCGTGCTCCACCCAGGCAGGCCAGTCCTCGCGGCGCTGGTGGTGCAGGCAGCCGTTGTCGACGAGCAGGTCCAGGCCCTCGGCGTGGAAGCCCAGGAAGTCGCCCTGGTGGAAGCGGATCGAGCCGTGCGCGACCTCCGGGGTGTCCCATACGTCGAGCAGGTCGAGGCCGGTGACGTCGGCCTCCAGCCATTCGGCGAGGGAGGCCGTCTGCAGACCGCGGCCGCAGCCGATGTCCAGGACGCGGGTGGGACCCGAATCCGCCTCCGTCTCCTGGTCGGTGGGGGCGGCGGCGATCGCGAAGTGCGTGACGCGGTCGTTGGTGGTCGCCCCGGACCAGGAGTCGCGGTTGTCCTTGTACCACTGCTGGAAGGAACTGCGGACTATCTCGCGGTAGCCGCAGTAGTTCCGCGCGGCGGCCTCGGTGGCCGAGGCCTCATCGTGCTGTGGCATGCTCCCACTCCTCGATCGTTCCGCGGCCTGCGACGACCGCGACGGCATTGCGCCCTGGTGGGCCTTGGTCGACTTCCGCGGAGGCGCTGAGCCAGGCGCCCGCGCCGCTGCCGGAGACGGCGATGCCGTGTTCCCGGCGCAGCCGGCGCATGGCCTCCAGGGCCTGCGGATAGGCGATGTCGGTGTAGCTGATCCAGCCCTCGGGGAAGGCGGAGAGCAGCGGCTGGCGGATTCCGAGGCCGAGTCCCCCCGTGCCGTTCATACGGGGGGCAGCGCTCGGGGCGCGCTCGTCGCCGTAGACGGCCTCGGTGGGGAAGACCGCGAGGTTGCGGCAGTGCGGCCAGGCTCCGGTGAGGGCCATCGCGGCACCCGCGAGGCTGCCGCCGGTGCCGACGGCGGCGGCCAGGGCGACGGGCTCCACGCCGTACCCGGAGAGCTGGCCGATGATCTCGGCGCCGGTGTGCTCGCGGTGCATGGCGGCGGCCTCGGCCGCGCAGTGCTGGAGCAGCAGCCGCCGGTCCTCGCGTTCGGCGACACGGACGGCTTCGTCCATGGAGCCGAGGAAGCCGGTTCCCGGACGGCCCTGGGACACCCCGGCGCCCTGCCGGCGCAGCGCGCAGACCAGCCGGTCCGGTGCCCCGTACGGGACCACCAGGTGGATGTCCAGGCCGAGTTGGCCGCAGAGCTCGGCCAGGGCGACGGCGAGGCTGCCGCCCGAGTACTCGGCGAGGCGCACCTCGGGGGTGCCGGCGCGGGCCACGGCCGCGCACACAAGGGCGTACGCGGTACGGGACTTGACCGTGCCGGAGGCGTTCGCGGATTCCGTCTTGAGCCACACCCGGCCGCGGCCGGCCCGGCTGGGTACCGGGACCAGCGGGGTGTCGCCGATGGTGGGGCGGAGGGCGGCGAGCCGGGGCAGCAGCTGGTGTGCCGCGGCCTCCAGCGGCGCGAAGGCGGCATGGAGGCCGGACAGTGCCGGGGCGCGGTCGGCGAGGACGCGGCGGATGTCCTCGAAGCCGGGGGCGGCCGCCCGGGCCGGGGCGGCGGCCGTCATGCGGGGCGCTCGCTGGTGGCGAGGCGGAACCCGACGGGGTAGAGGGCGCCCGGGAACGCGCCGTGCCGGCGCCGGGTGCGGGTGAGGTCGCCGAAGCGGGAGAAGGACCCGCCGCGTGCGATGCGGTAGGTGCCCATGGTCTCGACCAGGTGGTCGGCGACGTAGGGGCCGTCCGGGTAGGGCACGTAGTCGTCGGCGGTGAACTCCTCCACGTTGCCGCCCATGTCGTGGGCGCCGTACGGGGAGCGGCCGGCCGGGAACGCGCCGACCGGGGTCGTCGTGTGCACGGTGGACTCGCGGGTGTTGGCCGCGGCCGGGTCGAAGCCGCCCGGCCAGGGGTAGGGGCGGCCTTCACCGCCCTTCGCGGCGTGCTCCCACTCGGCTTCGGTGGGCAGCCGCCAGGGGTGGCCGGTACGGGCGGTCAGCCAGGCCGCGTAGGCGTCGGCGTGCTCGGGACGGACGCCGGCCACGGGGTGGTTCGAACGGTCCCAGGGGTAGGCGCCGAGGTACCAGGTGGTGGGGCGCTCCTCCAGGCCGGTGCCGGCCAGGAACTCGCGGTACTCGCCGTTGGTCACGGGGTAGGTGGCGATCCAGAAGTCGGCGAGGTCGACGGTGTGCTCGGGGCACTCCTTGAGGATCCACTCCTCCTCGACGCCCACGTGCGCCCAGGCGGCCGTGACGTACCCGGACTCGTCCTCCGGGAGGCCGATGCGGACCGTTCCGCCGGGGACGAAGCTCGCGGCGGGGCTCGCGCCCGCGGCGGGGGAGGCGATGCGGGGGTCGCCGACGAGGCCGAGGACGGAGCCGGCGGCGAGCCGCTCGGCGAGCGGCAGTTCCGGGTCCTCGACGGCGGCGGCCAGCCGCTGGGGGTCGGTGCCGGGCAGGCCCGCCGGGTGGATCCGGACGGGCTCGGCCAGGTCGGCGTACTCCTTGAAGTGCGGGGACAGGGCCACGTCTTCGAGCTTCATGCTGCGGTCTCCTGGAGGCGGGGCAGGTGGTGACCGCCGAGCTCGGCCTTGGCGGAGAGGTAGCGCGCGTTCTCGGGCGTGACGTACACCCCGGTCGGCAGGACCTCGGTGATCTCGATGCCGTGCTCGCGCAACTCCTGCACCTTGGCGGGGTTGTTGGTGAGCAGGCGGATCCGGGTGAGGCCCAGGGCGCGGAGCATGGCGGCTGCGGCGCCGTAGTCGCGCTCGTCGTCGCCGCGGCCGATCATGCGGTTGGCGGCGAAGGTGTCGTAGTCCTGCTGCTGGAGGACGTACGTGTCGAGCTTGTTGTACAGGCCGATGCCGCGGCCCTCCTGGCGCAGGTAGAGGAGGGCGCCGCCCTGCTCGGCGAGGTACTGCAGGGCCTCGTCGAGCTGCGGGCCGCAGTCGCAGCGGGCCGAGCCGAGGACGTCCCCGGTCAGGCACTCGCTGTGCAGGCGCACCAGCGGGGCTTCGGCGGCAGCCGGGCGCGCGTCGGTGGCGGCGACCGGGGCGGGCGGGGCGGGCACGACGATGGCGAAGTGCTCGCCGGGGTCGGGCAGGTCGTGGAAGGTGATGAGGTCGGCGCTGCGGTCCCGTACCCGCGCGAGCGTGACGGGGACGCGGGCGCGGACGCTCGCGCGGGCCGTTGCGGCTGTTCCCGCCGTTCCCGCCCTGCTCGGCGGGGTGTTCGGCGCTGTGCCGGGCGCTGTGTCGGCCGGGATCGTCATGCTGCCACCTTCTTCCGGCCCGCGGACCGCGCGATGTCGTCGATGTGGAGGATGTGCTCGATGAAGGCGACCCCGTCGGGCTGCGCGGCGACGAGGGCGATCCGGCCGTCCCAGCCGGCAACGGCGACACGGCCGTCGGCGAGGGGGAGCATGCAGGACAGGCCCTGGCCGAACTCGGCGAGGACCCGGCCGGAGGCGAGGGTCCCCGCGGAATCCGCCCAGTCGAGCTGCCAGGAGTAGAGGTTGAAGTCGTAGGAGCCGGCCAGCACGGTGGGCCGGCCGGGGTTGCCGAGGAGGGCGACGCACTTGACGGACTCGTCGGAGCCCAGCAGCGTCTGCACCTGGCCGGCGCTCCAGCTGCCGTCCTCGGCACGGGCGATCCGCCCGACCTTGACGGTGTGGTCGCGGGAGGCGCTGGCGGCGACGGAGCCGTGCAGTCCGGCCACCGCGTTGACCAGGTTGCCGTGCTCCCACAGCCTGCTGCGTCCGCGCAGGGCGCCCGCTTCGACGGTGCGGTCGGTGGCCGCGGACAGGAAGCCGCCGCCCGGGAGGGGGGCCAGGGACTTCACCGATCCGCCGTGGGCCTCGATGCGCTCCTCCAGGCGGAGCGTGCGCGGGTCCAGTACGAGGAACTCGCCGTTGTAGGTGCCTGCGACGACGCGGCCGCCGTCGATGGTGAGGGAGGGGATCGGCGCACCGAGCCGCTCGCTGGCCTCGCGGGTGCCGTCGTAGCGGATGACCTGGCCCGAGTAGGTGCCGGCGTAGATCGTGTCCCCGTCGGTGGTCAGCGACAGGATCGGGCCCTCGGTGAGCTCGATCGCGGTGACCTCGGGGTAGTGGGTGTCCGCGCCGCGGATCGCGAAGACGGTGCCGCAGTCGCCGCCGACGAGGAGCTCGTCGCCGCGGGCCGCGAGGGCGTTGGGGCCGTGGGTGGCGCGGTCGGGCGCGGACAGCTCGCGGGCGGTCGCCATGTCGTACAGGTGCGGGGCGTTGCGGAAGGATCCGGCGGCGACCAGGCCCTGGGCGGCGGAGACCGAGCGCGGCCACACCCGGAGGTCGGCGACGGTGTGCAGCCGCTCGCCGGCCCGGGTGAACCAGTGCAGGGAGCCGTCGTAGGCGCCGACGACGAACGCGGAGTCGTCCTCGGCCCAGTCCACGGCGCGGGCGGCGGAGGTGGAGACCTCGACGGTCAGTACGTGGTCCAGCTCGCGGGTGAGCAGGTCGACGGAGCCGTCGTCGCGGGCCACGGCGAGCAGGTCGCCGGCCCGGGACCAGGCGCACCCCTCGATCGAGGACTCGTAGTGGCGCTTGCGGGGCGCGTGGGCGCCGTCGGAACCGGCGGGGGCCGAGGGGTCGGTGACCGCGACGAGGCCGTCCTCGCCGACGGTGGCCGCCAGGCCCTCCGCGCTGACGGAGACCATCATGCAGTGCGCCTCGTGCGAGCCGACCTCGGTGAGGAAGGTGCCGTCGAGGGCCGACCAGAGGGTGGCGCGGCCGTCCTCGGAGACGCAGATCAGGCGTTCGCCGTCGGGCAGCCAGGCGACGGAGTTGATGTCGTCGGTGTGCCGGGCCAGGACGTTGACGAGCGTGGCACGGCCGTTCCGGGGGATGCGCCAGATGCCGACCGTCTTGTCGGCCGAGGCCGTGGCGAGGAGCGTCGGATCGGCGGGGTTCCAGGCCGAGGCGTTGACTAGGCGGCGGTGGCGGAGGGTGGCCGTCTCCGTGGGGCGCCCGGGGTCGGCCGTGTTCCAGACGATCGCCGTCCCGTCGTAGGAGCAGGTGGCCAGGCGGGAGCCGTCGGGACTGAAGGCCACGTGAGTGATCGGGGCCGAATGTCCGGTGCCGGATTTCGGAATGTCGATGGTGAGCACGCTGTCTCTGTCCTTTTCCTGAGCTGCCTCGGCAGTTATCTGAAGCCAAAACTAGGGGGAAAGGGAGAGGTCGCCAAAACGCGTTCAAATAATGTGGGAGGTTGTCCGACCTGATGTATTGAGAAGTTTTTCATTGACAGATCAGCGCAGGTTAGCAGGTGTCCGGACGGGATCAGGGTGGTAATGGAACGGGATCGTAACGGGAACGGACCGGGAAGAGGTGATGGAGTGCCGCGCGGTTTCTCCGCCTTGCTTGCCCCGCGATCTCCTGCCCTTGATGCTTCGACAGAAGAAGAGGAGCCAAGGGGCTGAGAGCATGCATGTTGTATTGCTGGAGACGGCATCCATCAGAGGTTTTGACATCGTCGCCGAACTGGCCGACGACGGAATCGAGGTCAGTTTCGTCACGGAACGCCTGGACGCCTACCGCGGCAAGCCCGGATTCGAGCTGATCTCCCGGGCGGCGCGCGTGGTGGAGGTTCCGGAGCTGGCCGGCTGCCAGGACCTCGCCACGCTGCTGCACGGCAGGCTCGGCCCCCACCGCCCCGACGGCGTGATCTGCCGCGACGAGGTCCACCTCCACAGTGCCGCGCTGCTCGCCCGCGACCTGGGCCTGCCCCACGAATCGCTGCAGGCGGCGCGGCTGCTCGGCGACAAGGGAGCCGTCCGGGAACGGCTCGGGAAGGCCGGGATCGGCTCCCTGCGCTGGCGCCGGGCGGTCACCGAGGAGGAAGGGCTGGCGGCGGTCGAGGAGATCGGCCTGCCCTGCGTCGTCAAGCCGACGGCGGGCGGCTGGTCGGTCGGCGTCACCGTGGCCTGGACCCGGGAGCAGGCCGCCGGCGCGCTGGCCGAGGTGCTCGGCGTACCGCTGGGACCCGGCGGGGAGCCGCCCGTCGCCCTGGTCGAGGAGTACGCGGTCGGGCGCCACGTCAGCGCCGAACTGCTGGTCCAGGACGGCCGCACCGTCGTGCTCGGCTTCGCGGAGCGGCTCCCGGCCCCGGCCGGGACCACGGCCGAACTCGGCGGGCACTTCCCGGCCCGCTTCGAAGGGCTGGGCGCCGCCCGGCGGTTCGTCCTCGACGCGGTCGAGGCGCTCGGGATCCGCGCGAGCGCGCTCCACGTAGAGCTGCTGATGACGCCCACCGGCCCGGAGCTGATCGAGGTCAACGGCCGGATCGCCGGGCACGTGGTGACCCGGCAGATGTCGCTGGCGCTGGGCCGGTCCATCGCCCGGGACCTGGTGGCGCTGGCCACCGGGACGCCGGTCGCGGACGAGGCGCCGCCGGTGGCCACGGTCGCCCTGCACACCTTGTGGAGCGAGACCGGCGGGGTAGTCCGCGGGGCCGTGCCGACGCCGGCCGAGCTGCCCGCCGGGGTGATCGACTGCCAGGTCGGCGTCGGCGCCGGCGACCGGGTGCCCGTGCTGGCCACCAACCACGACCGGTTCGGCTACGTGATGGTGACGGGCGCGGACGCGGAGCAGGCGGCGACGGCCGCCGCGGAGGCGGCGGAACGGGTCCGCGAGTCCCTGCGGCTCGAACCCGCCGGCACCGGCTCCGGTTCTGGTACCGACTTCGGCTCAGGTACCGACTCGGACTCCGGCACCTTCGCCGTCGCCGCACCGGCCGCAGGGGGCGAGCACCTCGTGCTCCTGCTGGACGGCGACGACCCCGTCGAGCGGATCGTGACCGCGGCCGGCGCGGTGACCGCGCGGCTGACGGTGCTGCGCCGCGACGAGCTCACCTTCGAGGAGGCCCGGAGCGCGTTCCGCCGGGCGCACGCCCGGCATCCGGTCGCCGGGGTGCTGTCCTGGTCGGCGGCGTACGAGACCGAGGCACGGAACCTGCGCCGCCTCGCCCAGGCCGGTCCGTCGGGGGACCCGGCGGAACCGGCGCAGCTTGCGGAGCCGGGGCTGGAGGAACTGGAGCTGGAGGAACTGGGCCTGGAGGAGCTGGGCCTGGAGGAGCTGGGCCTGGAGGAACTGGGCCTGGAGGAACTGGGCCTGGACGGGCTGGAGGAGCCGGGGCTGGAGGAGCCGGCCTTCGTCCGCGACCCCGTGCACACCGTGCTCGCCGTCGCCCACGGGCGGCGGGTGGACGTGCTCGCCGTGGTGGACGAGAGCGAGGACCAGGGGCCGGGCGCCGAGGGCACCGAGCGGCGGATGACCGCCGGGGCCGTTCCCGAGCCGCTCGCGGCCCGTGCCGAGCGGGCGGTGCGCGACGCCGCCGTCGAAGGGCCCGCGCGGGTCGTCTTCGGGGGCGACGGGCAGGAGCCGCTGGTCCTGGCCGGCTTCGACGAGCGGGTGCTCGACCTCTACGACGCCGTCCACCGGCGCAGCCTGGTGACAGCGGCCGCCCGGAGCGCGCTGGGCCGCCCGGTCGGCGCCGACCTGCCCGATGCCGGGCGCACCGCCCTCCAGCGGATCCTGTCCAGCGCGTCCGGCCGCTTCCGGATCGTGGCCGCGACCATGGCCGAGGAACTGTACGACTGGCCCGAGCTGGCCCGCGCGCGGACGCCGCTGGGCCGCCGCGGCACGCACACCGGCCCGGCCCCGCGCCTGCTGTACACCGTGGCCGCGCGGAGCAACGTGGCTGCCGAGCGGGCGGCCGACCGCATCGAGCGCTCGCTCGTGTGGCGCACCGAGCCCGCGGACCGCACGCACGTCCTGCTGCTGGACCGGATCGGCCCCTCGGTGTGGACACGGGACGACGGTTCACCACTGCTGGACCCCGACCGGTTCCGGGTCAGCATGCTGGGCTCCGCCGCCCGGGGCGAGGGGGCCGCCACCGACTTCGACGTGCGGACGGACGTGTTCGACGAGGAGGCGGTACGGGCCTTCGCGGGCGCGGTGAACGCCCTGCACCCGGTCGACCGGGTGGCGACCGTCTCCGAGCGGCTCCAGGAACCGGCCGCCGCGCTGCGGAAGATGTTCGGCGCGACGGGCGACGACCCGGCCACGGCACGGAAGTTCGTCGACAAGGCGGTGATGAAGCGCATCGCCCGCCGGGCGGGCATCCGTACCGCCGACGGGCACCTGGTCCACACCCCCGAGGACGTCACCGCTGTCTTCGGCCGGCACGGCAAGGTCGTCGTCAAGCCGCGCGCCGGATCGGGTTCGTCCGGGGTGTCCGTCCTGCGGGACTTCGCGCAGGTCGAGCGGTGGGTGCGCGAGGAGTTCCAGCCCGGCACGCACCTGTGCGAGGGGTTCGTCGACGGCGACATGTGCCACATCGACGCGGTGCTGTACGAGGGCGACCTCGTGTGGGACGTGTCCCGCTACGAGACGGACACCCTGTCCGTCGCCCGCTCCGAACCGCTGTCCTCGGTCACGGTCGCCGACCCGGCCCTCCGCGCGGAGGCCCACGAGCTGCTCGGCCAGGTCATCGACGCCTGGCAGGTCAGGACGGGGGTGCTGCACCTGGAGGCCTTCGTCGGCCCGACCGGTCTCACCTTCTGCGAGGTGGCGGCGCGGCCCGGGGGCGCGGGCATCACCGAGGCCTTCCGTGCCACCACGGGGATCGACCTGGACCACGCCAAGATCTGCACGGACGCGGGAGCAGACCCGAGGATCGGGCGCCGCGCGCCGGTGGCCGCGTACGCGGGCTGGACCGTGCACTACACACGGGGCGGCACGCTGCTGGACTTCGACGACTCGGCGGTGGCGGAGGACGCCTACTTCAGGGGCGTCCCCTACCGGATCGGCGACGTGGTTCCCGCGCAGCGGTTCTCGGGTTCGGGCGTCAGCACGCACGTCTTCGCCCACGACTCGCACACCGAGGTCAAACGGCTGGTGGCCCGCGCCGAACGCGAGGTGCGCCTGGTCCTCGACCCGGGGCCGGGGCCCCGGCGGCCGGGAGCCGGGGGAGCCGTGCGGTGATCCTCTGCATCCTCGGCAGCTCGGCCCCGGACTCGGTCTCGCGCCGGGTCCTGGAGCTCGCCGCAGACCGCATCCGGGCGGCCGGGGAACCGTGTGAACTGCTCGACCTCAGCCAGGAGTTCCCCGCCCGCCACCGGCTGGCCGACTACGACGACCCGCCGCCCGGCAGCCAGACCGCCGCGCTGCGGGACCGCATCGCCCGGGCCGGCGGGGTCGTCCTGGCCACCCCCGTCTACCACGGCTCGTACAGCGGCCTGCTCAAGAACGCGCTGGACCACCTCGCCGGCGACGCGTTCGCCGACCTGCCGGTCGCGCTGATCGCGGCGGGCGGCGGACCGCGCGGGGCGGGCACGGCCTGCGACCAGATGAGGTCGGTGGTACGGGCCCTCAGCGGCTGGGCCGTGCCCACCCATGTCGCCGCCACGGGCGGGGACTTCGCGCCCGGGGAGCCGATGGAGGGGCTGCGGGAGCGGCTGGACGACATGGTCGCCGAGCTGCTCTCCTTCCGCTCCGCCCGGCGGCCCCACCGGCCGGCCGTACGGGACCACGGGCCGGCCCGCCCCCTGCGCGAACCCTCCCCGCCGCCCGCCTTCATCAGCCTCTGACCTCATCCGTCAGCGAAAGGACCCGCCATGACCACCCGTAACCCTCACCTCCTGCTGATCTCGGGCATCGGCGGCCACGCCCCCGAGGACGCACTGGACTCCCTCGCCCGCATCAGCACGGCCGTCTCCGTCGTCCACCTCTCGGCCTGGGGCGACCCGGAGCCGGTGCGGGCCGACTGGGCCCGGCGCGGGCTGGAGGGGGAGTTCCTGACCGCGGCGGACCTGGACGAGGCCGTCACCGCGGGCCTGGCCCTGCACGAGCGGCACGCGCTGTCCGGGGTCGTCACCTACTCGGAGCTCCTGCTGCGCCCGCAGGCCGAACTCGCCGAACGGCTCGGGCTGCCGGGCAACACCCTGGCGGCGGTGACGGTGGCGCAGTCCAAGTCCCTGCAACGGCAGGTCTTCGCCGACCACGGCGTGCCGTCGCCGCGGTTCGCGGTGGTGCGCGAGGAGCGGGACCTGGCAGCCGCGGCCCGGGAGATCGGCCTGCCCGCCGTCTTCAAGCCGTCGCTGGGCGCGGGCAGCCAGAGCGTGCGCCTGGTGACCACGCAGCAGGAGCTCGTGGAGGCCTACCGCGCGGGCCGGGCCACGGCATCGGCCTTCCTCCAGAAGGAGGACGTCTTCCTGCTGGAGGAGCGGCTGGAGCTGGAGGCCGACGGCGACACCGGCTGGGCCGCCTACTGCAGCGTGGAATCACTGCTGGCCGCCGGCGAGCGCCACCACCTGGTCGTCTGCGACCGGCTGCCGCTGACGCACGGCTACGCCGAGGAGGGCGTGTCGATGCCCTCACGGCTCGACGCCGCGGCCCGGGCGGCGGCGGTCGACTGCGCGGACCAGGCGATCGCCGCCATCGGGCTGACCACCGGGGCCGTGCACACGGAGATCGCGCTGACCCCCGCGGGGCCGCGCGTGATCGAGGTCAACGCCCGGGCGGGCGGGCCGATGCCGGTCATGTTCGAGGTGTCCGCGGACTACGACTACGCCGGGCAGATCGCCCGCAGCGCGGCGGGGCTCGCGCCGGACACCGCACCGGAGTTCAGCCGGGTCGCGCTGCTGCGGATGCTGCCGATCCCGGCGGGGGAGTGGCGGGTGACCGCGCAGAGCCCGACGGAGGAGGTGCTGGCCGCCTTCCCCGAACTGAGCTACGTGGCCCCCCGGTTCAAGACCGGCGGGCAGGTGAGCCGCAACCGCACCCTGCACCTGGCGACCTTCCTGCTCGGTGCGCCGACGCCGGGGGAGGCCCGCGCGCTCGCCGACCGTGTCGAGCGGGCCCTCGGCATCGAGCTCGAGGAGGCCGGCGCACCTCCGGCACCGGCGCGGGCCGCCTGAAGCGGCACCGCAATCCCTCTCCCTACC
Organism: Streptomyces sp. NBC_01408; assembly: GCF_026340255.1. Lineage (GTDB taxonomy): Bacteria > Actinomycetota > Actinomycetes > Streptomycetales > Streptomycetaceae > Streptomyces. The sequence continues at coordinate 510,215 of NZ_JAPEPJ010000003.1, read as the reverse complement.
TGCATTGGGACCACCTGATGAAGAAACGCTTCTACGCCACCGGACTGTCCGACGCCGTCGGACTAGGCATGTACCTCTCCCTGTCCGTCCTCTTCTTCGACAAAGCAGTGGACCTGCCCAACGCCCAGATCGGCCTGGTCCTCAGCGTCGCCGGCATCACCTCGCTCCTGGGCGCCATGCCCATCGCGCGGGCCGCCGAACGCTTCGGCACCCGTACCGTCCTCACCGTCCTGTTCCTCACGCGCGCGGCGGCCTTCCTCGCGCTGTCCGTATCGCACTCCTTCGTCGCCGCCCTGCTCGCCTCCGCGGTGGCCGGCCTCCTGAGCCGGGGCATCAGCCCGCTCATCGAGTCCGAACTCATCGCCCGGGCCCCCAACAAGGAGGCCGTCGGAGCCCTCGCCCGGCTCCGGTCGCTGCGCAACGCGGGCATGGCGGCGGGGGCCCTGCCCTCCGGCGCGGCCATCGCGCTCGGCGAGCCCTGGGCCTACCGGGCGGTGATGGTGCTCTCCGCCGTCCTGTTCATCGGCTGCGCCCTCGTCTGCCGCACCTTCGGCGACAGCGGGCACACGGCCGACGCGGCGGAAGGCGGGCCCTCGCGCACCAGCGTCCTGCGCGACCGGGTCTTCCTGCGGATCACCGCCCTGTACGGGGCCCTGACCATGTCCGCGCTCGTCCTCGGCCTCGGAGTCCCGCTGTGGGTGGTCCAGCAGACCCAGGCCCCCGCCTGGACGGTCACCCTGATCCAGGTCCTCAACACCGCCCTCGTCGTGGTCCTCCAGGTCCGGGTGAGCAAGGGCTCCGAGAACCTCACCGCCGCCCGCCGGATGATGCGGCGCGGCGGGCTGCTGTCGGCGCTGGCCGCGGTCCTCGTACCGCTGACGGCGCTCGGCGGCGCACGTACGGACCTGGCTCTGGTGGTGGCGGCCGCGCTGCTCTTCTCCCTCGGGGAGCTGTACATCATCTCCGGCACCACCGGCGCCGCGCTGCTGCACATCCCCGAGGGCCGCAAGACCGCGTACCTGGCCGCCTTCAACCTCGGCTTCGCGGTCACCACCGTGGTGGGACCCCCGCTCATCACCGCCTCCGTCGGCTGGGCCGTCTGGGGATGGCTGGGCTGGGGGCTCTACTTCACCGTCGTCGGCCTGGTCGCGATGCGCGTACCGGCGCCCCCGCCGGTCGGCGCCGAGCCGCGGCGGACCGTCGGGTCCGCCGCGTGAGGCGGGTCGGGGAACGGCTGGAGCGGGGCCCGAACACTCCCCTTTGCGCGGCTTACCGTCACCCTCGGACGACACGGCTCAGCCCGTCTGCCGCTGCTGCCGGCTCCCGCTCGGAATGCCGGTCGAAGCCGCCGCCCGGCTGCGGGATGCAACGTGGTCGGCGCCGATCGAGAGGATGTGGGCGGCCGAGGAGAGCGTGAGGTGACGGTGCCAGGCCTGGAAGGAGCGGCCGGTGAAGTCCCGCAGGCCGACCTGCTCCCCGGTGGCGGCGCTGTCGTAGACCGTCCGCCGGGAGAGCTTGGCCAGCCTGGTCAGCCCGTCGAGCGACGTCGTGGTGAGGTCCGTGAGCCACAGTTCGCTCGGCGGGCCGTTGCGGTCGGTCCACTCGCCCGTCAGCAGCCACTGCTGCGGTGCGGAGACGGAGCGGCGGGCCTGCGGCAGCTCGACGCGGATGCCCGCGACCAGGCTCTCGCGCACGACCGGCGCACCCGAGGACCCGTCCAGCCACTCGACGGGCCGGCGCAGCCCCCGTACGTGCTGGAGCATGTCGGCGACCGGGATGGGGCCCGCGCCGTAGCCGGGCATGGCCGTGTCGGCCACCCGCAGCTGGTCCATGGGCCGCATCCGGGCGAGGACGGGCACCCCCGCCGCGTGGAAACGGCTCAGCACGCTGCTGCTGACGACGTCCCGGGACGGCAGGACCACCGGGCGGCGCTCGGCGCCCCACTGCAGGGTCTCCAGGGCGGAGGCCGCGGCGCACTCGCCCGGCGTCTCCTTCTCCACCCAGTCGGGGATGTCGGCGCGGCGGCGCTTCTCCTCGTCCTGGAGCCAGGGCGAGGACAGGTGCAGCCGCCAGTTGACCGGGGCGCTCATCGCCTCGGAGGCCATCCACAGGCCGAAGGAATGCTGGCCGTGGACGGAGTACCCGAGTTCCGGGACGAAGCGGCGGTCTATGCCCACCGTCTGTTCGCCGGCCTTCTGGATCGGCATGGACTGCACGACCCATGCCTTGGGCTGGACCACGCGCTCGACGTGGCGGGCGAGGGCGGCGCGCATCGGAGCCCAGTTCCAGGTGGACTCGGTGATGAAATGGTGGAGGGACTGTTCGGTGCCCGCTCCGCCGACGACCGTCGCCAGATTGCGGATGGATTTGCGGCCCTGCGCGTACAGCAGGCCACGAAGGTACTGCTCACCGCGGGCGCGCTGGTCGCTGCGGCGCAGCGATATGAAGAGCTCCGGGCCCAGCTCCGAGATCATCGCTTCGAGGATCCGCTCCCGCGGGCTCTGCCCGACAACGGGCGGCGCCGGGGCCGGTGGGGTGAGGGGCGCCTGCTCCGAGGCGGGTACGGGCGCCTGGTAGGCGCTGTGCGAGGCGGCCGGCTGGGTGCCGGAATGGGTGGCCGCACGGCGCGCTGTCCGTCGTGTGGCATTGAGGCGGAAAGTCTGCATCTCTGCTCCTGAGTCCGAGTCAGGACGCAACCTTCGGATCTGGCGATACCGCTTCGTTCCCAGTTCGCTACCCCTTCGCTAGGTAACGGCATAGGATTCGTGAATGTGCTCTCCACCAGGGAGTATTGAGGGGAACAGGGCAAAGAGGTTCATGGGGGAATCATTGGAAGGCCAGGTGTGCTTCAACGTTCTCGGACCGCTGGAAGGCTGGAACGCGGGGGTGCGGATCAGGCTCGGTGGCCAAATTCATGAGCGAGTTCTGGCCACTCTCCTGCTCGAATCGCGGAGTGTCGTCCCTGTTGCCCGTCTTGTCGAGGCCGTCTGGGACGAAGAACCGCCGGTAACCGCCTCCCACCAGATTCGCAAAGCAGTCGCCGAACTGCGCCGAAGAATTCCCGAGGGCGGGAAGTTGATCGTCACCGACGGCCCCGGTTACCGGGCCGAGGTGGGCGACGGCCGACTCGACCTCCTCGAATTCTCCCGGCACCTGCGGGAGGCCCGGATCTCGGCCGCCGCCGGACGCACCCGGGAGGCGGTCGACCATCTGCGAGCCGCCCTGGCGCTGTGGCGCGGCCCGGTCATGTCCGGGACCGGCGGCTCGGTGGTGGAAGCCGCCGGCGCCTTATTGGAGGAACGAAGACTCGGCGCCGCCGAGCAGCTCTTCAACCTGCGTCTGGCCTTGGGGGAGGCCGGGGAGCTCGTCGGAGACCTGCGCACGCTCATCGCCCAGCACCCGCTGCGCGAGACCCTGCGCGGCCAGCTGATGCTGGCGCTGTACCGCTCCGGGCGGCAGGCCGAGGCGCTCACCGAGTACGCCAAGGTCCGCGAGCTGCTCGTCGAGGAACTCGGCATCGACCCGAGTGCGCAGCTCACCAAGATGTACGAGGACATCCTGCGGGCCTCGCCCGAACTGGCGAGCCCGGCCGCCCTGCCGGCGGCGGGCCCCGGCGCCGAGGCCCTGGCGGCACCGACCCCGGCCCCGGAATCCGCTGCCGCAGAAGCCGGTGCACCCGGCGTTCCCCGCGTTCCTGTTCCCGCCGTTCCCGCCGCCGGCGCCGCGCCCCCGGCACCGCGCGGAGCCTCGCCCAGCACCCTGCCACCCGACCTGGCCGACTTCACCGGCCGCGAGCGCGAGCTGGCCGAGGTCCTGGAGGCCTGCGGCCGGGACACGAACGGTGGCCCGCGGATCGTCGCCGTCGACGGCATGGGCGGCTGCGGCAAGACCGTGCTCGCCGTCCGCGCCGCATACCAGCTCGCCGACCAGTACCCCGAAGGCCAGCTCTACGCCGACCTGCGCGGCTTCAGCCCGGGTGAGCAACCGCAGCGCCCGGCCGTCACCCTGGGCGGCATGCTGCGCGTCCTCGGTGTGCCGCCCGAGGGCATTCCGGACGACGAGGCCGCACTGGTCGGGCTGTGGCGGGCCACCGTCGCGGGCCGCCGCCTGCTGTTCCTGTTCGACAACGCGTTCGACGCCGGCCAGGTGCTCCCGCTCCTGCCCCCTTCCGCGGACTGCCTGGTGCTCGTCACCAGCCGGTCCCGGGTGTGCGAACTCGACGGTGCCGCGTGGATCTCCCTCGGCGTGATGCCGCCGCAGGAGAGCCAGGTGATGCTCGCCGAGCTCCTGGGGGACGACCGGGTGGCCAGGGAGCCCGAGGCGGCGGGGGAACTCGCCGTCCTGTGCGGGCACCTGCCACTGGCCCTGCGGCTGGCGGGCGCCCGGCTGCGCAACCGGCCGCGCTGGACACTCCGATACCTGACGGAGCGGCTGGAGGACGAGACCCGTCGGCTGGACGAGCTGAGCGCGGGCGAACGCAGCGTCGCAGCGACGCTGAGCCTCTCGTACAAGGCGATGGAGGAGAGCCTCCAGGAGGCGTTCTGCCTGCTCGGCCTGCACCCCGGCGCGGAGGTCGACGTCTATTCGGCGGCGGCGCTGCTGGAGACCGGGGTCCGTGACGCGGAGGACATGCTGGAGGACCTCCTCGACATGCACCTGCTGGTGCAGAAGGAGCCGGGGCTCTACACCTTCCATGATCTGGTGCGTACCTACGCGCTGTCCCTCGGCGAGGGGCCGGAGGGGAAGGTGGGTAGGGCGTCCGACGGGCGGCTGCTCGGCTACTACACGGGCGCGACCGAGGCCGCGTGCGTGGTGCTGTTCCCGAGCCGGCGGAGTATGAAGCTGCCTCCGTGCCCGGAGTACGCGCTGCCGCCGGTCAAGCGGGAGGACCGGGCCCTCAAGTGGTTCGACCAGGAATCCGCGGGCATCCAGACGCTTCTGGCCCGGGCCGGGCACGAGGGCTCTCCGCAGCAGGTGTTCGCGCTGGCCCGCAATGCCTCCTTCCACCTGAACTTCCGTGGGCGGTTCACCGAGTTCGAGGCGGTGTGCCGATCGGGTCTGGCGGCCACGCGCAGCATGGGGGACTCCCAGCTGGTCTGCCGCATGCTCAACAACCTCGGGGTCGCGCGCTGGAAGCTCGGCCGGTTCGCCGAGGCGGCGGAGGCCAGCGAAGAGGCCCTCGAATGGGCCAGACACGCCGGCGCCGAGGAGGACGTGGCGGTCAGCCTCGGGATCCTCGGGCTCGTCCACTACGGGTTGGGGAACCTGACGCGTTCCTACGCTTACCTCATGGAGTCCGTCAAGGCGCTCGACAAGCTGGGGCCCAACATGCTGCAGCAACTGCTGGAGGACCTGAACACGTTTGCCACGGTGTGCACGGCCCTCGGCCGCCACGAGGAGGCCGCGGACGCCGCGCGCCGGGTCATCTCGCTCTGTCAGGAGTTCCAAAGCCCGGACCAGGAAGCCATCGCCCGCATGGGCCTGGCGCTGACACAGTGCGCGATGGGTGACCTCAAAGAGGCCCGGGCCAGCCTGGACCGGGCGCTGGCGCTGAGCGGCTGCTGTACGACGGAGACGGTGGTGCTGATGCTCGCCGTCTCGGCGGACGTGTGGGACCTGCTAGGTGAGACGGAGCCGGCGCGGGAGCACGGCGCCAGGGCCTTGGAGGTGATGACCTCCACCACATCGCCGCAGCGGCGTTCGCGTATGGACAACGTCCTGGCGCTGGCCCACCGCAGACACGGTCGGCACGAAGAGGCCCTGCGCACGCACGAGCGGGCACTGCGCTGTGCCGAGGGATCGGAGTACCGGGTCGAGATGGCCCACGCCCTGGACGGAATGGCGGCTGCGGCCGAGGAGCTCGGGCTGCCGGAGGCGGCCGGGTACCGGGACCGGGCCGAGACGCTCTTCGAGGCGATGGGAGTGCCGCCCAACGGCCGCCGGATCGTCTGAGCGCTGTATTGCGGCCGACGCAGGCACGAACAGGCGGAGGAACGCGGAACACCCTGGGGGCCCGTCCGGATTCGGACGGGCCCCCAGGGTGTTCCGCAGTCAGCTCACCGCTTCGGGCTCGGGGCCGGAGCCGGGCCGAACGGGCCCTTGTCGTCCGCCAGGACGACGTGCCCCGTCGTCGTACCGTCCGCCTGGCTGTCCAGCCCGCCGGCGACACCCAGACCGAGCGCGAGGGCGACCGAGAAGATGCTGATCAGAGCAGCGAGCTTGGCGCGCATATCAATTCCCCTTGGATTCTGCTTGAGTGCCGCTTTCGACAGAACAGAGATTCGCTTGAGGGGTTCCCGGAAGGTTCCCGCCCGGTTCCCGCCCGAGGGGGCCGGGGGGAACCCGGTGGTATTGCTGGCGGGAACCAGCGGGAACTGACTGGAACTGACTGGAACTGACTGGCGAACGCGTCCAATGGCCGGATCGGCATGTCCGATTACTGGACGAGGGAATTGCGGAGTTCCGACTCGAGTCGTCCGAGGTCACGGGCGTGGCCGTGGGCGACGATGTGCCCGTCGGGCCGGATCAGGTAGTAACCCGGCGCCCGGCACCCGGCCTGCGTCCCCGCGTCGCGGCGGCGCAGCGTCACCTGGCGCAGCCGCGGCCACCGTGCCACGACGTGCCCCAGTTCCTCCTCCCAGCCGCGGCTGCCGTCGGACACGACCGCCAGGTTCCAGGCGTCCGGGTCGGCCGCGGGACCGGAGATCCCGTACGCGAGGCCCAGACGCCGCGGGAAGACGGCGCCGACCTCCAGCGCGCCCGGCAGGGAGCGGCGCACGCGGCAGGCGGTGAAGCCCGAGGGCTGCTGGCTGTCGCGCACCGGCGGGTAGGACAGTCTGCGGCCGGCCATCACCGGGGCGTAGAACTCCGAGACGATCCCCGTCCGGTCGAGCAGGCGGAACGCCGCGTCGCGCGCGGCGACCGTCACCTTGGCCTTGGCGACCCAGGCGCGGGTCTGCAGGTCGGTGTCGCGGACGATCTGCCGGGTGACCTCCGAGCGCTCCTCGCCGTAGGAGGCGAGCAGCGAGGCGGGGGACTCGCCCCGGATGACCGCGGCGAGCTTCCAGGCGAGGTTGTGCGCGTCCTGGAGGCCGTTGTTCATGCCCTGGCCCCCGGCCGGGCTGTGGACGTGGGCGGCGTCGCCGGCCAGGAAGACCCGGCCGCGCTGGAACTCGCCGGCGTGCCGCGCATGCACCCGGAACACCGCCTTCCAGACGGCCTCCTTGATGCGGACCCCGCGCGGGCCGCGCTCGTCGATGATCGCCTGCATCATCTGCGCGTCGACCTCGCCGCCCTGCGGCATCACCGACAGGAACCGGAAGATGCCGCCCGGGATCGGGACGATCACCAGGGCGCCGTTCGCCGACTGGTAGAAGTGGCACTCGTCCGGCGGCAGGTACCCCTCGATACGGGCGTCGACCAGGGCGAACGCCATCTCGTACGTGGAACCCTCGAAGCCGATGCCCAGCTGGCCCCGGACCGCGCTGCCCGCGCCGTCGGCGCCGACGACGAACGGCACCCGGACCCGCTCCAGCCCCTCGGGCGTCTCCAGCACGGCGGTGACGCGGTCGGCGGCCTCGATCCGGCCGGAGAAGTCCACGCCGTCCAGGGCCAGGAGCCGCACCCCGCGCTCGATCTTGCCGCCGAGCGCCTGGAAGCGCTCGGTGAGCAGCCGCTCCGTGACGTGCTGGGGCAGGGTGCGGCACGCCAGGTCGTCCGAGAATCCGAAGGAGGCCAGGGGGCGCCGTTCGGAGAAGTAGCTCAGTGTGTTGATCCGTACGGACTCCCGCTGCACCGCCTCGCCCAGCCCCGTGTCCTCGAGGATGTCGAGGGCACGGGGCCAGACGGACAGGGCCTTGGGCGTCAGCATGGGTTCGGCGGCGCGGTCGATCACCCGGACCCGGATGCCGCGCCGCAGCAGCTCGACGGCGGTCAGCAGGCCGGTGGGGCCGGCCCCGACCACCAGGACATCAAGGTCGGACGTCCCGGAAGCCGGCACCGCTCCGCCTTCACTCGTGGGCCGGCTCCCGCCGGCCATCAGGTCAGCCATGGCCTCTGGACTCTCTCAGTCGGTACGGACGCCGGTGGTGGTGGAGTTCGCCGGCTCGGCGGGCAGCACGTCGAGGCTGATGCCGAAGTGGGTCTTGTACGCCGCGATGACGTCGGCGTCGTCCTCCAGGACGGTCTTGGAGCGCTGGTCGCCGTCCACGACGTTCAGGTGCCGGCCCTTGAGGGTGACGAGCCCGTTCTCGGTCCGGACGGAGCAGAAGAGCGCCTGGAGGAAGGAGGAGTCGGGCGCCGTGCGGTACCACCACAGCGAGGGCGCGTAGTCCTCGATGCGGACCGGGGTCTCGACCACCTGGTACAGCGGGCGGCCGCCGAGCCACAGGTCGACCGTGGCGGCCTGGCCCTCGACGTCCTTGAGCTGGTACTCGCCGTGGGGGTCGCCCTGCACCTCGCGGCTGCCCAGGTCAAGCGGGAAGCGGCTGTTGCGGCCGAAGCCGGTGTCGACCAGGTAGGCGTTCTCGCCGATGGTCACCTTCAGGGCGAGGTGGCCGAGGAACGGGCCGAGGCCCTCCGGGCGGTGCACGCGGCCCGGCAGGATGTCCACCTCGTAGCCCAGCGCTTCGAGGACGAAGCCGAGGGCGGGGTTGACCTCGTAGCAGCCGCCACCGCGGTGCTCGCGGCCGACCTTGTCGACGGAGCGCTGATCCATGTGGATCTCGCGGCCCTCGAGGTGGTAGTCGAGGTTCTCGAACGGTACGGACAGCACGGCGCGTTCGGTCACGTGGCGCAGGCCCGCGAGGTCGGGGGCCGTGGGCCGGGTGGCGCCGATGCGGGTCAGGTAGGCGTCGACGGTGGCGTCGTCGATCACGTTTGCGTCCAGCATGGGATCTCCTTGAGGGGTTTCGTCCCCTGGGATGGTCGGGGTGTTCGGGGAGGGAGGGGAGGCCTACCAGCGGATGAGCGACAGACCGAGGGCCATGCCGCCGCCGAAGCCGGCGAGCAGCACCAGGTCACCGGCGGCCAGCCGGCCGGATCGCGCCGCGTGGTCGAGGGTGACGGGTACCGAGGCGGAACCCGTGTTGCCGTATTCCTCGTACGTGGTCCAGGTGCGGCCGGCGCCCACGCCCAGTTCGGCGGAAAGGCTTTCCAGCATGCGGCCGTTGGCCTGGTGCGGAACGAAGTGGTCGAGGTCCGCGGGGGTGAGGTCCTGTTCAGCGAGGAATTCACGGATCGCGGGCGGTACGTTGTCGGCCACGAAGTCGCGGACTCCGCGGCCGTTCATGGTGAAGTACTGAAGGCCCTCGGCGAGGGTTTCGGGGGTCGCCGGAATGCGGCTGCCACCGCCGGGCACCTCGATGAGGTGCCGGTCGGCCGCGTAACTGGCCAGTCGGTTCGACAGGACGCCGCGGCCCGCTCCGGCGGACGGGCCGATGACGACGGCACCCGCTCCGTCACCGAAGAGGATGGTGGTGCGCCGGTCCTCGGGGTTCAGGATGCGGCTGTAGACGTCGGCGCCGATGACGAGCGCGTAGCCGTCGCCGGCCGTGGCGGCCAGCATGCTCTGCGCCGTGGTCAGCGCGAACAGGAAGCCGGTGCACACGCCGTTGACGTCGAAGGCGGCCGTGCCGTGGTCCGCGCCGAGCTCTCCGGCCACCACGGCGGCGGTCGGCGGCTGGGGCTGGTCGGGGGTGGAGGTCGCCACCACGATCAGGGACACCTGCGCGGCGCGGATACCGGCGCTCTCCAGCGCCGCGCGCCCCGCGATCACCGCGAGGTCGGAGGTCGCCTCATCGGCTTTCGCCCACCTGCGGTTGCGTATTCCTGTTTTTCCGAAGATCCATTCGTGGTCGACTCCGGCCGGCGCCCCGACCTCGTCATTGGAGACGACATGAGCCGGTACGTACGACCCCGTGCCCAGCACGCCGATTGAAAGAGAATTGCTCGCACTGCGAATTCCCGTCGTAATCAATTTGGGTGACTCCTCGCTGCGTGAAACTTATGGTTCCGTCCCGCGGAGAATCCAGCCAGGGTGTCTGCGGGACCTTGTCAGGTTCGGCGGGCGGGGTACGGGGCGGTCCGCCCGCGGGGGACCGACCCGTACCCCGGGCCGTCAGGCCGCGAGCATCCGCGCCGTCAGCGAGGCCAGTTGCTCCCCGATGATCCGCGGACCGTTCTGCGTCAGCACCGACTCGGCGTGGAACTGCATCGACGCGAAGTGCGGGCCGCGCAGCGCGTGCACCTCGCCGGTCAGCGGGTCGCGGCTGATGTCCACGAGACCGACGCCGGGCACGATGGCCGAGTCCACGGCGGAACGCGCGGCAAAGGTGTTGTAGAAGCCGACCCGTTCCCGCCGCCCGAAGAAGTCGATCTCCTTCTGCACGCCCTGGTTGGGTTCGGCGCGGCGCACGAGCTCGAATCCGAGGGTGGTGGAGAGGACCTGGTGGCTCAGGCAGACCGCCAGGAACGGCCTGCGTTCGTCCACCAGGGTCCGTACCGCCGACCGCAGGTGCTCGATCTTGGGATGGGCGGCGTCGCGCGGATCGCCGGGGCCGGGGCCCATCACCACGAGGTCGTGCTCGTCGAAGGCGTACGGCTCGTCGAACCGGCGGACGGTCACGTCCAGGCCGAGCGAATGGAGCTGACGGGCGATCATCGCGGTGAAGGTGTCCTCGGCGTCGACCACCAGGACGCGCCGTCCGGCCAGTGCCGGGTTCGAGGCGGTCCGCTCCTTCTCCTCCCCGAGCCAGTACCCGGCGATGGTCCGGTTGCGCTCTTCGAGCGCGGCCCGGACGTGGGGATGCGAGGCGAAGCGGGCCCGGCCGCCGCGCGACTCCAGCGCCGCGAGCAGTCCGGCCGCCTTGGCCTTGGTCTCGGCCACCTCCGACCACGGGTCCGAGTGGCGCACCAGAGTGGCGCCGACGCCGATGCGGACCTCGCCGGCGGCGCCGATGTCGGCCGTACGGATAAGGATGGACGAGTCCAGCGCATGCCCGCCCTCCTCGTCGCGGCCGATCAGCGCCAGCACGCCGCTGTAGTAGCCGCGGCCCTGGGGCTCGTACGCGGCGATGACGGAGGCCGCGCTCTCCAGCGGGCTGCCGGTGACCGTCGGCGCGAAGAGCGTCTCGCGCAGGATCTCCTCCGGGGCGCGCTCGCTGCGGCCCTCGATGAAGTACTCCGTGTGGGCGAGGCGAGCCATCTCCTTGAGGTACGGGCCGTCCACGCGGGCGCCGCCCTCGCAGATCCGGGCCATCATCTTCAGTTCCTCGTCCACCACCATGTAGAGCTCGTCGGTCTCCTTGGTGTCGGCGAGGAAGTCCATGACCTCGGGCAGGGAGGGACCGGCCGCCGGATAGCGGTAGGTGCCGCTGATCGGGTTCATGACGGCGGCGCCGTGGTGCAGGCTGACGTGCCGCTCGGGGCTCGCGCCGACGAGGGTGCGCTCGCCGGTGTGCACGAGGAAGGTCCAGTACGCGCCGGACTCCCGCTCCAGCAGCCGCCGGAAGAGGGTCAGCGCGTGTCCGGTGGAGTACTCGCGGATGCCGGTGGACCAGGAGCGCTTGATGACGAAGTTGGCGCCCTTGCCCTCACCGATCTCGTCCGAGATCACCCGGCGCACGGTGTCGGCGTACTCCTCGTCGGAGACGTCGAACCGGCCGCCCTCCAGCTCGATCGGCAGATCGGGAATGAGGGCGAGGGCCTCGACCAGGGAGACGCGCTCCTGACCGGTGACGGTCATCGCGACCAGCGGGGTGTCCTCCTCGGGCGCGGCGAAGCCCCGCTCGGCGATCTGCCGGTAGGGGACGAGCGCCAGCACCTCGTGCCGGGCGCCGGCCGGGCCGCGCGCGCCCCGGGCGTGCTCGGGGCGCAGCTGCGCGAGCGTCTGGACGGTGGCGGTGTCGCCGACGACGACGTCGATGACGCCCGGGCCGGTGGCCTCGGGCCGGAACAGCAGGGCGAACGGGGGCGGGTTGGGGCCGAGGACGCGGGCCAGCAGCGGCGAACTCATCCGACGAGCTCCTTCGTGGAGGTGACGACCGCGCAGCGCTTGGCGGCGTAGTCGATGGCCAGCCGGTGCTCCTGCTCGCTGAAGTCGCCGATCGCGTCGGCGACGAGGAAGGTCTCGATGTCGTGGCTGAAGGCCTCGATGGCGGTGGTCAGCACGCCGACGTGCGCGTACACGCCGCAGATGACGAGCTGGTCGCGGCCCGCCGCACGCATCCGCTCCAGCAGGTCGGTGTTGAAGAAGGCGCTGTAGCGCCACTTCGTGCAGACCCAGTCGCCGTCCGCCGGGGCGAGCGGGGGGACGACCTCGCGGTCCTCGGGGCTCGTACGCATCCCCGGGCCCCAGATGTCGGCCAGCAGGCCGCGCTGCTCGGGGGTCATGCCGCCGGGCTGGGCGGTGTAGGCGACGGGGGCGCCGGCGGCCGCGAAGTGCTCACGCAGCAGGACGGCGTTGGCGGTCAGCTCCGCGCGCAGCCCCTCGGGGAACGGCGCGAGGAAGTAGCGCTGCATGTCGTGGACGAGCAGTACGGCCCGCTCGGCGTCGAACGACCACTGTGGCACGGACGGAGGGAGGTCTCCCGCGGTCGGGAGGGGATAGTGCTCGATGGTCGGTATGCCGGCCATGATGTTCCTCTCGGATGTGTCGTTCCTCAAAGGGCTGTGGGCGGACGGGGCTCACGCGCCGAGCGTGGCTCCGCCGTCCACGGTCAGGACGTGCAGAGTGATGTGCGCCGCGCGGTCGGAGAGCAGGAAGAGCACGGCTTCGGCGATGTCGGAGGTGCGGGCGAGCTTGCCCAGGGGGATGCCGACCTTGTAGGACTCCGGGCTGCCGGCGATGGTCTTGGCGGGTCCCTGCTCGTCCTCCCACAGGGAGGCGAGCATCGCGGTGTCGGTGGAGCCGGGAGCGACGACGTTGCAGCGGATGTTGTAGCGGGCGACTTCCAGGCCGAGCGACTTGGTGAGCATCGTGGCGGCGGCCTTGGAGGCCCCGTAGGCGGCCATCCCGGTCCGCGGGGTGCCGGACGCGTTGGAGGCCACCGTGACGATGGCTCCGCGGTTGTTCGGGACCATCCGGTTGACGGCGGCGCGCGACAGCCGGAAGACGCCGCTGACGTTGACCTCGAAGGTCTGCAGCCAGTCCTCGTCGCTGAAGTCGCGTACCTCGCCCGTGCGCAGGATGCCCGCCGTGTTGACGAGGAAGTCCAGCGGGCCGAGGTCGGCCTCGACCTGGTCGACGACCGCCTCCACCTGCTCGGTGCTGGTGACGTCGGCCGGGTAGGCGCGGGCGGTGAGCCCGTCGGCGGCCAGTTTCTCCACCGCCTCGCTCAGCCGTTTCGCGTCCAGGTCGACGGCTGCCACCGACGCGCCCTCTTCGGCGAGCCGACGGGCCACGGCCAGGCCGATACCTCCCGCGGCTCCCGTGACGAGGGCGACCTTGTTGTCCATGTCCCATCTCCCTGTTTGTTCAGGCCCGCCACTGAGACACCACGGCGTAGGCCTGGTGCGGATTGAGGCGGGGATCGCAGAAACTCGTGTACGTCTCGCCGACCCCGTCGAGGTGGCCGGCGCCGCTCGCGCATTCGGTGACCGGGTCGGGGGTCGTCTCCAGGTGCAGCCCGCCCGCGACGCCGCCTCCCCGGACCACCGCCTCCTGGAAGCCCCGTACCTCTTCGACGACGGTGTCGACGAGGCGGGTCTTGAGACCCCCGGGGGCCGTGACGGTGTTGCCGTGCATCGGGTCGGTGAGCCAGATCACCGGGTGGCCGGCCTGCCGCACCGCGTCCACCAGCTCGGGCAGCCGTTCGCCGACCTGGTCGGCGCCCATGCGCGCGATGAGGGTGAGGCGGCCCGCCTCGCGCCAGGGGTCGAGGCGCCGGCACAGCTCGATCAGCTCCTCCGGGTCCATCGAGGGGCCGACCTTGCAGGCCACCGGGTTGACCACGCCGGCGAGCGTGTCCACGTGGGCGCCGTCGATCTGCCGGGTGCGCTCGCCGATCCACGGGAAGTGGGTGGAGGTCAGCAGCGGGCTGCCCTCCTCGTCCCAGCGCAGCATGGGCAGTTCGTAGTCGAGGAGCAGTGCCTCGTGGCTGGTCCACACCGGCGGGCAGATCCCGGACCGGCGGGCCGGGTCCGTCCAGCCGAGATGGGCCATGGCCTGGGAGGCGGCCTCGTAGCCGGCCAGCAGCCGGTGCGGGTCGGGGATGCGCTCGGCGAGACTGGCCTCGGGCCCGTTGACCATGTGACCGCGGAACACCGGGAGTTCGATGCCGTCCACCAGCTCGGTGGGACGCGAGCGCGGCTTGCCGAACTGGCCGGCGAGGCGGCCGATCCGGACCACCGGCTTGTGGGTGATCATCTTGAGGGTGCCGGCGAGCAGGTCGAGGAGCGCGGACTTGCGGGCGATGTAGCCGGCATCGCACTCCGACGGGTCCTCGGCGCAGTCGCCGGCCTGGACGACGAACGCCTCGCCCACCGCGACGCGGGCGAGGTGGGAACGCAGCCGCCGCACGTCTCCGGCGTTGACCAGGGCCGGCCGCTCGGAGAGTTGTTCCCGTACCTTCGGCAATTCCGGGTTGTCGGCCCAATCCGGCTGTTGGCGAGCGGTCTCTTTTCTTACGGTAAGCGAAGCTGTAACCACAGGGAACTCCCAAGAAAGAACGGGCGTGGGGTGCTCGGGTGAATTGAGGGGCGGCGGAATATGGATACTGCGGCGATCGGCCGAAAGTAACCACGGGCCACGGCTCATTACGTCAGGTGAGGAGAGGGGCTGTTTACGTGGCGGCCGAGGGATTTTCGGATCCCGCCGCGGTCAGGAGGTGCGGCGCCGGGTCCTGTCCGGAACGTGCCGGGCGCCGTCCGCGGCGCCTTGCCGGTGTCGCGGCACCTGACAGACGGCGCACTCGGGGTTTCCCGATGCTGCCGTCCCGAACAGAATCCGACGCATGCATGCCGCCTATATCGAACAGCTCGGTCCCGCGGAGGTCATCCGCTTCGGTGAGCTCCCCGCCCCGCAGCCGGGGCCGTCCGACGTCCTCGTCGAGGTCGACGCGGTCTCCGTGAACCACGTCGACACCTTCGTCCGCTCGGGTGCCTGGCGCACCCCGCTCGACTTCCCCTTCGTCATCGGCCGCGACCTCGCCGGGACCGTGCTCCGCGCGGGACCCGCGGTCGCCCACCGCTTCGCCCCCGGCGACCGCGTCTGGTGCAACAGCCTCGGCCACGACGGCCGCCAGGGCGCCGCCTCCGAACTGGCCGTGGTCCCGGCCGAGCGCCTCTACCCGCTGCCCGAGGGGGTGGACCCGGTGGACGCGGTCGCCCTCGCCCATCCGGCCGTCACCGCCTACCTGGCCCTCTTCGACCAGGGCGACATCACCGCCGGCGACACCGTGCTGGTGGCCGGGGCCGCGGGCAACGTCGGCAGCGCGCTGGTCACCATGGCCGCGCACGCCGGGGCCCGGGTCATCGCCACGGCCTCCCCGCGCGACTTCGGCTACGTACGGGAGCTGGGCGCGGCCGAGGTCGTCGACTACAACGACCCCGACGTGCCGGGCCGGATCCGCGCGCTCGCCCCGGGCGGCGTCGACATCCACGTCGACACCTCGGCCCGCAACGACCTGGAGACGGCGGTGGACCTGCTCGCCAGCCGGGGCCGGATCGTGGTGCTCTCCGGGATGCGCACCCGCCCCGTGCTGCCCGTCGGGCCGCTCTACCTCAAGGACTGCTCGGTGCGCGGCTTCGCCATCTCGCACGCCACCGCGGGCCGGCTCGCCGCGGCCGCCGCCCACGTCAACACGCTGACGGCGGCAGGCCTGCTCAAGCCGCGCGGCACCGAGGTGCTGCCGCTGTCGGAGGCGGCCCGGGCCCACCAGCTGCTGGACGACGGCAAGGTGACGGGAAAGCTCGTCCTGCGCGTCAAGAGCTGACCCGTTTTCCCCGGCCTGGCCCGGAATTCCGTACGGGAATTCAGTCGACGGCGCCGCGGCATTCCGTCGCGGCGCCGCTTCGGCATGCCCGAAACGGTGCGGTAAATGCGCTGTCGGGATTCCGTTTAAATACCTGACGGATCCACCGGGGGGCCATTGAACGCCGAATGTGCGGGCAGCAGTATTTCGGCCATGACGAACTCCATCATCGACTCGACCCCGCTTTTCGAGGTCCGCGCGGACATTCCCGTCGCGGCCTCCGCCCAGGAGATCTACGACGTCGTCAGCAACCTGACCCGGAGCGGCGAATGGAGCCCGGAGTGCCAGGGCGGCGAGTGGATCTCCGGTGAGCCCTCCAGCGTTGGCGCGGTGTTCCGCGGCGAGAACCTGCGCGCCGAGGACGTCGTCGGCTGGGCCCCGCTGATCCGCGGCACCTGGTACACCGAGGCCCGCATCACGGCGGCCGAACCCGGCCGCACCTTCCGCTGGATGATGCTGACGCACGCGCAGGAGGACCAGGAGTCCATCTGGGGCTTCGACATCGAGCCGGCGGAGCAGGGCTCCGGTTCGGTCCTCGTCCACCACTTCCGGATGGGCAAGGCGACCGCCGGCATCCACAAGATCGTGGCCGACCTGGACGAGGTCCAGCGCAAGCAGTTCATCACCGACTGGACCGAGAAGCTCGAGCAGGACCTCGACGCCACCCTCGGCCGCATCCGCGACGTCGTCGAAGGCCGCTGACCCCCCGCCGCCGCCTTCCCGCCCCCGCCCCCCCCGCGCTTCCCCCCCGCTTCCCCCCCCGCTTCCCCCCCCCGCTTCCCCCCCCCCGCTTCCCCCTTCCCCGTTTCCCCCTTCCCCCCGTTTCCCCGCTTTCCCCTTCCCGTTTTCCGCCCGCCTGGCCGCCGGCACCGGCCGTCCCCCGACCGGTGCCGGCCGCTCCCGTAGGCCGGCGAAGACAACTCTTGAGAGAACGAGGCCATGCTTCTCCAGCGCATAGGAAACAAGGGCATCCGGCTGGGTACGCTCTTCGACCGAGCGGCTGCCCGGACCCCCGCGGGTCTCGTGGTCATGGACCACGACCTGGACATCGCCCCGCAGCTGGGGCGCCGTGCGACCTTCACCGAACTCGCCGATCTGATCGACGACTTCGCCTCCCGGCTGTGGTCGGTCGGCGTCCGTCCCAACCACCACGTCGTCGTGCACAAGTCCGACGGCTTCGACATCTCCCTGCTGGCCTGCGCGATCGCCCGGATCGGCGCCGTCCCGGCCCTGCTGTCCCCGAAGCTCGACGGTGAGACCGTCGCGGTCCTGGTCAAGCGCATCGACCGGCCCTTCCTCATCACCGACCAGGACAAGCTGGAGCACCACCTGCCGGTCGAGATCCTGGACATCACGGCCAAGGTGCTGCTGACTTCGGGCACCTTCGACGGGACCGTGGCGCTGGCCTCGCTCGCCGGTGCGACCCGTGTCCCGGCCATCCCGATGCCGGCGGACCACCCCACCCTGATCACGCACACGTCCGGCACCACCGGCACCCCGAAGCTCGCCGTGCACACCGGCTTCACCTTCGAGTCCCGCTACCGTCCGCAGGCCACCGTCTTCTCGGCCGTCAGCAAGCGCGAACCCGTCGCCGTGCACGTCTCGTTCGTGCACTCCCGGATGTTCACGGCCATGCCGATCTCGATCCTCCAGGGACACACCCTCATCGTCCTGCGGGAGGACGACCCCGAGACCGTCGCCGACATCTTCGCCCAGGCCCCGCCCGGCTTCATCGAGGCCCACCCCAACACCTTCCTGCGCTGGGAGGCCCTGGCCGACGACCCGCGCGGCCCGCTGGCGAACGTCAAGTACTTCAGCTCGACCTTCGACGCGATCCACCCGCGCACCGTCTCGATCCTGCTCAACGCCACCAAGCGGAGCAACCCGCTCTTCGCCCAGGCCTACGGCCAGAGCGAGGTGGGCCCCATCGCGGCGCGCACCTACACCCGCAAGGGCGGCGCGGACTTCGACGGCCGCTGCGTGGGATCGCCGTTCCCCGGCATGACCAACGTCCGTGTCGTCAGCCGCGACGGCAATCCCGTCACCAAGACGAACCCCGGCTTCATCGAGATCAAGTCCGACGGCCGCATCATCACCTACCTCTCCGAGCACGAGCGCTGGGAGAAGCAGGTCAACGACGGCTGGTGGCGGATGGGCGACCTCGGCTACCGCACCAAGTGGGGCTGCCTGCACCTCCTCGACCGCGAGGTCGACGAGATCCCCGGCATCGGCTCCACGCTGGAGATCGAGGACAAGCTCTTCAGCCGGCTGCACGAGCTGATCGAGGTCATCATCATCCCCGGCTCCGACGGCGTCCCGGTGCCGGTGGTCTGCACGCGCGACGACAAGCCGCTCGACGTGATCGCGTGGAAGTCCGCCGTCATCGGCCTGCCGCACATGGCCGACCCGGTCCAGTGGCGCCTCGAGGACGTCCCGCAGACCTCCACCACCAAGATCAAGCGCCTTGAGCTGGCCCGCCTGGTCGCGGCCTCCGCCGCGGAGTAGTCCCCGTACGGGCCCCGCGCGGCCCGCCGCCGCATCCACGGGCGTACCCGCCCCACAGCATCGGAGAAAACGCATGAGCACCTCATCCGTCGAGATCTGCGTCATCGGCGCCGGTCCCCGCGGGCTGTCCGTCGTCGAGCGACTGATCGCCAACGAACGCCAGCGCCCCTCGCACGACTCGGTCGCCCTCCACGTCGTGGACCCCTCCGCGCCCGGCGCCGGCCAGGTCTGGCGCTCCGGTCAGTCCCGCCACCTGCTGATGAACACCGTCGCCTGCCAGATCACCGTCTACACCGACGAGAGCTGCACGATCGAGGGCCCCATCGAGCCCGGCCCGAGCCTCTACGAGTGGGCCAAGTCCCTCTCCGTGCTCGGCCAGTTCGGCGACTACGACGAGGGCACCCTCGCCGAGGCCGCCGCCCTGGGCCCGGACACCTACCCCACCCGCGCCTTCTACGGCAGCTACCTCGGCGAGTGCTTCCAGCGCGCCGTCGTCGGGGCGCCCCAGCACGTGACGGTCCACGTCCACGGCTCCCGCGCGGTCGCCATCGCCGACACCCAGGGCATGCCCGGCGGCCCGCAGGGCGTCCGCCTGGAGGACGGCACCCGCCTGAACAACCTGGACGCGATCATCC
This sequence comes from Streptomyces sp. NBC_01408, assembly GCF_026340255.1. GTDB lineage: Bacteria > Actinomycetota > Actinomycetes > Streptomycetales > Streptomycetaceae > Streptomyces. Next base: position 491,104 of record NZ_JAPEPJ010000003.1, on the reverse strand, counting down.
TGGCCCAGGGCCACGTCCCGGCCCGCCTGACCCCGCGCGAGGCCCGCACGGCCTCGCTCGCCCGCATCCACTACCTGACGTACCTGACCCCGGGGAACCCGGCCGACGCCGACCTCGCGCGGATCGAGCCCGGCCAGTCGGTGATCCTGCGCGGCCTCGGTCTGAACTTCTTCGACTACATGTCGCTGTTCAGCCACGGCCGCGGCGGCACCTTCGTCCGCGGCGAGGACGGCAAGCTCACGTACCAGCCCTCCGGGAAGGAACCGCGGCTCTACGCCTTCTCCCGGCGCGGGATCCCCTTCCAGGCCCGCGGTGACAACGAGAAGGGCGCGTACGGCCGTTACTACCCCAAGCTGCTGACCCCGGCCTACATCGAGGGCCTGCGCGAGCGCGCCGACGACGGGGGTTCGGTCACCTTCAACGCCGACCTGTGGCCCTTCATCTCACGGGAGGTCGAGAGCGTCTACTACGGAGCGCTGCTCACCGCGGAGGGCCGGGAGGAGGAGCGCGAGACCTTCATCCGGCGCTACCTCGAACGGGAGGAGGCCGCCGACCGGGTCGCCCTGGTCGCCGAGTACGGCATCCCCGAGGAGCGGTACTGGAGCTGGGAGAAGCTCTCCGTCCCCTACGGCGACACCGAGTTCGCCGACCGTGGCGCCTTCCGGAAGTGGCTGGTCGAGTACCTCGCGGCCGATGTGGTCGCCGCGCGCCAGGGAAACCTGACCGGCCCGCTCAAGTCGGCCCTCGACGTCCTGCGCGACCTGCGCAACGAGGTCCGCCTCGCCGTCGACCACGGCGGTCTGGACGGCGACTCGCACCGCGACGACCTCGAAGGCTGGTACACCCCGCTCAACGGCTTCCTCTCCATCGGCCCGCCGGCCACCCGCATCGAGGAGATGATCGCCCTGATCGAGGCGGGCATCCTCACCCTCACCGGCCCCGGCACCCAGGTCCGCATCGACCCCGACACGCAGACGTACCAGGCCGTGTCCAGCACCGTTCCGGGCGCCGTGATCAAGGCGCAGGTCCTCATCGAGGCCCGGCTGCCCGAGCCCGACCTGCGGCGCACGGCCGACCCGCTGCTCCAGCACCTGCTGGACACCGACCAGGCCAAGCCGTACGTCATCACCGGCGGCCAGGGCGGCTACCAGACCGGCGGTCTCGCGGTCACCGAGCGCCCGTACCGGCTCATCGACGCCCGCGGCACGGCCCACCCGCGCCGGTTCGCGTACGGAGTGCCCACCGAGTCCGTCCACTGGGTCACCGCCGCCGGCATCCGGCCCGGCGTGGACTCCGTGACCCTCGGGGACTCCGACGCCATCGCCCGCGCCGTGCTGGCCCTGCCGCCCGTCGCGCACGCACCCGCGGGGATCCGCCCCATCAGCAGGGAGGCAGCCGACGACCAGCTGCCCGGTGTGATCGTATGACCGAGCCCTCTGAGGGGGCCCACCTGGAGGACGCCGGCCTGCTCTCACCCGTGCGGGCCGGCACCCCGGCCGAGGCGGCCGTCGGCGACCGGGCATGGCTCCAGGCCATGCTCGACGCCGAGGCCGCCCTGGCCCGGGCCCAGGCGGAACTCGGCACCCTGCCGAAGGCCGCCGCGGACACCATCACCGAGACCGCCCGGGCCGGGAACTTCGACCTCCGGGCCCTCGCCCTCGCCGCGCGGGAGACCGCCAACCCGGTCGTCGGCCTGGTCCAGGCGCTCACCGCGGCCGTCCGCCGACGCGACCCGCAGGCCGCGGAGTACGTCCACCGCGGTTCCACCAGCCAGGACATCTTCGACACCGGTGCCATGCTGGTGGCCGCGCGGACCCTGCGCCTGGTCCGCGCCGACCTGGCGCGCACCGCGCGGGCCCTGGCAGTCCTGGCCGGCGCCCACCGCGACACCCCGATGCCCGGCCGCACCCTGGCCCTGCACGCCGTGCCCACCACGTTCGGCCTCAAGGCCGCCGGCTGGCGCCGCCTCGTCCTCGACGCCGACGCCCGGCTGGCCCGCCTCCTCGAAGACGGCCTGCCCGTCTCCCTCGGCGGGGCGGCCGGCACCCTCGCCGGGTACCTGGAGTACGCCGACATCGACCGCCCCGAAGGGGCTGACGACGGCGAACACCCCTACCTGGACCGGCTCGTCGACGCCTTCGCCGGCGAGACCGGACTCGCCCGCCCCGTCCTGCCCTGGCACGCGCTGCGCACCCCGATGGCCGACCTCGCCGCCGCGCTGGCCTTCACCGCCGGAGCCCTCGGCAAGATCGCCGTCGACGTGCAGTCACTGACCCGCACCGAGGTCGGCGAAGTCACCGAGCCGACCACCGCCGGACGCGGCAGCTCCTCCGCGATGCCGCACAAGCGCAACCCCGTACTCGCCACCCTGATCCGCGCCGCGGCCCTCCAGGTCCCGGTGATCGCCGCCGGTCTGACGCAGTGCCTGGTCACCGAGGACGAGCGCTCCGGGGGCGTCTGGCACGCCGAATGGCAGCTGCTGCGCGAAGCCCTGCGGCTGACCGGCGGAGCGGCGCACACCGCGGTCGAGCTGGCCGAGGGCCTGGAGGTCCGGGCCGCGAGGATGCGCGAGAACCTCGACCTCACCGGCGGCCAGATCGTCTCCGAGCGCATCGCCGCCAGGCTTGCCCCGCTGCTCGGCAAGGCCGCCGCGAAGCAGCTGCTCAGCGACGCCTCGGCCGCCGCCGCGGCGAACGGGCAGACCCTGGGCGCCGTACTGGCACAACTGCCGGGGCACGGGCTCGACACCGCCGCCGTCGCCCGGCTGTGCGACCCGGCCGGCTACCTCGGCGCGGCGGGCGCCCTCGTCGACCGCGCCCTGGCCGACGTACAGCCGGTGGGGCGTCGCTGAACGCCGTGCCCCACCCCAACCGCCCGAGAACCAAGGGAGAACAGGTCAGATGAGTGCGACGAGATCAGCCAAGGGACGCTGGATCGAGGACTGGGACGCCGAGGACGAGCAGTACTGGGAGCGCGGCGGCAAGCGCATCGCACGCCGCAACCTCTTTCTGTCCGTAGCCTCCGAACACATCGGCTTCTCCATCTGGAGCATGTGGTCGGTCCTCGTCCTGTTCATGACGCCCGAGATCGGCCTCGGTTTCGCGCCCGACGAGAAGTTCCTCCTCGTCGTCACCCCCACCCTCGTCGGCGCCCTCCTGCGCCCGCCGTACAGCTGGGCCGTCACCCGCTTCGGCGGCCGCAACTGGACCGTCTTCGCCTCGGCGATCCTGCTCGTCCCCACCCTGGCGACCGTCTGGTTCATCCAGCAGCCCGGCACCCCGCTGTGGGTGTTCCTGCTGATCAGTGCGGTCGGCGGGGTCGGCGGCGGCAACTTCGCCTCCTCCATGACCAACATCACCAGCTTCTTCCCCCGCCGCCAGCAGGGCTGGGCCCTCGGCCTCAACGCCGGCGGCGGCAACCTCGGCGTCGCGGCGGTCCAGCTGCTCGGCCTGCTCGTCATCTCCACCGTCGGCGACACCCACCCGGCCTACGTCGCCGCCGTCTACCTGCCGCTCATCGTGCTCATCTCCCTGCTGTGCGCGGTGAAGATGGACAACATCGCCGCCGTCCGGGCCGAGCCGGGCGCCCAGCGCCAGGCCCTCGCCCACCACGACACCTGGTGGATCTCCCTCCTCTACGTCGGCACCTTCGGCTCCTTCATCGGCTACGGCTTCGCCTTCGGGCTGGTCCTGCAGACGCAGTTCGGCTCCACCCCGCTCCAGGCCGCCTCGTACACCTTCCTCGGCCCCCTGCTCGGCTCCTTCTCCCGCCCCTTCGGCGGCTGGCTCGCCGACAAGTTCGGCGGCGCCCGCGTCACCCTGCTCACCTTCGCGGGCATGGGCGCCGGAACCGCGGTCCTCCTCGTGGCCTCGGCGCGGAACTCCCTGCCGATCTTCATCGCCGGATTCACCGCGCTGTTCGTCCTCAGCGGCATCGGCAACGGCTCCACGTACAAGCTGATCCCCACCGCCTTCGCCCGCGACGCCGAAGCCCGCATCGTCGCCGGCGGCGACGCCACCCAGGCCTTCGCCACCGCACGCAAGCTGTCCGGCGCCGCCGTCGGCATCGCCGGAGCGGTCGGGGCGCTGGGCGGAGTCGCCGTCAACCTGGCCTTCCGCGGCTCCTACAGCGGCGGCGCGAGCGACGGCACGGCCGCGTTCCTGTCCTTCCTCGGCTACTACGCCGTCTGCGCCCTCGTCACCTGGGTCGTCTACGTCCGCCGCGAGCGAGCCGGCGCCGCCGCGGCCCGGGCCACCGCCGGCGCCCCCGCCGAACCCCGACGCGCGGAGTCCGTCCATGCGTGACACCGAGCACGTGCCGGCGCCGCCCCGCCAGGTGGCGACGCACTGCCCCTACTGCGCCCTCCAGTGCGGCACCCGGCTCAGCGCCGTCCCGGGCCCCGCCGGCGGGCCGCCCGCGCACGCGGCCACCGTCGAGCCCGACCCCGACTTCCCCGTCAACCGGGGCGGCCTGTGCCAGAAGGGCTGGACCGCCCCCGCCCTGCTCGGCACACCCGACCGGCTCCGCACCCCGCTGGTCCGCGACGCCTCCGGGACGCTGCGCCCCACCGGCTGGGACACCGCCCTCGACACGGTCGCCGCCTCCCTCGCCCGGCTCCGCGCCGAGCACGGCCCCGACGCCGTGGGCGTCTTCGGCGGCGGCGGCCTCACCAACGAAAAGGCCTACCTGCTCGGCAAGTTCGCCCGCGTCGCCCTCGGCACGAGCCAGATCGACTACAACGGCCGCTTCTGCATGTCGTCGGCCGCCGCCGCCGGGAACGCCGCCTTCGGCCTCGACCGCGGACTCCCCTTCCCCGTCACCGACCTCGGCTCCGCCGACACCGTCCTCCTCGCCGGCGCCAACCCCGCCGAGACGATGCCCCCGCTGATGCGGCACCTCACCGCCGCCCGGCTGATCGTCATCGACCCGCGCCGCACCCCCACCGCCGAGCGCGCCGCCCTGCACCTCCAGCCGCGCCCCGGCACCGACCTCGCCCTCGCCCTGGGCCTGTTCCACATCCTCGTCGTCGAGGGCCACACCGACCGGGCGTACGTCGACCGGCGCACCGACGGCTTCGACGCCGCGTGGAAGCGCGCCGCCTCCTGGTGGCCCGAGCGCGTCGAGAAGGTCACCGGCGTACCGGTCAGCGACCAGCGCGAAGCCGTCCGGCTGCTCGCCGCCGCCCCCCGCGCGTACGTCCTCACCGGGCGCGGCGCCGAGCAGCACAGCAAGGGCACCGACACCGTCGCCGCCTTCATCAACGTGGCCCTCGCCCTCGGCCTGCCCGGCCGCGAGGGCAGCGGCTACGGCTGCCTCACCGGCCAGGGCAACGGCCAGGGCGGCCGCGAGCACGGCCAGAAGGCCGACCAGCTGCCCGGCTACCGCATGATCACCGACCCGGCCGCCCGCGCCCACGTGGCCCGGGTCTGGGGCATCGACCCGGCCGCCCTCCCCGGGCCGGGCCGCAGCGCCTACGAACTCCTCGACGCCCTCGGCACCGAGACCGGCCCCCGCGCCCTCCTCGTCTTCGGCGCCAACCCGGTGGTGTCCGCGCCCCGTTCCGCGCGGGTCGCCGCCCGGCTGGCCTCGCTCGACCTGCTCGTCGTCGCCGACTTCGTGCCCTCCGAGACCGCCCGCATGGCTGATGTGGTGCTTCCCGTCACCCAGTGGGCCGAGGAGGAGGGCACCATGACCAACCTCGAAGGCCGCGTCCTGCGCCGCCGCCGGCTCCTCGACCCGCCCCCCGGGACCCGTTCCGACCTCGACGTCCTGCGGTCCCTCGCCACCAGACTGGGCGACCTGCCCGAGCGCTACCCGACCGAACCGCGGGCCGTCTTCGAGGAGCTGCGGAAGGCTTCGGCCGGCGGCCCCGCCGACTACTCGGGCATCAGCTACGAGCGGCTCGACGCGGGGGAGGCCCTGCACTGGCCCTGCCCCCGGACTCCTGCCCCCGCCGATGCCGATGCCGACGCCGAAGAACACCCCGGCACCCCGCGGCTCTTCCTTGAGCGGTTCGCCCACCCCGACGGGCGCGCCCGCTTCGCCGACGTCGAGCACCGCCCACCCGCCGAGGAGACGCACGCCGAGCATCCCCTGTACGCCACCACCGGGCGGGTACTGGCCCAGTACCAGTCCGGCGCGCAGACCCGCCGGGTGCCCCAGCTGACGGCCGCCGCCCCGGAGACGCACGTCGAGGTGCACCCCGACACCGCGGCCCGCGCGGGCCTCACCGACGGCGGCCACGCCCGGGTGACCTCGGCCCGCGGTTCCACCCTGGCCCGGGTCCGCCTCGACCCGACGCTGCGCACCGACACGGTCTTCCTGCCGTTCCACTTCCCCGGCGAGGGCCGGGCCAACCTGCTCACCAACGACGCGCTCGACCCCCGCAGCCGGATGCCCGAGTTCAAGGTCTGCGCGGTCCGCCTCACACCCGTCACCACCGACCCGCTCCCGGCCGGGGCGGTCCTGCCCGACACGGCCGCGATCCCCGAGGGGGCCCGATCATGACCACGACCGGGCCCGGCACCCGCCCGGCCGACCCGATCCTCGTCATCGGCAACGGACCGGCCGCCCACCAGTTCGTCGACCGGCTGCGGCACGCCGGCTGCCAGGACCCCGTCACGGTCCTGGGCGCCGAAGACGTCCCCGCCTACCACCGGGCGCTGCTCACCTCCGCCCTCGACGGGAGCCTCCCGCCCGCGGCGATGGAACTTCCCCCGCCGCCCGGCGACACCCGTGTCCACACCGGTGCCTGCGCCGTCCGCATCGACCGCGCCGGCCGCCGGGTGCACACCGCCGACGGGCAGGCCTTCCCGTACCGCCGGCTGGTCCTGGCGACCGGCGCGACCCCGCTGCTGCCGGACCTGCCCGGCCTGCGCACCTCCGGCGGAGCCCAGGCCACGGGCGTCGCCACGCTCCGTACGCTCGCCGACTGCGCCCGCCTCACCGATCCGTCGGCCGTGGCCGCACGGACCCCCGTGACCGTCCTGGGCGCCGGATCCCTCGGCATGGAGGCGGCGTTCGCGCTGGCCGCCAAGGGCCGGCCGGTCACCCTCGTCCACCCCGGCCCCTGGCCCATGGACCACCTGCTCGACCGGACCGCCGGGGCCCTCGTCACCGACCGCCTCACGGCCGCCGGAGTCGAGGTCGTCACCGGCCAGGAGGCCACCGGCTACGCACCCGGCTCCCTCACCGTCGCCGACGGCCGCACCCTCCCCGTCGCCACCCTCCTGGTCTGCACCGGCGTCCTGCCCGAGACCGGGCTGGCCCGCGCCGCGGGCCTGAGCGTCCGCACCGGCATCGTCGTCGACGACCGCCTGCGCACCGACGACCCGCTGATCCACGCACTGGGCGACTGCGCCGAGCACCGCGGCCGCCGCGGCGGCTCCCTGGCGTCCGGCTGGGCGCAGGCCGAAGCCCTGGCCCGCCATCTCGCCACCGGCGAACGCGGCGTGGCCGCCGCCCGCCGTGTGCTGCGTCCCCGTATCGCGGGCCCCGGCCTCGTCGTCCTCGGCATCCCGGGCAGCACCCCCGCCGAGGAGGCGGTCACCCTCAACGACCCCGCGAACTCCCGCTACGCCCGCCTGGAGCTCACCGGCGAGCGCATCGTCGCCGGAGTGCTGCTCGGCTTCGACCGGGCCATCGCCACCGCCACCGAGCTGTACGTCCACGACCTGCCCGTCCCCCGTGACCGGCTGAGCCTGCTGCTGGGCCGCGCCCCCCGGGTGGCCAAGGCCGGGCCCACCGAGATGTGCCCCGGCACCGTCGTGTGCCTGTGCAACAACGTCACGCACCAGGACCTCACCGAGGCCTGGCACGCCGGCTCGCGCGGGCTCCCCGAACTCGCCGCCGCCACCCGCGCCACCACGGGCTGTGGCGGCTGCACCCGCCAGGTGGAGGCGATCTGTGTCTCCCTGGCGGCCAGTAACGCTGCCACGACCGGCAGTTGAACCACGTGCGTACTCAAAGGACGGCACCGCATGACCCACCGCACCCTCGTCGTCATCGGCCACGGAATGACCGGCCACCGCCTGGTCGAGGAGGTCCGCTCCCGTGACCGGGACGGCACCTGGAAGGTGGTGGTCCTCGGCGCCGAGAGCCACCCCGCCTACGACCGGGTCAGACTCTCGTCCGCCCTGGACCGCGTGCCCCCCGCCGCGCTGAGCCTGGTGAAACCAGAACTGTACGAAGACGCCCTGGTGGAGTTCCGTCACTCCACCAGGGCTGTCGGCATTGACCGGGCGGCCCGCACCGTGGCCCTGGAGGACGGGGAGCACCTCGCCTACGACGTCCTCGTCCTCGCCACCGGCTCCGTGCCCTTCGTCCCGCCCGTGCCCGGCCGGGACCTGCCCGGAGCCTGCGTGTACCGCACCCTCGACGACCTCGAAACGATCCGTGAGGCCGCCGCCCGCACCACCACAGGGGTGGTGATCGGCGGCGGCCTGCTCGGTCTGGAGGCCGCGAACGGCCTGCGGTCGCTGGGACTCTCCCCGCACGTCGTGGAGATGGCACCGCGGCTGATGCCGGTCCAGGTCGACGAGGGCGGCGGACGGGTGCTCGACCGGCTCGTCGGCCGCCTCGGCGTGACCACCCACCTGGGCGTCGTGACCAGCCACATCGAGGCGGGCCCGGACGGCCGGGTGGCACGCCTGGTGTTCGCGGACGGCACGTCCGTCGAGACCGGCCTCGTCGTCTTCTCCGCCGGAGTCCGGCCCGCCGACTCCCTCGCCGAGCCCGCCGGCCTCCCGCGCGGGGAGCGCGGCGGGTTCCTCGTCGACGACCACTGCCGCACGCCCGACCCGGCCGTCTGGGCCATCGGCGAGTGCGCGGCCGTGGAGGGCCGCTGCTACGGCCTGGTCGCCCCCGGGTACCGGATGGCGGAGGCCGTGGCCGGCCAGCTCCTCGGCGACGGCCCGACCCGCTTCCCGGGCGCCGACATGTCCACCAAGCTCAAGCTGATGGGCGTGGACGTCGCCTCCTTCGGCGACGCCCACGCGCAGACACCGGGAGCGCTGGAGTTCGTACGGGAATCCGCGGGCGGCGACGTGTACGCGAAGCTCGTCCTCGACTCGGAGGGCGACAGCCTGCTCGGCGGGATCCTCGCCGGGGACGCCGCCGCCTATCCGCTGCTGCGCTCCCTGCTGGGCCGTGAACTCCCCGACTCCGCCGAGGCCCTGCTCGCAAGCTCCTGACGCAGGACGCCAACGGCGAGGGCCCCTACCCGATCGGGTAGGGGCCCTCGCCGTCGGCGTCGGTCCTGACGGCGGACCGTCAGACTCCGGCGGTCTCCGGCGCGCGCTCGGCCGAGGCGGCCGGAGCCGCCTGCTGCTCGGGCTTCTTCAGGCCCAGGGCGATCAGCGCGGTGATGACGATGCCGGCGGCGGCGATGAAGACCGCCGTGCGCAGACCGTCGGTGGTGGCGGTGCGGAGCGCCTCACCGGTCTGGCCCTCCAGACCGGAGTTGGCGATGGCGACCAGGACGGCGAGGCCGACGGCGCCACCGATCTGCTGGGTGGTGGAGGCGACACCGGAGGCGATGCCCTGGTCCTCGGGGGCGACGCCGATCGCGGCGGCACCGAACATCAGGGTGTAGCCGGCGCCCTGGCCCAGGCCCATGATGATCAGGCCGGGGACGAGGATCCAGTACGAGGCGTCGGTCGCCATGGTGAAGCCGAGGATCGCGGTGCCGACGACGCCGATGACCATCGCGGCGACCATGATGGCGCGGATGCCGTGCTTGGTGGCGAGGCCACCAGCGGTCTGGGCGCCGATGGCGATGGCGACCATCGGGACCAGGAAGGCGATACCGGTGCCCAGCGGGCTGTAGCCGTGGACGCCCTGGAAGTAGACGGTGAGGAAGTACAGCAGGGTGCCGAAGGTGGCCATGTAGAAGAAGGTCACGCCGACGGCGGTGGTGAGGTTGCGGTTCTTGAAGAGGGTCAGCGGCAGCAGCGGGTCGGCGGAGTTCTTCTCGATGACGAAGAAGGCGACGAGGAGGACCACACCGAGGGCGAGGGCGCCGAGGACGGTGGAGGAGGCCCAGCCGGACTCGGGACCCTGGACGAGGGCGAAGACGACAGCGGTGATACCGATGGTGGAGGTCAGCGCGCCCAGCAGGTCGAAGCTACGGCCGCTGCTGTTCTTGGTGTCGGGCTTGATGAGCGGGAAGGCCAGCAGCATCGCGATGCCGGCCAGCGGCACGTTGACGTAGAAGACGGACTCCCAGCCGAAGGACTCGGTGAGCACGCCGCCGAGCAGCGAGCCGACGATCATGCCGCTGCCGCCGGCGGTGCCCCAGACGGCGAAGGCGCGGTTGCGCTCCTTGCCCTCCGCGAAGCTGGTGGAGACCAGGGTGAGGGTGGCCGGGAAGAGGAAGGCGCCGCCGATGCCCTGGATCGCGCGGGCCGCGATGAGCACCTCCGGCGAGGTGGCGAGACCGCCGAGGAGCGAGGAGCCGGCGTACAGGCCGAGCCCGAGGACGAACATGCGCCGCGGGCCGAACAGGTCGCAGGCACGGCCGCCGAGGAGGAGGAATCCGCCGAAGGCGACGGCGTAGGCGCTGACGACCCACTGGAGGGTCTGGGCGGAGAAGCCGAGCCCGGAACCGATGTCCGGGAGGGCCACGTAGACGATGTTGTAGTCGATGGAGATGATCAGCTGGGCGAAGGCCAGCAGGGCCAGTGTCAGGCCGAGGCGCTTGCGGCGGCCGTCCTGGGCGATGGGGGTCGAGGACATGGTGTCTGCGTCTCCGGGGTGTCGGATCGGGGGAACTGCGGAGGATGGTGCGGTGCCGGACGCCGGGGGTGAGCCCCCGTGTCGGGGGCTCGGCGCCCGGCGGTGGCGAGTTCTGGTCAGGAAGCCAGTTCGTGGGTCACCTGGTCGGCCAGCCGACGGGCCAGCTCGAGGCGCTTGATCTTGGCGGTGGCCGTCCGCGGAAGCTCGTTCAGCTTCATCTGGATCGGATCGGCCATGTCCGACTGGTCCGCGATGGCGCGGCTCCAGCGGGCGAGGTCCAGCGGTGCGTCGTCCTTGGTGCAGACGACGGGCACCGGCTCCTGCTTCGGGCCCGGCACGATGATGAGCTCGGTGAGCTCGGGCAGCCGGTGCAGGACGGTGTCCTCCACCTCGAGGGTGGAGTGGATGGTCGGGATCTGGTCGACCTCGCGGTCGAGCAGGTGCAGGCAGCCCCACTTGGTGCGGTAGCCGACGTCGCCGCCGCGCCACCAGTCGCCGTCGAGCTGCTTCTCGAAGCGCTCGCCCTCGCCGTAGTAGGTCAGGGCGCGGCCGGCGGTCTGCACGTCGATGTAGCCGGGGTTCTCGCGGGAGGGCTTCTTGCCGTTGCGGGGCACCAGGCGGTACTTGGTGATGCCCGGGGTCGAGTAGCCCTGGCAGCGGCCGTCGGCCTTCATGACGGTCTTGCGGGTGTACGGGCGGGCCACCAGGGGGCCGCACTCGCTCTGGCCGTAGACCTGGAGGAAGACCGGGTTCGTACGCTCCGAGGCGCGCAGGAACTTGTCCATCGTGCCGGGGTGGATGGCGTCGAAGGTGCTGTTGTAGAAGCGGACCGTGGAGAACGGCTTGCGCGGGTCGTCGAGGATCGACTCGCACTCCAGGAAGGAGTTGGGGTGCGTCTCGAAGACGCCGGGACGGTACTTGGCCATCGCGTCGGCGACCTTGCCGGGCTCGGCGTCGTCCAGGAACACCATCGGCTTGTTGCGCAGCATCATCGCGGCGATGCCGGGGTACATGCGCGAGTGCACGTAGCTGACGTGCATCAGGATCGGCTCACGCTGGCGCAGCAGGCTGACGACCTTGTCCTGCCAGCGGTAGCGCGATCCGATGGAACGGGCGGAGTGCACCACGAGCTTCGGGATGCCGGTGGTCCCCGAGGTGTGCGTCATGATCGCGTGCGAGTCGGGGTGCAGGGTCACCGGCGCACGCTCGGGGGCGCCGGCCAGGTCGCCCAGGGTGATGGCCCCCTCGACCGGTTCGGTGACGGAGATGACCCGCGCGGTGAGCTCGTCCAGCGGAGAACCGGCCAGCGAGCCGAGCAGCTTGGCGGCGTCCGTCAGGAGGGTGGGGGAGGGCAGACGCTGGAGCAGCGCGTTGATGGTCTCCCCGTCCAGGTGGGCGGAGAGCATCACGGGGACGGCGCCGACGCGGGCCGTCGCACAGGCGAAGAGCGTGATGTCGAAATTGTTGGTCTTGTGGATGACGACGTGGTCGCTCGGCCGGACACCGGTCGCCCACAGGCGGTTGGCCATTTCGGCGATCAGCTCGGCGAAGTGGCTGACCGTCAGGACCTGGCCGACCTCCGGGAGGGCGTCCATGACGCGGTCGAGCGTAATGGTATTGGCGCCGAACTGGGCGGCGGCCTCCTCGGCCACCAGGCCGAGGTAGAGCGGCGTCTTGTTCTTGGGAATCCGGGGCATGTATTCACGTTCGCACCGGCGGTCCGCGGGCCCAACAGCAGCACTTTCACTGTGTCAGCTCGACGGAATCAAGTCACCGGCCACGGCCTGAACCCGTAGGTGGCGCACAGGGAAAAGCCCGAAGCGGGAATCCCGCTTCGGGCTTTTCTCCACGTGCCGGTGCCGCGCCGGACTACTTGGCGAGCCCCTGCTTGATCGCCGCGGCGATCTCCATCGTGCGCACGGTCTGGTAGCCGACCGCCGCCATGTTGTCCTCGGTCACGTTCTGCGCGAGGTGGCCGGGGACGGCCTGCAGGCCGGACGTGGCGCTCACGCCGTACGGGTTGCCGTTGCTCGGCGCGAGCAGGATCGGGTCGGTGACGCCCGGAGGCACGATGATCGCGCCCCAGTGGTAGAAGACGTTCGACAGCGACAGGATGGTCGACTCCTGGCCGCCGTGCTGCGTGCCCGTCGAGGTGAACGAGGACATGGCCTTGTTCTTCAGACCGGCCCGGGCGTGCAGCTCGAAGGTCTGGTCGATGAAGTGCTTGAGCGGGCCGGCCATCGCGCCGTAGCGTCCGGGGGTTCCCCAGATGACCGCGTCGGCCCAGTCCAGGTCGTCGATGGTGGCGATCTCCACCTCGCGGCTGCTGCCGCCGGTGTGCTCCTCGTACGCCTCCGTCCACGCGGTGTAGTTGGGCGCGAGGGTGGTCTCCTGGATCTCGGCCACGCGGCGCAGCCGGACCTGGGCACCGGCCTTCTCCGCGGCCTCGGCGGCGGCCACCGCGAGCTTGTGGATGTTTCCGGTGGCGGAGTAATAGACGATGGCGACATTGGTCATGGGCTTTTCATTCTCTCTTCGTTCGGAATGCGGGATTGCGGGACGTCAGGGCTTCGCGGTCTCGCGGTCGATGCCCGGCGGATTGTCGATCGCGTAGCGCCAGACGCCGTCGGCGCCGCGGCGCACCACGTCCGTGGCCGTGCCCTCGTGGTGTACGGAAGTCCCGTCCGGTTTGGCGCCCTTGATCAGGTAGTCGCACAACAGCAGTGCCAGATCGCCGTATTCGTAGCAGTGCCGCACCGAGAGCTTCATCGGAATCCCGAGTGCCAGGAAACTCGCGGTCGCGGCGCGCCGGCCGTCCCCGGTCACCACCTCGCCCGGGGTGAGGACACGTACCGCCTCCGGCTCGAAGAGGTGGTCGATGGCTTCCAGGTCGCGTGCGTTGAAGGCACGCAGGAAGGCGTTGGGAAGTTCCGACGGCTCGGTGACGGGCGCGGTGACAGACGCGGTCATCGTGGCTCCTGATGAGGGGGGTGAAGTCCAATGGGAAGGGGATGGGTGAGCGGGGGGAGGGAGGTGCGGGGCGGCCGCGGGCGGAGCGGCGCGTGGGGCCCCGGCAGGGTGCTACTCGACGGCGATGCCGCGGGACCCTTCCGGCCGTACCGGCTCGGCGGGCAGCCGGTCCAGGGTGATCCCGAAGTGCTTGTGGTAGGCCTCGAACACCTCGATGTCGTCGCTGAGGTGCTCCACCAGGACCTCGTCGTGCACGCGCCGGGTCAGGGTCCGGCCCTTCAGCGTGACGCGGCCCTCGACCGTGGGCAGGGAGCAGAACACGTCCTGGAGGAACGGCGAGTCGGGGCAGGTGCGGAACCACCACAGCGACGGCCTGAACTCGGCCAGCTCACGGGCCCGTCCGTCCACCCGGTACATCGGCTCGCCGTCCCGGATCAGGTCGAACTCGCCCTGGTCCGGCGACCCGAAGCGGAAGGCGCCGTCCGGGTCGTACTGCACGGCCTCGGTGCCCAGCAGCAGCGGCCGCCGCGGGTTGCGGCGGAAGCCGACGTCCACGAGGTACGCGTCGCCCGCCACGGTCACGCGCAGCGCCAGGTGGCCCAGCGGAGCGCCCAGCCCGTCGGGGCGGCGGACCCGCGCCGAGAGGATCTCCACCTGGTAGCCGAGCGCCTCCAGGAGGAGCCCGAAGGCCGGGTTCACCTCGTAGCAGGCGCCGCCGCGTCCCTGGTGCACGATCTTCTCGACGACCCGCTCGTCCAGGTGGACTTCCTGCCCCAGGTGGTAGTCGAGGTTCTCGAACGGGACGGTGAGGACGTGCCGTTCGGTCAACTCGGCCAGCGCCGCGAGGTTCGCCTCGGCGGGGCGCGAGGCCCCGATCCGCGCCAGGTAGGCCGTGGCCAGTACGTCGGAGATCACCGGGCGTCCAGGGTCTTCATGACGGAGGCGACCTCGAGGGTGCGGCGCGCCTGGAAGGCGGCGGCCTCCAGGTTCTCCTCCGGGACCTGGCCCGGGTTGCCGCCGACGACGGCGGAGGCACCGTACGGGTTGCCGTTCTTCGGCTTGTACAGGACCGGGTCCACCGATCCGGTGGAGACGATGACCGAGCCCCAGTGGGTGATCGCGTTGTGCAGGGCGAGGATCGCGGAGACCTGGCCGCCGTGCGCCGCGGAGCCCGAAGCGAAGGCGGAGACCGCCTTGTTGAGGAGCTTGCCCTCGATGGACAGCTTGGAGGTGGAGTTGATGAAGTGCATCAGCTGCGGGGCGGCGAGCCCGAAGTGCACCGGCGTGCCGAGCAGGATGCCATCGGCCCACTCCAGGTCCGCCAGGGTGGCCACGGGTATGTCCTGGGTGGCGTCCTGGTGGCCGGCCGCACCCTCGCGGCTCGCGGCCTCACCGTTCGGCGCGATCTCCGCGATGCGCAGCAGACGGACCTCCGCGCCGGCCTTCTCGGCCCCCTCGGCGGCGGCCTCGGCCAGCTTGTGCGTGGAGCCGGTGGACGAGTAGTAGATGACAGCGATGTTCGTCATGACGTGTGGAACTCCCTTTCGACCGCCCCCGCTCAGATCCGGACTGCCAGGTGCCGGGGCCTTGTGACGATCCTGTTCCGTGCACCGAGCCCTGCCGAGGACCGCGTGGCCAGTCCGTCAGGTCGGCGGGACCGCGGGCCGGGCCGGGGCCGGGCGGCGGCCGCTCACCACCAGCAGCACCACACACCCCCCGAGCAGCGCCGACATGAACAGCCCGACGCCCCTGACCTCACCGAACGCGAGGGGGAGCTGCGCGCCCAGCCCGCCGCCGATGTTGAGGGTGAAGCCGTACAAGGCGGTCGCCATGACCCCGTGGGCCGTGCCGGCCGCGGTGCCGATCTCCTGTACCACGGCGGGGCCGATCGCGGCGACGCCGAGCATGAAGACGAACATGGACGTGGCCAGCCCGGCGGTGGTGCCGCCGAACAGCCCGGCACCGCAGATGCCCGCCGCGGCCACCGCGAACGCACCCGCTCCGCGCGGCCGCGCCGGGATCCGCCCCAGCAGCGGCGCCACCAGCACGCCCAGCACGAGCGCGGGAATGGCGGTGGCGCGCAGCATCAGCATCGCCTGGCCGTCGCCGACGAGCTCGGGGGGACCGTAGAGCTGCACGCTCGTGTAGACGGCGGTCATGGTGGTGGAGCAGGTGAGGCCGACGACGTACAGCGGCAGCAGGCGTTTCCACAGCCTGCCGGGCCCGCCGCCGGGCGCCGAGGCCCGGTCCGCGGTCCGCGCCGGATCCACCGCAGACAGCACCCGGCGCAGGACGAGCGCCCCCGCCAACAGCAGCGGCGCGGTCACCCAGAAGGTGCCGCGCCATCCGACGACCGCAGCCAGCAGCTGCGACTCCACCTGCCCGATCACGATCGTCCCGGCCATGCAGGCGGAGACGATCGTCAGCGCGGTCGGCAGCTTCGACGCCGGGACGTGCGCGTTCAGGTAGGCGTACACGAGCGGGACGTACACGCCGGCGAACAGGCCCTGCGCGGCCCGCAGCGACAGCCCCGCCCCGAAGGACTCGGCCAGCGGCACGCAGGCCGTCGCCGCCGCGAGCGCGGCCACCCCCGCGACCAGCACCGTCCGGGTGCCGAAGCGCCGGGCGAGCGCGCCGCTGAACAGCGAGATGACCGCGTACGTCGCCGCGTACGCGGAGGTCGCCCAGGTGGCCGACGCCTGGTCCACGCCCCAGGCCCGCCCGACCTCGGGGAGCAGCGGGATCGCCACGTACAGCTGGCCCACCACCAGCATCCCGAGCAGCGAGATCGCCGTCACCACGGGGGCGACGGACCGCTCAGGACGGGGGGCGGGCCGGTCGGGGGCGGCGGTGTCCTTCGCGCCGGGCCGGGCGGTGGGCGTGCGTAAGCTCATGTGCGGTGCTCCTGAGGGTGTCCGGCGGATCATGGCCGGACACCCCCAGGGGGGTGTCGCCCTAAGGCACCCGGGTGGGTGGCCGGTCAGCGTGTGGGGGTGGGTCGCGCGGCAGCCGGTCAGCTGCCGTACGGCGCCTGCGCCTTCTTGTCCTTGAGCGCGGTGCCCCACCACTCCAGGGCGTCGAGGAGCGTCTTGGCCGCGGAGTTCGCCTCGGTCGGGTCGATGAGGCCGCCCTGCTCGTCGAACTGGCCCCACGGACCGTGGAAACCGACGGTGTCGCGGACCGTGACCATGTGGCACTCGGCGAAGACCTGGCGCAGGTGCTCGACGGCGCGCATGCCGCCCGCCATGCCGCCGTAGGAGACGAAGCCGACCGGCTTGGCCTGCCACTCGGTGGTGTGCCAGTCGATCAGCGACTTCAGCGAGGCCGGGAACGAGTGGTTGTACTCGGGCGTGACGACGACGAACGCGTCGGCCTGCGCCAGCCGGGGCGAGACGCCGGCGAGGACGGCCTGGGTGGCCTCCGAGGGCGTGGCCGACAGCTGGTTCGGCAGGTCGTGCTCGATCAGGTCGATCACGTCGATGTCCAGGCTCCCCCGCTCACGGGCGACACCCGTGAACCAGTTCGCGATCGTCGGGCCGAACCGGCCGTCACGGACACTAGCGATGATGACTGCGACGCGGAGCGGCTCAGACATGGAAAATACCTCCAGTTGTGTGCGGCGGCGCCCCGGCCGTGGCTGACGGAGGAGGCGCTTCCCGCAGGTGCTGTGCCCACCCTCACCGGGGTGAACGGGAGCGGACAATACCCGGCCTGCTAGTCCGTCAGATCAGCGGGCCCGGGTGCGGGGTTCTCAGCGGATCCGCAGGTGGGCGAGGTACGACTCGACGTTGCGCCGCGTCTGTGCGCCGCGTCGATCTCCGCGACCATCGCCCGGCTCGCGTCGGCGTCCAGACAGCGCACCGGACCGGCATCGAGTTCCTCCACATCACCGGGGACCGGGTAGCGGCCGTACGGGGCCTGGGCCGCGCCGAGTTCCACGACGTGCGAGACGATCTCGATCCCGGCGGCCTCCTCGATGAAGGACCGGGCGACGGCGCCGAGCGCCACCCGCGCGGCGGTCTCCCGCGCACTGGCCCGCTCCAGGACCGGACGGGCCTCGTCGAAGCCGTACTTCTGCATCCCGGCGAGGTCGGCGTGCCCGGGCCGGGGGCGGGCGAGCGGTGCGCCCCGGCCCGTATTTCTCAGCTCGGCGGGATCCACCGGATCGGCGGACATGACCTTGTCCCACTTCGGCCACTCGGTGTTGCCGATCACCACCGCGACGGGCGAACCGAGGGACAGCCCGTGCCGCACCCCGCTCAGGAAGGTGACCTCGTCCTGCTCGAACGCCATCCGGGCACCGCGGCCGTGGCCGAGCCGGCGCCGGGCCAGATGCCCGGCCACCAGCCCGGTGGTGACGGGAACGCCGGCCGGCAGCCCTTCCAGCGTCGCCACCAGCGCCGGTCCGTGCGACTCACCGGCTGTCAGCCAACGCAACGTGCCCATGCGGACGTTCCCCCTTGTTCCGTGGTCGGGAGCGTCACCCTAGGCAGCGCCCGCCGGCCGGCCTGCGGACCCGCGGGCAATCCGTCAGCTCATCGAGCCACGGCCGTCGCCCCGCGCGTAGGGCGGTTGCCCGATGCCGGCGGGCATCCTTAGTCCGCACGATGGCCGCGTGATGAACGGGACGACGGGACGGGTCCTGCGGGACCGCAACGCACGGCTGTACCTGTCCGGGGTCGCTGTGTCGGGGTTCGGCACGACCGCGATGTGGCTGGCCGCGGGCATCTGGGTGAAGTCGCTGACGGGCTCGGACGGTCTCGCGGCCCTGACGGTCTTCGCCATGTGGGCGCCGATGCTCGCCGGCCCGGCGCTGGGGACGCTGGCCGACCGGATGCCGAGGCAGCGGCTCCTGGTCGCGCTCAGCCTCGGGATGGCGCTGCTGCTGCCCGTCCTGCTCCTGGTCGACTCCGCGCAGCGGGTGTGGCTGCTGTTCGCCGTCCTGCTGCTGTACGGGGTGACCGGCACGGTCCATGAGGCCGCCGAGGCCGCGCTGCTGCCCAAGGCGATCGGCCCGGGGATCCTCGGCCACTTCAACGGGCTGCGGCTCGCCGCCAACGAGAGCATGAAGCTGGTCGCGCCGCTGGTGGGGGCGGGGCTGTACGCCCGGTTCGGCGGACCGTCGGTGGCGCTGCTCGACGCGGTCACCTTCGCGCTGGCGGCGGGGGTCTACGCGCTCCTGCGGGTACGGGAGGAGCCGCCGGCGCGCCCGTCGCCGGGCGAGCGGGGCTTCGCACAACTGACGGCGGGAGCACGGTTCCTGCGGGACTCGCCCGTGCTGCGGCCGCTGGTGGTGGCGGGCGCGGCCGTGATGTTCCTGGCCGGACTGAACGGCGCCCTGATCTATGCCGTCGCCGACGACGTGCTGGGCCACACCCCGGCGTACGCAGGGGTGTTGTACGCCGCCCAGGGGGCCGGTTCCGTCGCCGCCGGGATCGCGGCCGGCCCGCTGCTGCGCCGCCTGCCCGGACGTACGGTCCCGGCCCTGGGCATCGCCCTGTTCGCACTGGGCTCCGGCGGCCGCGCCCTGCCGTCCGACGCGGTGGCCCTGGTGTGCAGCGCGGCGATCGGCATCGGGCTGCCGTGCGTGCTGATCGCCGCCCTGACGGCGGTACAGCGCGAGACCCCGGACGCGGTCCTCGGCCGCACGGCCGCCACCGCCAACACCCTGATCTTCGTCCCGAACGCCCTGGCCCTGCCCCTGGGCGCGGCCCTGGTGTCCCTCGTGGACGTCCACATCCTCCTGCCATCCCTGACGCTGCCCGGCCTGGCCCTGGCGGCCTGGATAACTGGGCGGGCTCCAGGGCGGGTTCGGTAGGGTCCTGGCGTTGGTGATCATCATTTTTCACGGGGGAACGACGCCTTGAGTTCATACCGACCAGCGCCCGGATCCGCATCGGCATCCACATCCAGATCCGCTTACGCGCCCGCCGCGGTCCGGCGGCCCGGGTGGGTGCGGGTGGTGCGGGCGCCCTTCGATCTGGCCGCCCGGATCCACCAGCCCGCGCGGCCCGACCGGATCGTGGACGAGGCGATCCGGCGCGCGCAGATCGCCCGGACCGCCATCGGCCTGCTCGCCGGATGCTGGCTGGTGCTGTCGTACCCGCTGCGGGAGGGCGCGGGCGGAGTCATCGAGGACAAGTTCGCCGAGGTGCTGATCAGCGCCGGGCTGCTGCTCGTGCTCGGACCGCTCGCGCTCGCCGCCTTCGTCCTGTCCGCCCGGCCGCCGGGTCCCGCCTTCTACCGGGCCCGGCTGCGCGGTCCGGCCACCGCCATCGGCGCACTGCTCGCCACCGTCCTGGCGATGTCGTTCGGACTGCCGCACATGAGCACCTTCGCCTACGGCCTGGGGGCGATCGCCGGCCTCTTCCTCATCCCCTTCGCGCTCGCCTCGGCGGTGCTCTGCGTCCACCACGCCTTCCGGACCGCCGACGTCCACGAGGTGCTGCCGCCGATGCTCTCGCCCGTGCTGGTCTGGTCGCTCTTCGTGGTGCAGCTCTTCGAGGACGCGCCCGTCGACGCACCGCTCCCCGTGCGCGTGCTGTTCCTGCTGGCGCCGCCCCTCTCGGTGACCGCGCTCTCACTGTGGGAGCTGCGCCGGCTGCGCGTCCGCTACGGCATCACGATCCGTCGCGCCCTGGGCCGCGGGTAGAGCGGACGAGGGTGAAGACCGCGCCCTCCGGGTCCGCGACCGTGGCCTGCCGGCCGATGGGCCCCTCGTGGGGCGGGTCGACGACGCGGCCGCCGAGGTCGGTGACCCGGTCGGCCGCCCGGTCGGTGTCCTCGACCTCGAAGTACGCCATCCAGTGCGGGCCCCGGTCGTGCGGCAGCGAGCGCCCGACACCCCGTACGGCGGCCACGGGGCGGCCCTCCAGCCGCAGGGTCAGGTAGTCGAACTCCTCGGAGGCCGCGCCGTGCGTCTGCGCCTCGTGGCCGAATACGTGCTCGTAGAACTTGCCGACCGTCGACGTGTCCTGGGTGATCAGCTCGTTCCAGACCGGGGTGCCCGGCTCGCCGTGCAGCCGGGTGCCCAGGTGGGTCTCGGCCTGCCAGATCCCGAAGATCGCGCCCAGCGGGTCCGAGCAGATCGCCACCCGCCCCGCGATACCGGCGTCCAGCGGGCCCACCGCGACCGTGCCGCCGCAGGAGCGGATCGCCTCGGCCGTGGCGTCGGCGTCGTCCGTGGCGAGGTACGTGGTCCAGGCCACCGGAAGATGCCGGTCCGGCGGCATCTCGCCGATGCCCGCCACCTCGTGGCCGGCCAGCAGGGCCCGGACGTACGGACCGAGTTGTTCGGGGCCCGGCTCGTACTCCCAGCCGAACAGATCGGCGTAGAAGTCCTCCGTGGTCCCGAGGCCGTGCACCATGAGGCTCACCCAGCACGGTGTGCCGGGCGTGCGCCGCGTAGCTCCCGATGCCTCGGTCATGTCAAGCGTCTCCTCCGTCGTGCCGCTTTCCGCGTGTCGCTGATGATGCTTTCACTCCGCGGGGCCCGGCGCGCCCCGACCGCGCCGCATCGCGGGGGCCTCGGAGCGAGATGACCGGATCGGTGTGCCCCGCCGGTGACGGCCTTGTTACACGGGTTTGGGGCGGGGAGGAAGATGGCCTCCATGAGTGCGAATTCTGCGATCCTCTCCGCCGCCGAACTGGCGAGCGAACTGTCGGGTGCGAGGCCGCCGGTGCTGCTGGACGTCCGCTGGCAGCTGGGCGGCCCCGACCAGCGGCCCGCGTACGAGGCCGGGCACCTGCCGGGTGCGGTGTACGTCGACCTCGACCGGGAACTGGCAGGTCCGCCCGGGTCGGGCGGGCGACACCCGCTGCCCGACCCGGAGGCGTTCGGCGCGGTGATGCGGCGGGCCGGCGTCACGGCGGACGCGCCGGTGGTCGTGTACGACGGCGGACAGGGCTGGGCGGCCGCCCGGGCGTGGTGGCTGCTGCGCTGGACGGGTCACCCGGACGTGCGAGTGCTGGACGGGGGCCTGGCCGCGTGGACGGCGGCGGGAGGCGGGGTGACAGCCGATCGGGTGACTCCCACGGAGGGCGATTTCAAGCCAACTCCGGGGGCGCTCGGACTGCTGGACGCGGACGGAGCCGCCGCGCGCGCACGGGCGGGTGTCCTGCTGGACGCGCGGGCGGGGGAGCGCTACCGCGGAGAGGTCGAGCCGATCGACCCGGTCGGCGGCCACATCCCCGGCGCGCTGTCGGCTCCGACGACGGAGAACGTGGGTCCGGACGGCCGTTTCCTGCCGGCCGACGCCCTGCGGGCGCGCTTCGCCGGACTCGGTGCGGCGGGCGGCGCCCCGGTGGGGGTGTACTGCGGATCGGGAGTCTCCGGCGCGCACGGGGTACTCGCGCTGGAGGTGGCGGGGATCACCGCCGACCTGTACGCGGGCAGCTGGTCGGAGTGGTCCTCCGACCCTGCCCGCCCGGTGGCCACGGGCCCGGACCCGCAGTAGCGGGCCCGGTTCAGCCCCGCCGGCGATTGAGGCGCGGGGTCTGGGGCAGAGCCCCAGAGCTTGAACCCGCACCGGGCCGCTCAGGCACGCCACATCCAGCCCCGCCGGCGATTGAGGCGCGGGGGTGGGCGGAGCCCACGGGCCCCGGCCACGGCGGCCGCGCTACTCCTGCTTCTTGCGGCGCGTGCCGAAGACGATCTCGTCCCAGCTCGGCACCGCCGCACGGCGGCCCGGGCGGACCCCGTCGGCCTCGGCCTGCCGGTCGGTGGTGCCGGTCAGCCGGTCGCGGTGGCCCGCCACCGTACGGGGCATCAGGACGTCGGCGTACGCGGAGCCCGCGCCCGCCGAAGCGGCCGGGGCCGGCGGCTCCTCCGCCTCGGGCTCCTCCGCCGGGGGTTCGGTACGGTCCGGGACGACCATGTCGCCGCGGAAGCTCGGTACCGCCTCCAGCAGGCTCGTCAGGGTGTCCCGCTCCTCCTCCGGATCCGGCTGGGGAGCGACCGGCCGCTCCAGCTGCCGGTCGAGGGCGCGGTCCAGCGGCCGGTCGCGCGGCAGCCGCGCGATCCTCGGTACGAAGGGGAAGCTCGGCTCCGGCGTGGCGGGCAGGTCGTCCGACTCGCCGATCAGGGAGCGGGCCTCGTCGTCCACGGCCACGACCAGCCGGCGCGGCGGGTCGTAGGTCCAGCTCGCCGAGTGCGGCTCGCCCGCGACCCGGTAGACGAGCAGGACCTCCCAGGTCCCGTCGTCGCGGCGCCAGGAGTCCCACTGGACGGATTCCTTCTCGGCCCCGCGCAGGGTCAGCCGCTCCTGCACGGCCTCGCCGAGCTGGGGTCCGGTGTTCTCGCCGGGACGGCGCACGGGGGTCTTGCGGGCCCGCTCGGCCATGAAGGCGCGCTCCGCGAGCACGGGGCCCTCGAAACGGCGTACGCGGTCGACGGGGATGCCGGCGAGCTGGGCGACCTCCTCAGCGGAGGCACCGGCTCGTATACGGGCCTGGATGTCACGGGGGCGGAGGTGGCTCTCCACCTCGATCTCGATCTGGTTCAGGCGCGCGCGGTCGTTACGCACGGCGGCGCGCAGGCGCTCGTCGATCGGAAGCGTGTACTCCGTGCTGTCCCCAGCCTTGAGCACCAGTCGTGTGCCGTCATTTGAGACGGCCACGACACGCAGTTCGGGCATGGGGACCTCCCGGGTGGTGCCTGCCGACGTCACGTGCGTCGCTGCTTCCGCTAGTCGAGTGTGGCCTGCCCGGGTGCAGCCTGCCACAACCTTGCCGAGTTAAACCGGCGTGTCGGGCATGCGCCCTTGATCGCCGTTATGGCACGGTTACCTGTTGGGCACGCACAGTGACCGAATGATTACTGTGCGCAGCAGAAACCCGTGCAATACCGCGGCATCACCGGTCTTGAGTGCCGTTTTCCATCAGCCGGCTCCCTCTCCCGAGTCCGGACATCCGAAAGGAAGGACGGCCCCAGGGCTCGCCACAGTACTCCATTCGGGCCACCTGGGTGGACCGCCGCGCCGCCGAACTTCTCTCGGACGGCGGGAGTTGGGCTGCCCTCCGTCGGGCCCCGTCTGCCCTCGAACGCATTTTCAGGTGTCCTGCTTCACAGAATCGCCAGAAATGGAACTATCCGTTTCGCTCAGGTGTCAGTAACTGCTGAAAGCGTCGGACGCGCGAGAGGCAGGACAGACCGGGGATGTCGACGGGTCAGAAGGCGACGCACGATGCCGAATCGGAGAAGCCGGAGGGGAAGAAGCTCGACCTGAGTGCCGCTCAGGTGGCCGGCAGCTCCCTCGCCACCGTCGCGGCCGCCCTGCTCGCCTCGAAGATGGGTGTCTACGGGACCATCCTGGGCGCCGGAGTGGTGAGCGTGGTCGCCACCGCGGGCGGACCCGTCATCCAGCACTTCTTCCGGCGCACGGGCGACCAGCTGCGCGAGTCGGCCCGGCCGAAGGCCCGTCAGGTCCCGTCGGAGGCGCCCGTCCCGCCGGCGGAGGAGTTCGGCGAGGCCACCGTCCACGGCACCCGCGTACGGGGCTGGAGGCGAACGGCGGTCGCCGCCGGTGCGGTCTTCGCCCTCTCCCTGGGCGCGCTCGGGACGTACGAGGCGGTCGCCGGCACCTCCGTCAGCAGCGGCGGCGGCACCATCTTCTCCGGCGGCACCCGCACGGTGCACCAGGACCGGCCCGCCCCGTCCGAGGAGCGGCCGGGCAGGGAGACGGGCGCGGACACCGGGACGGGGACGGGGGAGAAGGGCGGGAAGAGCCCCGGGCCCGGGACCTCCCCGGACCCCTCCGGCTCGCCTGCCGGTGGCGGCAGCGGCCCGAGCCCGGATCCCGGCACCTCGCACCCGGGGGACCCGACGCCCACCCCGGCCCCGTCGACGCCCGCTCCGACGCCCCCGCCGTCCACCGCGCCCCCGAGCCCGGGCGCCGGAACGCCCGGCACCGGCGGCAGTGGCACCGGCAGCAGCGGCACCGGCGGCGGGCAGGAGCAGCCGAACACCCCCTGACGGACCCGCCGCCCGGCCCGGGCTCAGCCGCCCAGGACGCGCCGCAGGTAGTCGTTGCCGAACAGCCGGTCCGGGTCGAGCCGGTCGCGGAGCGCGGTGAACTCGCCGAACCGCGGGTAGACCTGCTCGAAGTACTCCGCGTCCCGCGTGTGCACCTTGCCCCAGTGCGGGCGCCCGCCGTACTCGGTGAAGATCCGCTCGGCCGCCGTGAAGTAGGCCTGGTAAGGCGTGCCCTTGTACATGTGCACCGCGATGTAGGCGCTCTCGCGCCCCGAGGCCGTCGACAGCGCGATGTCGTCGGCCGGAGCCGTCCGCACCTCCACCGGGAAGCTGATCCGCAGGCCGGAGCGGTCGACCATGGCCTTCAGCTCCCGCAGCGCCTCGACGACCCGCTCGCGCGGGAGGGCGTACTCCATCTCCACGAACCGCACCCGCCGCGGGCTGGTGAACACCTTGTACGGGATGTCCGTGTAGGTGCGCGCCGACAGGGCGCGGCTGGCGATCCGGGCGATCGAGGGAATGGCGGCGGGGACCGCGCGGCCGAGGGAGTTGGCGGCCTGGAAGACGCCGTTGGACAGGAGTTCGTCCTCGATCCAGGCGCTCACCGCCGAGGGCGGGGCGGCGGGGCCCTGGCTGCGGTTGTTCCGCTTGGTGCTGCAGTTGCCGGTGTGCGGGAACCAGTAGAACTCGAAGTGCTCGTTCTCCGCGAAGTGCTGGTCGAACTCGGCCGTCACCCGGTCGAAGCCCATGGGCTCCTCACGGGCGGTCAGGAAGAAGACGGGCTCGACGGCGAAGGTGAGCGAGGTGACGATGCCCAGCGCGCCGATGCCGATCCGGGCCGCCGCGAAGACCTCGGGGTTCTCCTTCTCCGAGCACCTCAGCACCTGTCCGTCGGCGGTGACCAGCTCCAGGCCGCGGATCTGGGCGGCGATGGAGGCCGAGTCGCGGCCGGTGCCGTGGGTTCCGGTGCTGGTGGCGCCGGCCACCGTCTGCTCCATGATGTCGCCCATGTTGGTGAGCGAGAGGCCTTCGGCTGCCAGGGCCAGGTTCAGGTCCCTGAGCACCGTGCCCGCCGCCACCGTGACGGTGCCGGCGGCCCGGTCGATCTCCCGTATCCCGGACAGCGCCTGCGGGTGTACGAGCACGCCGTCGGTCGCGGCGGCCGCGGTGAAGGAGTGGCCGGTGCCGACCGCCTTCACCCGCAGGCCCTGTTCGGCGGCCCGGCGCACCGCCTCCTGGAGCTCCCCGACCGAGCGGGGGGTCACCGTACGGGCGGGCGTGGCGGTGACGTTGCCCGCCCAGTTACGCCACGCGGCCGGACCGTTCTTCCCTGCTGTCCCCGCTGTCGTCCTCGTCGGTGTGTCCGCCATCGCTAGAGGGCTCCTCCCCTTGCGCCGGCCTCGTCAGCCGGCGGTATCCCGCGAACGCCACCGCCGCCGCGGCCGCTCCCGCCGAGAGGGAGACGACGTACCCGCTCCGCGCGCCGGCCGCGTCGATGACCAGACCGGTCACCGAGGAGCCGATCGCGACGCCGACCGCGAGGCCGGTGCTGATCCAGGTCATGCCCTCGGTCAGCTTCGCGCGTGGTACGTGCGCCTCGATCAGGGCCATCGTGGTGATCATCGTGGGAGCGATGGCGAGGCCCGAGACGAAGAGCGCCACGGCCAGAATCGGAAGGTTCCCGGCCAGTAGGAGGGGGATCATACTCACGGCCATCGCGCATACGCCCAGTACCCAGCGCAGTTCGGTCCGGCCCTTGAGATGGAGCAGGCCGAAGACGATGCCGGCGAGGCAGGATCCGAGCGCCCAGATGGCCAGAATGAAGCTTGCGGAGGACTTGTGGCCCTGCTCCCCGGCGAAGGCCAGGGTGGCCACGTCGATGGAGCCGAAGATCGCGCCGGTTGCCACGAAGGTGCCCGCCAGCACCTGGAGGCCGGGGGAGCGCAGGGCGGAGGTGCGGTCCGTGTGCTCGCCGCGCGGGTGCGGCTCGGGTTCGGTGTCCCGCTGCGCGGTGAGCAGCCAGACGCCGACCAGCAGGCAGACGGCGGCGATCAGCGGGCCGGCCTCGGGGAACCAGGTGGTGGACAGCCCGATGGCCAGGATCGGGCCGAAGATGAAGCAGACCTCGTCCACGACCGACTCGAAGGAGTAGGCGGTGTGCAGATCGCGCGCGGAGTCCCGGTAGATGACGGTCCACCGGGCCCGGACCATCGCGCCGACGCTGGGCACGCACCCCGCGATCGCCGCGAACACGAACAGGGTCCAGTCCGGCAGGCCGTTCGCGGCGGCCAGCAGCAGTCCGCTGACCGAGGCCACGGCTATCAGGGTCGCGGGGCGCAGGACGCGCCGCTGCCCGTACTGGTCCACCAGGCGGGAGACCTGGGGGCCGATGACCGCGGCGGCGAGGGCGAGGGTGCCGGTGAGGGCGCTCGCCATCGCGTAGCGGCCGGTGATCTCGGAGATCATCGTGAGGATGCCGACGCCGACCATGGAGAGAGGCATCCGGCCCAGGAGGCCCGCAGCACTGAACGCCTTGCTGCCGGGGGCGGCGAATATCGCGCGGTAGGGACTGGGCAAGAGATCTCCGTAAGGGACGTCAGCGGCCCATACAGGTTACGACTGCCGACAAGGCGCCCGCACGGGGAAAAACCGGACCCGGGGACTGAGGGTCGCCTTATTCGTGGCGCGGGGTGCCGGGACGCCGGGCCGGTTCCCGCCCGAGGACGCCGGGTGGCAGGATTCGATGCATGTCAGACCAGCTCTCCCCGCCGCCCGGTGGGCCCGCCGCCCCTTACGACGCCCTTCTGCTGCTCTCCTTCGGCGGCCCCGAGGGACCCGACGACGTCGTGCCGTTCCTGGAGAACGTCACGCGCGGGCGGGGCATCCCCCGCGAGCGGCTCAAGGAGGTCGGGCAGCACTACTTCGGCTTCGGCGGGGTCAGCCCGATCAACGGCCAGAACCGCCGGCTGCTGGACGCGCTGCGCAAGGACTTCGCGGAGCACGGGCTGGACCTGCCGGTCTACTGGGGCAACCGGAACTGGGCCCCGTACCTGACCGACGTGCTGCGGGAGATGGCCGCCGACGGCCGCCGCCGCATCGCCGTCCTCGCGACCAGCGCCTACGCCTCGTACTCGGGCTGCCGCCAGTACCGCGAGAACCTCGCCGACGCGCTCGCCGCACTGGCGGACGAAGGGGTCGCCGAGCTGCCGAAGGTGGACAAGCTGCGGCACTACTTCAACCACCCCGGCTTCGTACAGCCGATGATCGACGGGGTGCTCGCCTCGCTGGAGTCGCTGCCCGCGCAGGTCCGGGACGGCGCCCACCTGGTCTTCACCACGCACTCCATCCCCGTGGCCGCGGCGGACGCCTCCGGCCCGGCCGAGGCGCACACGAGCGGCGGCGAGGGCGGGGCGTACGTCGAGCAGCACCTGGACGTCGCCCGGGTGATCGCGGAGGCCGTACGGGCCGAGACGGGCACCGGACTGCCCTGGGAGCTGGTCTACCAGTCGCGCAGCGGCGCCCCGCACATCCCCTGGCTGGAGCCGGACATCTGCGACCACCTGGAGGCCCTGCACGCCGCGGGGGCCCCCGCGGCCGTGATGGTGCCCATCGGCTTCGTCTCGGACCACATGGAGGTCCTGTACGACCTCGACACGGAGGCCACCGCGAAGGCGGCCGAACTGGGACTCCCGATCGCCCGCTCGGCGACGGTGGGCGACGACCCGCGGTTCGCCGCGGCCGTACGGGAGCTGGTGCTGGAACGGGCCGCGGCCGAACGGGGCGAGCCCGTGCAGCGGTGCGCGCTGGGCCTGCTGGGGCCGAGCCACGACCTGTGCGCCGTGGGCTGCTGCCCGGCCCGGGCACCCCGGCCGGCGGCCGCGGGCGCGGACAGCCCCTACGCCTGAGGAAGGCCCCGTACCGATCGGGCATGATCGAGTACGAGACCCCCCGGAGGAGTGAGACCAGTGATCCCTGAAGAGCTGAAGGCCGAACTGCTGGACGTGGGCCTGGAGGCGGCCCGGCTGGCCGGGGCTCTGCTGCGCGACGGCCGGCCGGCCGATCTGGCGGTGGCGGCGACCAAGAGCAGCCCCATCGACGTGGTCACCGAGATGGACATCGCGGCGGAGAAGCTGATCACCGGCCTCCTCGCGGAGCGGCGGCCCGAGGACGGGCTGCTGGGCGAGGAGGGCTCGGACACGCCGGGCACGAGCGGGGTGCGGTGGATCATCGACCCGCTGGACGGCACCGTGAACTACCTGTACGGGCTGCCGAGCTGGGGCGTGTCGATCGCGGCCGAGTACCGGGGCGAGACCGTGGTGGGCGTCGTGGCGGCGCCGATGCGCGGGGAGACGTACCACGCGGTACTCGGTGGCGGGGCCTGGCTGGAGACGGCGCGCCTCGCCTGCCGGGCGGCCGCGCCGCTCGACCAGGCCCTGATCGGCACCGGCTTCGCGTACGTCCAGACCCGGCGGGCCCACCAGGCCGACGTGGCCCAGCGGATCATCCCCCTGGTACGGGACATCCGCAGGGGCGGGTCGGCGGCGCTGGACCTGTGCGACGTGGCCGCCGGGCGGCTGGACGGGTACTACGAGCGCGGGCTGAACCCGTGGGACCTGGCGGCGGGCGAGCTGATCGCCCGGGAGGCGGGCGCCCTGACCGGCGGCCGTCCCGGGGAGCGGGCCTCCGGGGAGCTCACCCTGGCGGCGAGCCCGGCGGTCTTCGCCTCCCTCCAGCCGCTGCTGGACGAGGCCGGGGCCTGGCACGACTGACCCGGGCACCACTCCGCCTCGCGGGCGTGCGGGGCGCGGGGTCCGGCCCCGGGAGGCGGGCCGGCAGGGCCCGGGAATGAGGGAACCCCGGCTGCCGTGGGCACGGCGGCCGGGGTTCCGGGTAGAGGGATCAGCCGGCGCTGACGGTCACGGGTACCCCGTGTTCCGCGGCGAGGCGCTGGAGGTCCTCCAGCTCCGCCTGTTCCACTTCCGCGAGGAAGTCGTCGCCCGCCTCGCGGGCCTGCCTGAGGTCCGACTGCGTGGCCCTGATGCGCTGCAGGAGACCCGCGGTGAATGCGTCCATGGTGGGTTCGCCCCCTCTTCGTGGGTCGGCGGCGGCACGTGGCAGTCCGCCGTCAGGGAGTGGATGGGGTGTGCTGTCGTCCTCCCCGGCACCCTGGGCCCAGAAACCTCGCAAGGCCGAGGAATCCTCACTTCCGCCCCGTCCGCCCCCTGCGGGTACCGCCTTACAGCCGGTTTACGGCTGAAACGGGCAGGATGGACGGCGCACCACACGTCTGCCCTGATGGGCTCGGAGGAAGGAAAATACGTGCGCGTACTCGTCGTCGAGGACGAGCAGCTGCTCGCCGATGCGGTGGCCACCGGACTGCGCCGGGAGGCCATGGCCGTGGACGTCGTGTACGACGGCGCCGCCGCCCTGGAGCGAGTCGGGGTGAACGACTACGACGTGGTCGTGCTCGACCGCGACCTGCCCCTCGTACACGGTGACGACGTCTGCCGGAAGATCGTCGAGCTCGGCATGCCCACCCGCGTGCTGATGCTGACCGCGTCCGGTGACGTGAGCGACCGGGTGGAGGGGCTGGAGCTCGGGGCGGACGACTACCTGCCCAAGCCCTTCGCCTTCACCGAGCTGACCGCCCGGGTGCGGGCGCTCGGGCGGCGGACCACCGTCGCGCTGCCGCCCGTACTGGAGCGGGCCGGCATCAAGCTGGACCCCAACCGGCGTGAGGTGTTCCGGGAGGGCAAGGAGGTGCAGCTGGCGCCGAAGGAGTTCGCGGTGCTGGAGGTCCTCATGCGCAGCGAGGGGACCGTCGTCTCCGCCGAGCAGCTGCTGGAGAAGGCATGGGACGAGAACACCGACCCCTTCACCAACGTGGTGCGCGTGACCGTCATGACCCTGCGGCGCAAGCTGGGCGAGCCGCCGGTCATCGTGACCGTGCCCGGTTCCGGATACCGGATCTGACAGGCATGGCAGCGATCCCGGCGCCACCACCGACGCCACCGAAACCGACCTGGGACCCCGGCCAGCCCGAGGGTCCCTTCCCTTGGCTGCGGCCGACCATCCGGATACGTCTCACGCTGCTGTACGGCGGGATGTTCCTGATCGCGGGCATTCTGCTGCTGTCGATCATCTACCTGCTGTCGGCCCAGGCCCTTCGGGAGGGGTACGCGCCGCAGTTCACGATCGTGAGCGGCGGTCCGATCCAGGTCACCAGCACCACCTGTCCGGCGTTGTCCAACAGCAATGGCAACGCCCTGGGGCCCGACACGTTCCAGGCCACGGTCAACCAGTGCGCCCTGGAGCAGCGCAGGCACGCCCTGGACGACCTGCTGAGCCGGTCGCTGATGGCCCTGCTGGGTCTGAGCGTCATCGCCTTCGCCTTCGGCTACGCGATGGCCGGAAGGGTGCTCTCGCCGCTGGGCAAGATCACCCGGACCGCCCGCCGGGTGGTCGGCTCCGACCTGACCCGGCGGATCGAGCTGGACGGGCCGGACGACGAGCTCAAGGAGCTCGCCGACACCTTCGACGAGATGCTCGACCGGCTGGAGCGGGCCTTCACGGCCCAGCAGCGGTTCGTGGCGAACGCCTCGCACGAGCTGCGGACCCCGCTCGCGATCAACCGGACCCTGCTGGAGGTGCACCTCTCCGACCCCGGTGCGCCCGTAGAGCTCCAGCAGCTCGGCAAGACGCTGCTCGCCACCAACGAGCGCAGCGAGCAGCTCGTGGAGGGCCTGCTGCTGCTGGCCCGCAGCGAGAACCAGATAGTGGAGCGCAAGCCCGTGGACCTGGCGGAGGTCGCCTCGCGCGCCATCGAGCAGGCGCGCGGCGAGGCCGAGGCCAAGGGTGTGGACATCCGGGGCGAGCGGGCGCTCGCCGTGGTCCAGGGCAACGGCGTGCTCCTGGAGCGGATCGCCCTCAACCTGGTGCAGAACGCGGTGCGCTACAACGTGCCGGAGGGCGGCTGGGTGGAGGTCACCACCGAGGTCCAGCACGGCCAGGCGGTCCTGCTGGTATCGAACACGGGTCCCGTGGTTCCCGCGTACGAGGTGGACAACCTCTTCGAGCCCTTCAGGCGGCTGCGTACGGAGCGAACGGGCAGCGACAAGGGTGTCGGGCTCGGCCTCTCGATCGCGCGCTCCGTGGCCCGCGCACACGGCGGAAGGATCAAGGCGACGCCCCGGGAGGGCGGTGGCCTCGTGATGCGTGTCACTCTTCCTCTGTGAGATCTGCCGCGCCGTGTTCGCTGGTGGCTGAACGCATGGTCCATGAAGACACTTCCCCCTGTGTGATCGATCACAGTGCCCAGTGTCGGCCCATGTGCGTTCTGTGACCCCAGGACGGCCGGAACGCCCGGGAAGTCCGGGTTTCCGGCCCCCCTGATGGCGGTAAATGCACGGGGTGGCGTTTGTGCAAGACGGCCCCCGGACCGTGTACGGTCCCGGTCGTCATCCCAGCCAATTGCTCCTCAAAGCGTGCGGCTGGGTGTCGATTGAGTAACAGACCTTGATGTGAGGCAAAATCTCCGCCTCAGGTCGGGCACAAGTCCGGCCTCTCGCGCGTTACGTGCGCTGAGACACCGCTAACACCCAGAGGGGGAGAGCGAACAATGGCAACGGACTACGACACCCCACGCAAGACCGACGACGACGTCGACAACGACAGCATTGAAGAGCTGAAGGCCCGACGCAACGAGAAGTCGTCCTCGTCCCCGGACATGGACGAGTTCGACTCGGCCGAAAGCCTGGAGCTTCCCGGCGCGGACCTCTCCAACGAGGAGCTGGCCGTCCGGGTCCTGCCCAAGCAGGCCGACGAGTTCACCTGCATGACCTGCTTCCTGGTGCACCACCGCAGCCAGCTGGCACGCGAGAAGAACGGTCAGCCGATCTGTCGCGACTGCGACTGAGAGGCGTCGGCCGTGGCTGGCTCGACACCCTTTCGGAAGCGACGCTTCCGAAAATCTGGTGATCCGGCGGAGACGCAGGTGGCAACCACAGGCCCGGAAACGGGTCCTGGAGCCCCCGGCGTACCCGCCGTGCCCTCCGACACCGCCCCGGCGGTGCCGTCGGCCACAGAGGTCGACGAGGGGTCCCGGCAGCGGTCCGGGGCTCGTCGGCTCCAAGCCGTCAAGAACGGTGTACGCAAGGGCGGCGATGGTGCCAGGGCCGTCGCCCTGTACATCACCGAGCTGATCATCGAGAACGCCCCGCGCGTTCCGGTTCGGGACCTCGCGACCCTGCGCGCGCAGTTCCCGGGCCTCGGTCCCGATCAGCTTGCCGACAAGCTGATCGCGGGCGCCGCCAACGCCACGTCCACCGTCGGCGCGGGCATCGGCGCGGCGGCCATGCTGCCCGTTCCGCCCGCGATGCCGGCGGAGCTGGCCGCGGAGATCACCGGCGTCGCGGCGATCGAGCTGAAGCTCGTCGCCGAACTCCACGAGGTGTACGGCCTGCGCCCGCCCGGCGGCCTCAAGGACCGCAGCCGCGCCTACCTGACCGCCTGGACGGAGGAGCGCGGGGTCGACCTGACGAAGCCGACCACCCTGAACGCGGCGCTCGGCGGCCAGATGAAGCGCGAACTGCGCCAGCAGATCATGAAGCGGATGTTCCGCAGCCTGCCGAACCTCATGCCCTTCATGGTGGGAGCGGCCGTCGGAGCCGTCATGAACCGCCGCGACACGCGAAAAGTCGCCGAGAAGGTGCGGGGAGACCTGCGGAGCCGTGCGGTGGCCTGGGACGCCCTTTCGGCGTTGCCGCCGCTTGAGCAGCCCACCAAGCCCCTTCCTGAGGGCATGAGGGACGCCATCGAGGGCGGGCGGCCCGACCGGCACGGCTGAGCGCCGCCGCCGGGGCTCCGCCCCGGACCCCGCGCCTCAAACGCCGGCGGGGCTGGAGGTGCCGGCGGGGCTGGACTTCGACGCCCTGATCGCCGCCGCCAAGGCAAGCGGCTCGCGGGTCGAGACGTAGACGTACGGGGTCGGGTCGGCAGGATCCGTCACCTCGATGCGGACCGCCGTCGGGACGTAGCTGCGCATCAGCATGAAGGCGCGCGTATCGGCCTTGTACGTCCGCCAGGCGCGCGACTCCTCGGCGTCCAGGATCTCGGGCTCGCCCAGGGCCGTCACCGGGATCCGCGCGTCCCCCGCCGCCAGCGCGCCGTTCACCACGCGTACGCGCGCGGAGCCGTACGAGCTCACCAGCAGCCCCGACAGCGCGGTGCCCCCGACCAGCCCGGCCAGCAGCGGCAGCGTGCCCAGCGGCAGCAGCATCAGCGCGCACGCGAGACCGATCAGTACGGCGATGCCCCACCAGGAGTGGGGGGCGGTCAGGCGTTCGTCGTGGTGCGCGGGGGAGAGCTGCATGCGGCCAAGCCTGCCACGAGGCGACCGGTGGGTAGCCGCGCGGGTAAGGTCTGCGGCTGTGAGTGGACGAAACACAGCGTTGACGCCCCCGGCCGACGCCACCGCGCCGGTCCGGCACCCCGATGCCCCGGCACCCGGGGAGCTCCTCGGCGCGCACTACGAGCACTGTTTCGGCTGCGGCGAGGGCCAGCCGCACGGACTCCACCTGGAGGCCCGGGCGGGCGAGGGCGTGCGCGTCACCGCCGAGTTCACCGTCAAGCCCGCCCACCAGGGGGCACCCGGCCTCGCCCACGGCGGCGTCCTGGCCACCGCGCTCGACGAGACGCTGGGCTCCCTGAACTGGCTGCTGCGCGTCATCGCCGTGACGGGCCGGCTGGAGACCGACTTCGTACGGCCCGTGCCCGTGGACACCGTGCTGTATCTGGAGGCCGAGGTCACCGCCGTCGCCGGCCGGAAGATCTACTGTACGGCCGTGGGCCGGATAGGCGGCCCGGAGGGCCTGGTCGCGGTGCGCGCCGACGCCC
This sequence comes from Streptomyces sp. NBC_01408, assembly GCF_026340255.1. Taxonomy (GTDB): domain Bacteria; phylum Actinomycetota; class Actinomycetes; order Streptomycetales; family Streptomycetaceae; genus Streptomyces. Next base: position 456,534 of record NZ_JAPEPJ010000003.1, on the reverse strand, counting down.
TCTTCATCGAAGTGAAGGTCGACCACTTCATCGACAACGGTCGGCCCGAGGAGATCCAGGCGGCGATGGCCGACCCGGACCAGGTCAGGCGCGCACGCGCCTTTGAGGTGAACCCCTGATGTCCCTGAACAACGACGCGGCACGTCACGACATCGACGTGCTGATCCGCCGGATCGACCCGGAGGTCCCGATTCCGGCCTACGGTCACCCCGGCGACGCCGGCTGCGACCTGGTGACCACCGAGGCCGCCGAGCTGGCGCCCGGCGAGCGCGCGGTACTCCCCACCGGGGTCTCCATCGCCCTGCCCGACGGGTACGCGGCCTTCGTGCACCCGCGCTCCGGCCTGGCCGCCCGCTGCGGGCTCGCCCTCGTGAATGCCCCGGGGACGGTGGATGCCGGGTACCGTGGGGAGATCAAGGTGATCGTGGTCAATCTCGACCCTCGCGAGAGCGTCCGGTTCGAGCGTTTCGACCGCATTGCCCAGCTGGTTGTCCAGAGGGTCGAGAAGGTGCGCTTCCACGAGGTGGCGGAACTTCCCGGCTCGGCCCGGGCCGAGGGGGGTTTCGGCTCCACCGGCGGTCATGCGGCCGTGGCCGGATCCGGCGCTGGTCAGCAGGGTGGGAATGGCTACGCTTCGGTCGTAACCGACCGGGAAGGACAGTGACGTGTTCGGACGTCGCAAGAAGAACGACTCCGCCAAGGACGGCGGCGCGGCCGAGCAGGTCGTTGACGGCGCCGGCGCCGACGAGTTCGACGATGCCGAGGGACAGGACACCGCGGCCAAGCCGCGCCGGGTGAACCTGCCGCCGGCCCCGCGGCCCGACGGCCCGTGGGACGTCTCCGAGGTGCTCGGAAACCCGGCCGACGGCCGGGTCGACCTGGGCGGCATCCTCGTACCCGGTGTCGAGGGCATGGAGCTGCGCGTCGAGGTCGCCGGTGACGCGATCGTGGCCGCCACCGTGGTCCTCGGCGACAGCGCAGTGCAGCTGCAGGCCTTCGCCGCGCCCAAGAAGGAGGGCATCTGGGGCGAGGTCCGCGACGAGATCGCCACGGGCATCACCCAGCAGGGCGGCCTCATCGACGAGGCCGAGGGCCCGCTGGGCTGGGAGCTCCGCGCCCAGGTACCCGTGCAGCTCCCCGACGGGCAGGCCGGCGCCCAGCTGGTGCGCTTCGTCGGCGTCGACGGCCCGCGCTGGTTCCTGCGCGGCGTCATCTCCGGCCAGGGCGCGGTGCGCCCCGAGTCGGCGGGCGTGCTGGAGCAGATCTTCCGGGACACCGTCGTCGTCCGCGGCGACGGCCCGATGGCCCCCCGCGACCCGATCGTCCTGAAGCTGCCGAACGACGCCCAGATGGTGCCGGACGGCGTGCAGACGGAGGAGCAGGAAGGCTCCCGCTTCGGCGGCGGTATGGGCCAGCTGGAGCGCGGCCCGGAGATCACCGAGGTCCGCTGACCTCGCGCCGCCCCCCTCGCAGGCGGGGCAGACGCATGTTTTCGGCCGGTGGGCCCTACTCCTTCGGAGTGGGGCCCACCGGCCCTTTCGCGGGCGGGCACGGCGGACGCCGTGCGGGCGTCAGGAATCCGTCAGGGATGCGCCCGCCGGCCCTCATCGGTGCGTGAACAGCGCGGACGTCCCCGAGAATGGGCGCATGGGACGCGGCAGGCTGAGGATCTATCTGGGCGCGGCGCCCGGTGTCGGCAAGACCTACGCGATGCTCTCCGAGGCCCACCGCAGGGTGGAGCGGGGCGCCGACTGCGTGGTCGGCTTCGTCGAGCACCACGGGAGGCCGCGCACCGAGGTCATGCTGCACGGCCTGGAACAGGTGGAGCGCAGGACGCTGGCGTACCGCGGTGCGGCCTTCACCGAGATGGACGTGGACGCGGTACTCGCCCGCAGACCCGCCGTCGCCCTCGTGGACGAGCTCGCGCACACCAACGTGCCGGGCTCGCGCAACGCCAAGCGCTGGCAGGACGTGGAAGAGCTGCTGCGGGCCGGGATCGACGTCGTGTCCACGGTCAACATCCAGCACCTGGAGTCGCTCGGGGACGTGGTCGAGTCGATCACCGGGGTCCGGCAGCGGGAGACCGTGCCGGACGAGGTGGTCCGCCGGGCGGACCAGATAGAGCTCGTCGACATGTCACCGCAGGCACTGCGCCGCCGCATGGCCCACGGCAACGTCTACAAGTCCGACAAGGTCGACGCGGCCCTGTCCAACTACTTCCGCCCCGGCAACCTCACCGCCCTGCGCGAGCTCGCGCTGCTGTGGGTGGCCGACCGGGCGGACGAGTACCTCCAGCAGTACCGGGGCGAGCACGGCATCCGCTCCACCTGGCAGGCGCGGGAGCGGATCGTCGTCGGGCTGACCGGCGGGCCGGAGGGGCGCACGCTCATCCGGCGGGCCTCCCGGGTGGCCGCCAAGGGCTCCGGCAGCGAGATCCTCGCCGTCTACATCGCCCGCAGCGACGGGCTCACCGCGGCCTCCCCGAAGGAGCTCGCAGTCCAGCGGACGCTCGTCGAGGACCTGGGTGGAACGTTTCACCATGTGATCGGCGACAACGTCCCCGAGGCACTCCTCGAATTCGCCCGCGGGGTCAACGCCACCCAGATCGTGCTCGGCTCCAGCCGCCGCCGCTCCTGGCAGTACGTCTTCGGGCCCGGGGTCGGCGCCAGCGTGGCCCGCGACTCGGGGCCCGACCTCGACGTCCACATCGTGACGCACGAGGAGGTCGCCAAGGGGCGCGGCCTGCCCGTGGTCCGCTCGGCGGCCCGCCTCGGCCGTCCCCGCATCGTGGCCGGCTGGGTGGTGGGCGTGATCCTCCCCGCGCTGCTCTGCCTGCTGCTCACCCACATCGCGGCGGACCCCGGGCTCGCCAACGACATGCTGCTCTTCCTGGCGCTGACGGTGGCGGCCGCGCTGCTGGGCGGGCTGTGGCCGGCGCTGGCCTCGGCCGCCTTCGGGTCGCTGCTGCTCAACTACTACTTCGCGCCGCCGCTGCACCAGTTCACGATCTCCGACCCCAAGAACGTCGTGGCCATCATCGTTTTCTTCGGGGTCGCCGTCTCGGTGGCCTCGGTGGTGGACGTGGCCGCCCGGCGCACCCACCAGGCCGCGCGGCTGCGCGCCGAGTCCGAGATCCTCTCCTTCCTGGCCGGCAGCGTGCTGCGCGGGGAGACCGCGCTCGACGCGCTGCTGGAGCGGGTGCGCGAGACCTTCGCCATGGAGTCGGTGGCCCTGCTCGAACGCGCGGGCGACGTCGAGCCCTGGAAGCGGGCCGCCAGCGTCGGCCCGAGCCCGGTGGCCCGGCCCGAGGACGCCGATGTGGACATGCCCATCGGGGACCACATGGCGCTGGCCCTGTCCGGGCGGGTGCTGCCCGCCGAGGACCGCAGGGTGCTCGGCGCCTTCGCGGCCCAGGCCGCCGTGGTCCTGGACCGCCAGCGGCTGGTCGGGGAGGCCGAGGAGGCCCGCCGGCTGGCCGAGGGCAACCGGATCCGGACTGCGCTGCTGGCCGCCGTCAGCCATGACCTCCGTACGCCCCTGGCCTCCATCAAGGCCTCCGTGACCTCCCTGCGCTCCGACGACGTGGAGTGGTCCGAGGAGGACCGCGCCGAGCTGCTCGAAGGCATCGAGGACGGCGCCGACCGGCTCGACCACCTGGTGGGCAACCTGCTGGACATGTCCCGGCTCCAGACCGGCACCGTCACCCCGCTGATCAGGGAGATCGACCTCGACGAGGTGGTCCCGATGGCGCTGGGCGGCGTACCGGAGGACAGCGTGCTGCTGGACGTGCCCGAGACGCTGCCGATGGTGGCGGTCGACCCGGGGCTGCTGGAGCGGACCGTGGCCAACGTGGTCGAGAACGCCGTCAAGTACAGCCCGCGGGGGCAGCCCGTCCTGGTGGCGGCCAGCTTCCTCGGGGACCGGGTCGAGGTGCGGGTCGTCGACCGCGGGCCCGGCGTGCCGGACGAGGCCAAGGACAGGATCTTTGCCCCCTTCCAGCGGTACGGGGACGCGCCGCGCGGGGCCGGGGTGGGCCTCGGGCTCGCGGTCGCCCGGGGCTTCGCGGAGTCCATGGACGGCACCCTGGCCGCCGAGGACACCCCCGGCGGCGGGCTGACCATGGTGCTCACCCTGCGCGCCGTGACCCGGGACCGTCCCCCGCCACCCGTCAGGGTGGGCGGTGGGACCCGCGGCGGCGAGGCCGGTGCGGACGGAGTGGAACGTGATCACGACCGTGATCGGACGATGCGACAGAAGGCAGGACCTCAATGACCCGGGTGCTCGTGGTGGAAGACGAGCCGCAGATCGTCCGAGCCCTCGTGATCAATCTGAAGGCACGCAAGTACGAGGTCGACGCCGCAGCCGACGGGGCGAGCGCCCTGGAACTCGCGGCCGCCCGCCACCCCGACGTGGTCCTCCTCGACCTCGGCCTGCCCGACATGGACGGGATCGAGGTGATCAAGGGGCTGCGCGGCTGGACGCGGGTGCCCATCCTCGTCCTCTCCGCCCGTCACACCTCCGACGAGAAGGTCGAGGCCCTGGACGCGGGCGCCGACGACTACGTCACCAAGCCCTTCGGCATGGACGAGCTGCTGGCCCGGCTGCGCGCCGCCGTCCGCCGGGCCGAGCCGTCCACCGGCAACGGCGAGGACGAGGTGATCGTGGAGACCGACGGCTTCACGGTGGACCTGGCCGCCAAGAAGGCCGTGCGCGAGGGGCGTGACGTACGGCTCACGCCCACCGAGTGGCACCTGCTGGAAGTACTGGTCCGCCACGGCGGCAAGCTGGTCAGCCAGAAGCAGCTGCTCCAGGAGGTCTGGGGGCCCTCGTACGGCACCGAGACCAACTACCTGCGGGTCTACATGGCACAACTGCGCCGCAAGCTGGAGGCGGACCCCTCGCACCCGCGGCACTTCATCACGGAACCGGGCATGGGATACCGCTTCGAGAGGTAGTGGGGGCGCCGGTACGCTTCCTGTATGAGTGCTGAACCGCGTCCCGGGAAGCCCGCCAAGCCGGTCAGGCCGGTGGGCCGGTTCCGCCGGATGATAGAGCGGCTGTCCACCTCCCAGGAGGAGCTGCATTCGGCGGAGCTGCAGGAGGACGCAGAAGCCGCGGGGTGTACGCGGATCTGCGACTGCCACGACCGCCAGATAGTCAAGGTGACCGGAACCCTGCGTACGGTCACCCTGCGGCCGCGGGCGGGCGTCCCCGCCCTGGAGGCCGAGCTGTTCGACGGCTCGGCCGCGCTGGACGTGGTCTGGCTCGGGCGTCGCTCGATCGTGGGAATCGAGCCCGGCCGCCGCATGATCGCCTCCGGGCGCATCTCGATGAGTCACGGCCGTCGGGTGCTCTTCAACCCCAAGTACGAACTCCGACCGCTCGGACAGGAGCACTGACCGGTGACGTCACTCGACAAACCGACCACCCCGCAGGACCCCGCCGCCCCGCCCGCCCAGGACCAGAACGCGGTCACCCAGGCGGCGCTCTTCGACGCCTTCGGGGGCATCCGGGGCACCGTGGAGACGATGCTCCCCGGGCTGCTCTTCGTCATGATCTACACGATCAACAAGGACGTGAAGCTGTCCGCCATCGCGGCGGGCGCGGTCGCGGTCCTGCTGGTGATCGTCCGGCTGCTGCGCAAGGACACGGTGAAGCACGCCTTCAGCGGGGTCTTCGGCGTGGGCGTGGGCGTGGCCTTCGCCCTCTTCACGGGCAGCGCGAAGGGCTTCTACCTGCCCGGCATGATCTACGGAGCCGGTCTCGGCGTGGCCTTCACGGTCTCCGCGCTGGTGGGCTTCCCGCTGCTCGGCGTGGTCCTGGGGCCGGTGTTCCGGGAGAACCTGTCCTGGCGCACCCGCAACCCGGGACGGAAGAAGGCCTACACCAAGGCCAGCCTGGCCTGGGGGATCATCTTCCTCGCCAAGTACGCGATCCTCTTCCCGCTGTACTGGTGGGGGGACGCGACGCAGCTGGGCTGGGTCCTGATCGCGCTGAAGCTCCCGCCGATGGTGCTGGCGGTGTACTTCACCTGGGCGTTCCTGGCGAAGGCCCCGCCGCCGATCGACGTGATCGCGGAGTGGGAGGCCAAGGAGGCCGCCGAAGCCGCGGCCCGCGAGAACCGGCCCTAACTCAGCCCCGCCGACACCCTCCAGCCCCGCCGGCGTTTGAGGCGCGGGGCCTGGGGCGGAGCCCCGGCAACGGCGCCGCACCCGAACGGGACGGCCGGGTAGCACGAAGGGGGGCGGGCCCGACCACCAGGTCGGGCCCGCCCCCCTTCGTCGTGCGAGCCTGCCCGCAGGGCTACCGGCGGGCCTGGAGGAGGTCCTCCAGCTGTTCCTCACGGGCCTGGGCGGCCACGAAGAGCAGCTCGTCACCCGGCTCCAGGGTCTCCTCCCCGTGCGGGGTGAGCACCCGGTTGCCGCGGATGATCGTGACCAGCGAGGTGTCCTCGGGCCAGGTGATCTCGCTGATCTGGGTGCCCGCGACCGAGGAGTCGGGCGGCAGGGTCAGCTCGACCAGGTTGGCGTCGCCGTGGCTGAAGCGCAGCAGCCGGACGAGGTCGCCGACGCTGACGGCCTCCTCGACCAGCGCGGACATCAGACGCGGGGTGGAGACGGCGACGTCGACGCCCCAGGACTCGTTGAAGAGCCACTCGTTCTTCGGGTTGTTGACGCGGGCCACCACGCGGGGGACCCCGTACTCGGTCTTGGCGAGGAGCGAGACGACGAGGTTGACCTTGTCGTCACCCGTCGCCGCGATGACCACGTTGCAGCGCTGCAGCGCGGCCTCGTCCAGCGAGGTGATCTCGCAGGCGTCGGCCAGCAGCCACTCGGCCTGCGGCACCCGCTCCACGGAGATGGCGGTCGGCGCCTTGTCGACCAGGAGCACCTCGTGGCCGTTCTCCAGCAGCTCGCCCGCGATGGAACGGCCCACCGCGCCTGCCCCGGCGATCGCGACTCTCATGCGTGTGCCTCCTCGGGGCCTTCGGCGAAGGCCGCCTCGACCTTGTCGATCTCGTCCGTACGCATCATCACGTGGACGAGGTCGCCCTCCTGGAGCACCGTCGCCGACGTCGGGAGCACGGCCTCACCCAGGCGGGTGAGGAAGGCGACCCGTACGCCGGTCTCCTCCTGCAGCTTGCTGATCCGGTGGCCGACCCAAGCGGTGGAGGTGTGCACCTCGGCGAGCTGCACCGCCCCGCTGGGGTCGCGCCACAGGGGCTCGGCGCCGGACGGCAGCAGCCGGCGCAGCATCTGGTCGGCGGTCCACCGCACGGTGGCGACGGTGGGGATGCCCAGGCGCTGGTAGACCTCGGCGCGCTTGGGGTCGTAGATGCGGGCTGCGACGTTCTCGACGCCGAACATCTCCCGGGCCACGCGAGCGGCGATGATGTTGGAATTGTCACCACTGCTGACCGCGGCGAAGGCTCCCGCGTCCTCGATCCCGGCCTCGCGCAAGGTGTCCTGGTCGAAGCCGACCCCGGTGACGCGGCGGCCGCCGAATCCGGCGCCGAGCCGACGGAATGCCGTGGGGTCCTGGTCGACGACGGCGACCGTATGCCCTTGCTGTTCCAGGGTTTGCGCGAGGGCGGAGCCCACTCTTCCGCAGCCCATAATGACGATGTGCACGGCCGTCCTTCCGGCTGTCAGCGACTCGCTGGTTCCCAGCCTCATTGCATGCTCTGGTTTAACAGGGTCTCAGACCATGGCCCAAGCTACACAGGGGTGGTCACCGCTGGGGCCTGTTGGGGCGCAGTCGTGGTGCGGGCGGGGAGGAATTGCGGTGGGATTGCGGTATGAGGGGGTGGGGGGTTCGTCAGGCTGATTTCGAACGCTTACGATCCTCTGCGTGTCCAAACTGACCGACGTGCCCAAACGGATCCTGATCGGCCGGGCGCTACGCAGCGACCGCCTCGGAGAAACCCTCCTTCCCAAGCGGATCGCCCTTCCCGTCTTCGCGTCCGACCCGCTCTCCTCGGTGGCATATGCCCCTGGCGAGGTCCTGTTGGTCCTGTCGATCGCGGGCGTGTCGGCGTACCAGTACAGCCCCTGGATCGCCGCCGCGGTCGTCGTGCTGATGTTCACCGTCGTCGCCTCCTACCGCCAGAACGTCCACGCCTACCCGAGCGGCGGCGGCGACTACGAGGTGGCCAACACCAACCTCGGGCCCAAGGCCGGCCTGACCGTGGCGAGCGCCCTGCTCGTCGACTACGTCCTGACCGTCGCCGTCTCGATCTCCTCCGGAGTCGAGAACCTCGGCTCCGCCGTGGATTTCGTCATCGAGCACAAGGTGCTCTCGGCGACCGTCATGATCCTGCTGCTCACGCTGATGAACCTGCGCGGCGTGAAGGAGTCCGGCAAGCTCTTCGCGATTCCGACCTACGTGTTCGTCGCCGCCGTATTCGTCATGATCGCCTGGGGTGCCTGGAAGGGCATCGTCCTCGACGAGACCATGACGGCGCCGACCGCCGACCTCGAGATCAAACCCGAGCAGGAGGGTCTGGCCGGCTTCGCCATGGTCTTCCTGCTGCTGCGCGCCTTCTCCTCCGGCTGCGCGGCCCTGACGGGCGTCGAGGCCATCAGCAACGGCGTACCCGCCTTCCGCAAGCCCAAGAGCAAGAACGCCGCGACCACCCTCGCCTACATGGGCGGCCTGGCGGTCACCATGTTCTGCGGGATCATCGGCCTGGCCATGGCCACCGACGTGCGGATGGCCGAGCACCCCGCCGAGGACCTGCTGCGGGACGGCACCCCGGTCGGCTCCGAATACGTCCAGAACCCGGTCATCTCGCAGGTGGCCGAGGCCGTCTTCGGCAACGGCAGCTTCCTCTTCATCCTGCTCGCCACGGCCACCGCGCTGGTGCTGTTCCTGGCCGCGAACACCGCGTACAACGGCTTCCCGCTGCTCGGCTCGATCCTCGCCCAGGACCGCTACCTGCCGCGCCAGCTGCACACCCGGGGCGACCGGCTCGCCTTCTCCAACGGCATCGTGCTGCTCGCGGGCGCCGCCATACTGCTCGTCTGGGTCTACGACGCGGACTCGACCAAGCTGATCCAGCTCTACATCGTCGGCGTCTTCGTCTCCTTCACGCTGAGCCAGATCGGCATGGTCCGGCACTGGAACCGCCACCTGAAGTCGGAGCGCGATCCCGCCGCCCGCCGGCGCATGCACCGCTCCCGGGCCATCAACACCTTCGGCGCCTTCTTCACCGGCATGGTGCTGGTCGTCGTCCTCGCCACCAAGTTCACCCACGGCGCCTGGGTCGCCCTGCTCGGCATGCTGATCTTCTACGGCACGATGAGCGCGATCCGGAAGCACTACGACCGCGTCTCCGCCGAGATCGCAGCCGCCGAGGGCCCCAGCGACGACAGCGTGCGGCCCTCGCGGGTCCACTCGATCGTCCTGGTCTCCAAGGTCCACAAGCCCACGCTGCGCGCCCTGGCCTTCGCCAAGCTGACCCGCTCGGACACCCTGGAGGCGCTCAGCATCAGCGTCGACCAGGCCGAGACCAAGGCGCTGCGCGAGGAGTGGGACCGGCGCGGGATCAACGTCCCGCTCAAGATCCTCGACTCGCCGTACCGGGAGATCACCCGCCCGGTGGTGGAGTACGTGAAGGGCCTGCGCAGCGAGAACCCGCGCGACGCCGTCAGCGTGTACATCCCGGAGTACGTCGTCGGCCGCTGGTACGAACACCTGCTGCACAACCAGAGCGCGCTGCGGCTCAAGGGCCGGCTGCTCTTCACCCCCGGCGTGATGGTCACCTCGGTGCCCTACCAGCTGGAGTCCTCGGAACTCGCCAAGAGGCGGGCGAAGAAGCGTCAGGAGTGGAACGCCCCGGGTGCGGTCCGCCGCGGCCCGGTCGACACCCCGCGGCCGCCCAAGGCCCCGTCGGGGAAGTAAAGGCCCGTCCGGGAAGCAGCGGACGGACGGTTGGCGAACGGCCGGACGAGATCCACGTAAACTGGTGGGTCGGTCGTCCGGCCGTTCCCCGTTTCAGGTTTTTGGAGTCTCCCCACCATGACGAGCGCCGAGCAGAACGAGAAGCAGTCACTGGTCGGGGAGGAGTACGAGGTCGAGGTCGGCCCCGTCGCGCACGGCGGGCACTGCATCGCCCGGACCGACGACGGACGCGTCCTGTTCGTCCGCCACACCCTGCCCGGCGAGAAGATCGTCGCGAAGGTCACCGAGGGCGACGTGGACTCCCGCTACCTGCGCGCCGACGCCGTCACCGTCCTGGAGGCCTCCAAGGACCGGGTCCCGGCCCCCTGCCCGTACGCCGGCCCCGGCAAGTGCGGCGGCTGCGACTGGCAGCACGCCAAGCCCGGCGCGCAGCGCCGGCTCAAGGGCGAGGTCGTCGCCGAGCAGCTGAAGCGGCTCGCCGGCCTCACCCCGGAGGAGGCCGGCTGGGACGGCACCGTCATGCCGGCCGAGGGCGACAAGGTTCCCGCCGGGCAGGTCCCGCAGTGGCGCACCCGCGTGCAGTTCGCCATCGACGAGGACGGCATCGTCGGCCTGCGCAAGCACCGCTCGCACGAGATCGAGCCGATCGACCACTGCATGATCGCGGCGCCGGGCGTCAGCGAGCTGGGCATCGAGAAGCAGGACTGGCCGCAGATGGCCACCGTCGAGGCCATCGCGGCCTCCGGCTCCGGTGACCGCCAGGTCGTCCTGACCCCGCGCCCCGGCGGCCGCCTCCCGCTCGTCGAGCTGGACAAGCCGGTCTCGGTCCTCCGGGTCGAGGAGAAGGACGGCGGCGTCCACCGCGTCCACGGCCGCCCCTTCGTCCGCGAGCGCGCGGACGGCCGTACCTACCGGGTCGGCATGGGCGGCTTCTGGCAGGTCCACCCGCAGGCCGCCGACACCCTGATCAAGGCCGTCATGCAGGGCCTGATGCCGCGCAAGGGCGAGATGGCCCTCGACCTGTACTGCGGCGTCGGCATCTTCGCGGGCGCGCTGGCCGAGCGGCTCGGCGACACGGGCGCGGTACTCGGCATCGAGTCGACCAAGCGCGCCGTCGAGGACGCCCGGCACAACCTGACCGACTTCCCCCGGGTCCGGATCGAGCAGGGCAAGGTCGAGCAGATCCTCCCGAAGACCGGCATCACGGAGTGCGACCTGGTCGTCCTGGACCCGCCCCGCGCGGGCGCGGGCAAGCAGACGGTCCGCCACATCGCGGGCCTCTCGGCCCGCCGCATCGCCTACGTGGCCTGCGACCCGGCAGCCCTGGCCCGCGACTTGGGCTACTTCAAGGAGAACCGCTACAAGGTCCGCACCCTGCGCGTCTTCGACCTCTTCCCGATGACCCATCATGTCGAGTGCGTCGCGATCCTTGAACCCATTGGAAAGGGCCTCTGACCTGCAGGTTAGGGCAGTGTGCATTATGTGCGCTGTGTGCGTTGTGGGCGATATCTTGACGCTGATTCGACGCTCGTGACGCACGTTTGACGCACGCCGCCAGCGATGCCTGATGGCCCGTCAGTCGCGGAAGGGCGCGTCTCGCAGCAGATTGTGATCTTGCTGTGGGGGGCGCCCTTTCCGGTAGCGGGTGACCGAGTTGGTCGGCGTTAGACCGGCGCTCCGCTTCCCCTCTTCGATTACGCTCTGTGATAATTCGAGGGAGCTTGCGACTAGTAGCCGGGGCCGTAGGGGTTCCATCCGTGCAGGAACGGCTGCAGGTCGCTGGCGCGAGGTTCGGGAATCTCGGGCAGGCGGAGCGTCCGGTTGAGCGGGTTCAGGCGTTCCGCGTAGTCGGCGGCCCAAGCGATCCATGCCTCGGCTCCGTCCCTCTCCGGTCCGGTCGCCAAGGTCTGTGCGTGGAGGCGGAGGGCGTCGACGTACTCGGCCAGGCCCGCTGCGCGGCGCCATGCTCGTTCTTGCGCTTCGAGATGCTGGACTCGGGCTGCCTCGGCGAAGTCCATCTTTGCCCGTTGCATCGCGGCTTCCCACTGGAGCCGCTTCTCCCGTGCTGCCTCCAGGTCGGCCAGTCGTTTGCGTTCGGCGGCCTCGCCTCGAAGTCCCACTTCCTGCACGATTTCGGCGAGCTGGTCCTCAAGGGGGCGTGCGGCCGTATCGGCCCACTCGCCGGCCCTGTGTCGCAGCCCGCCGCCGACACAGATTCGCAGGCGTTCGGCGGGGGAGGTGTCGTACCGAGGAATCCTGACCCAGGAGTTCTTCTCCGCGTCCGCGAGTTCCTTCTTCGTAGGGATGTGTTCGGTGCGGTCTTGTTCCTGCAGGACGAGGAAATCGCATCGCTGGCCCTGGGCTGTGATGGTGAAGTGAGGCGGGCCGTTTCGCCGGCGGTGTGGTGCGGGGGCACTCTCGGCCGTGCCGAACGCGCTGGTATACCCCAGCTTCTGCGTTGCGGTGAGCAATGCGTGGATGAGGCGGAAGGCTCTGCCCTGCACGGCTTTGGTCAGTGCCATGGGCTGGGCGTGCGCCTGCAGAGCTTTGACCACGGGGTGTGGAGTGGTGAGCCGTGCCGGTACGGGAACGGGTGGCAGTACGGCCAAGCGCCAGGCCGGGGTGTCGACGAGCCGGATTTCGTATCCGTCGTTGCACCAGCCTGCGTGCAGTTCCTTGGTCTCAGGAATCTTTCCCGACCGGCGCGCTGCGGCAACACGGATCGGCCATTTCTCGGTCTCCCGACCGCTGGCTTCGCGTTTGACGACGCGTCCGCCCGCTTCGGCGAGCTCTTCCAGGAGCTGCTCCGTGACGGTCTTGGCTCCCTTCCGCGGAAGGGAGCTGGTTCGTTGCGGTGGCGCGGGCGCAACTGCCTTGGCGCTGGATTTCTCGCTCTTGGCCACGTCGGGTGACTGGATTCCAGCCCGTGGCGCGGGTGCGGTGTCTTTGCTGCGAGGTTGATCGGGCGGATGGGATCCGTGGTCCAGGTATTGCTGGCCGGCCTTGGTGAGGGCGACGGACCATTGCCCCTGCCGCTTGGAGACTTTGACCAGTCCCCGGCTGTGAAGGGCTTGGCAGCTGAGCTTGTGTCCCGTTCCCTCCCATACGCCGTCAGGGCATCCTCGGGCGACCCATTGCAGCACCTGTTGTTGCCGTTCGTTTAGATGTCGCGGCACCTGAACTCCCTACCGTGCGAAGGCCCCACCGGCATGCTCTCAGCCGCACCCCCGCCTTGCGGGGGTTGGGACGGGTTCGAGGGGTTGGCAGGCTGCGATGAAGATTCGGACAGACGTAGGCATGGCCGCTTGTGGTGGCTGGGCTCGCAGTCGTTCGTTGGTGGCCGTCTGAGGCGGTGCCGCCGCGGTTCGCCAGCGGCGTCACCGAGGACCCCGGACACGTTGCCTATGTCATCGCCCCCAGATCCCACCCGACGGCACCCGCCTCAAGCCCACCGTCCGGCGCGTCTGCGGTGCGGGACGATCAGGCTGGAGCCGAGGTGGGCGCCGTCCGCGATCACCGTGGTGCCAGCGGCTGCGGCCGACAAGTCCGACTCGCGCCAGACGTGGGCGCGAGCACGCCGACCACGACCTGTTCCGTCTCGCCAAGGCCGCATCACGATCCTCGAAAACCGAGCGTCGCAACGACGCGGCAGGCTGACGGTCGGCGGCGCGATGCCCCGAGCGTGGATGGCGGGCCGACCGCAGGTGGGTACCGGGTCCTCGGGCACGGCCTGCCCGGACGACTGACGTCTATCCATAGTTTCGTGAATTCACGACAACGTGTACTTTCTTTGCTGTGTTGACTCTCGCTCCCGACATCGAAGTGCTGGTGCGGTTCGGTCGTGCCCTTGCCGATCCGATTCGCTGCCGCATCCTCCTCATGCTGCGCGAGGCTCCGGCCCATCCGTCCGACCTCGCCAACGCCCTGGATATCTCTCGCACTCGGCTGTCCAACCACCTGGCGTGCCTGCGCGACTGTGGCCTGGTCGTGGCCGTGCCGGTCGGGCGCCGAACCCGCTACGAGCTCGCCGACCCCCGTCTCGGCCGCGCACTCGACGACCTGCGCACCGCTGTAGTCGCCGTCGAGACCGACCGCACCTGCTTGGACGCGGAAGAGAAGGACTGTTGCTGATGGCCGCCGAGATATCGATAGGCCCGTCTCCCGCCCGCCGTGACGCGCTGGCCCGGCGGATACGGCTGCTCGTCGCCGCCACGATCACCTACAACGTCATCGAGGCCGTCGCGGCGATCACGGCCGGGACGATCGCCTCGTCCACCGCCCTGATCGGCTTCGGCCTGGACTCGGTCGTCGAGGTCTCCTCCGCCGCCGCGGTCGCCTGGCAGTTCTCCGCCCGAGACCGCGCCGTCCGTGAGGTGCGGGAGAAGGTCACCCTGCGGATCATCGCGGTCTCGTTCTTCGCCCTCGCCGCCTACGTCGCCGTCGACGCGGTCCGGGCGCTGGCCGGCACCGGCGAGGCCGAGCCTTCGGTCCCCGGCATCGTGCTGGCCGCGCTGTCCCTCCTCGTGATGCCGTTCCTGTCCGCTGCCCAACGCCGCGCCGGCCGCGAACTCGGCTCCGCCAGCGCGGTTGCCGACTCTAAGCAGACCCTGCTGTGCACCTACCTGTCCGCGGTGCTGCTGGCCGGCCTGATTCTCAACGCCACCGTCGGTTGGGCGTGGGCGGACCCGATCGCCGCCCTGGTGATCGCGGCTGTCGCGGTCAAGGAAGGCCGCGACGCCTGGCAGGGCAAGGGCTGCTGCGCTCCGGCACCGGCACCATCGGGCGACGCCGGAGGCTGCTGCGGGTAGGGACGCCCTGTAGTGAGATCAAAGTCCCGGCAAGATCATGCCGGGGCGTCCCGCTCGATCCACTGAGATCCGGAAGCGCCTGGTCAGCCGAATTCGGCGTGCTGTTAGATCCGCTCCAGGCCCGGCCCTGCCGCCACGTCCGCTCAGGCATTCGTCCCGGCTGAGGTGACCAGCCCCGTGGAGACCCCCTGACTGGCATGTAGGGGCACGGCGGCTCACGGCCGCAGGAGGGCGACCGCGTCGCGGGCTGCGTCGATGGCTCCGGTGCGGGCGGCCTGGCGGTCGTCGTCGCTGCGGGCGTACGCGACGGTGATCAGCATGTTGCTGCGGCGGAAGATGACCTGTGCGGTGATGTTCTTGCCAGGGGTGGGCGGCTGGAACCGGAGGAAGGCTTCCTCGCCGAGCCCGGGCAGGTCTTCCTGGGTGTCCTTCTCCCAGCCGAGTTCGTCGCCGCTGCGCTGTTCGCGGAAGTTCTCGCGGGCCAAGTCGACCGTGAGCCGTGACGCCCGCAGGTGGACGTTGGCCCGGTACACGCCCTTCTCCCGTGGGGCGGCCCAGGTACAGGAGCCCGTGTCCTCGCGTCCGCCGTAGGCCGTCGGCAGTAGCCGGTGGATGGTCTCAGGGGCGACCAGTTCGCAGAAGTACGGATCACGCGTGAAGTCGCCGGCCTGGCGCCGGTCCCACCAGCGCCACGAGGTGACGGCGGCGCTGACTATGACGATCAGCAGGACCGCGGCGATCAGCCCGCGACGGGGGAGCTTGGGGGGTGTGGTCACGGCCGCAGCATAGGTGCCGGAAACGTTTCGCGGTCCCGGGATTCTGTGCCCCGCATGCCGCCGGCCGCACCCGCTCCGGGGTACCGGCCGACGGCGTGTGCGAGTGGGGGATCAGGCGTCGCCGTCGTGGGCTGCGCCGACGAGTTCCTCCAGGAGGTCTTCCATCGTGACGAATCCGACCACCGCGCCCGTGGCCGCGGCGACGGCCGCCAGGTGGGTGCCCGCGTCGCGCATCGCGGTCATGGTGTCGTCGAGCGGGGTGTCGAGGGCGACCGTGATGACAGGGCGCATGGCGCTGCGGGGGAAGGGGGCGGAGCGGTCGCCCGCGGCCAGGGCGTCCTTGATGTGCAGGTAACCCAGCATTTCCTGGCCGTCCGGTCCGGTGACGGGGAGGCGGGAGTAACCGTGGTCGGCGGCGGTGCGCTCCAGGCGTCGGGGGGTGATGTCGTAGGGGACCGTCACCACCTTGTCGAGCGGGACCATCACCTCGCCGACGGGGCGGGTGCCGAGTTCGAGGGCGTCCTGGAGGCGTTCGCTGTCTCCAGGGGCGAGGAGGCCCGCGGCGCTGGAGTCCTTGACGAGGCGGGCGAGTTCGTCGTCGGTGAAGACGGAGCCGACCTCGCCCTTCGGTTCCACCTTCAGCAGCCGCAGCAGCACGTTGGCGAAGGCGTTGATGCCGAAGACGAACGGCCGCAGCGCCCGGGTGAGGGCGACCAGCGGCGGGCCGAGGAGCAGGGCGGTCGGCGCCGGGGCGGCGAGCGCGATGTTCTTGGGGATCATCTCGCCGACGAGCATGTGCAGGTACGTCGCCAGGGTGAGCGCGATGACGAAGGCGATCGGGTGGATCAGCCCCTCGGGCACGCCGATGGCGTGGAACGGGGGTTCCAGCAGGTGGGCGATGGCCGGCTCGGCGACGGCACCGAGGACCAGGGAGGAGACGGTGATCCCGAGCTGGGCGGTGGCCATCATCGCGGAGAGGTGTTCGATGCCCCACAGGGTGGTCTTCGCCCGGAGGTTTCCCTTCGCCGCGGCCGGTTCGATCTGGCTGCGGCGTACCGCGATCAGGCCGAACTCGGCGCCGACGAAGAAGGCGTTGGTGATCAGGGTGAAGGCGCCGATCAGCAGCTGGATGGCGGTCATCGGGCCTCCTCCTTGTGGTTGGCGGTCTGCGCGGGCGCGGTGAGGGAGACGCGGTCGGCGCGGTGGTGTTCGACGTCGAGTACGGACAGCTCCCAGCCGTCCAGGTCCACGGTGTCGCCCTCGACGGGGATGCGTTCCAGGCTGGTGGCGATCAGCCCGGCGAGGGTTTCGTACGGACCTTCGGGCGCGGTCAGGCCGATCTCTTCCAGCTCGTCGAGGCGGACGCTGCCGTCGGCCTCCCAGACCTTGCGGCCGTCCTGCTCGGGGCCTTCGATGAGGTCGGCGACCTCTATGGGATCGTGCTCGTCGCGGACCTCGCCGACGACCTCCTCGACGATGTCTTCGATGGTGGCGACACCGGCGGTGCCGCCGTACTCGTCGATGATCACCGCCATGGTGCGGGCCTTGCGCAGCCGCCCAAGGAGGGTGTCGACGGGCAGGGAGTGGGGCTCCAGCAGCGCGGAGGTCATCAGGTCGGCTACCGAGGTCACCTTGCGCTGGTCCTCGTCGAGATCGAGGACGTCACGGATGTGGATGGTGCCGACGACCTCGTCAAGCGTGTCGCGGTAGACGGGGAAGCGGGAGATGCCCGTGGCCAGGGTCAGGTTCGCGGCGTCGGCCGCGGTCGCGTGGAGCTCCAGGGCCTGGACGTCGACGCGCGGGGTCATGACGTTCTCGGCGGTCAGTTCGGCCAGGCGCAGCGACTTCACGAACAGCTCGGCGGAGTCCGCCTCGATCGCGCCGGCGCGGGCGGAGTGCCGGGCGAGCGCCACCAGCTCCTCCGGTGTACGGGCGGAGGCCAGCTCCTCGGCCGGCTCCAGGCCGAAGCGCCGCACGAGGCGGTTGGCGGTGTTGTTTAGGTGCCGGATCAGCGGGCCGAACGCGGCGGTGAAGCCGCGCTGGGGGCCGGCGACGACCTTGGCCACGGCCAGCGGGCGGGAGATCGCCCAGTTCTTGGGTACCAGTTCGCCGACCACCATCAGAACGACGGTGGAGATCGCGACGCCCAGCAGGGTCGCCGTGGTCGACACGGCCCCTTCGGGCAGGCCGATGGCCTCAAGAGGGCCGCGCAGCAGGGCCGAGACGGAAGGCTCGGCCAGCATGCCGATCACCAGGGAGGTCACGGTGATGCCCAGCTGGGCACCGGACAGCTGGAAGGTGAGGCGCTTGGCGGCCTTCAGGGCACTTTCGGCGCCGCGCTCACCGGCGGCGGCGGCCCGTTCGAGCTCGCTGCGCTCGACGGTGGTCAGCGAGAACTCGGCAGCGACGAACACCGCGCACGCCAGCGTCAGGGCCAGCGCAAGAAGGAGCAGCAGGACTTCGGTCACCGTGCCACCCCCGCTCCCGGCGCGATCATCTGCGGGCAAGGCGTGGCACGGCTTGGACTGGGAGGTTCACCCATTGCGGGTCTGCTGCTCCTTCTGTACTCGGCGGCACCGTCTCCGGTCCGCGGATGGGTTCTGGGAAGTGTCCCCGACCTCATCGTAAAGGGCCGGTAAAGTCCGCGGCGATGCGGGAGGGGCTTCGTCCGCTAAACGCTCCGGAGTCGCTACCGGGGATCGCGTCCAGGGGGCCGACCGTGCGCAGGGCCGGCTCAGGGGCCGCTGGGGCCGGGGGAGCGTTTTCCGGACTTTTCCCTCCAGGTCCCCTTGGTTGTTGCCCCCGTGGAACGTTCCGCCCCTATGCTCGTTTCTACAGTCATGTAGAAGCATGACCGTGAGCGCACTGGAGGACTGCCGTGGCTTCGATCGATCTCGACAAGGTGCTGGACAAGGCGTGGCGGGACAAGACGCTGCCCGAGATACTCTCGGCCCCCGTGTCGGCCCTCAAGGGTGTCTCGGAGCGTGAGGGCGAGCACCTGAAGGACGCGTTCGGCGTCAAGACCGTCGCCGACCTTGCCGACCTGAAGTACGTCCGCTGGGCCCAGGCGCTGGCCGCGCTGGACACCTCCGCCAAGTAACGCAGATCCGTGGGCCGGTGGGTATCCCGCAGCGGGAGCCCGCCGGCCCGCAGTCCGTACGTACAGATGAAGGAGTGAACGCCATCATGGTGTTCAAGAAGCTGCTCGGCTCGCTCGGTGTGGGCGGCCCGACCGTGGACACGGTCCTGGACCCGGTCTCCGCCGTGCCCGGCGGCACCCTGAGCGGCGAGGTCCGCCTCCACGGCGGCAAGGCCGACTTCACCATCGAGCACATCACCCTGGAGCTCGTCGCCCGGGTCGAGGCCGAGCACGACGACGGCGAGTCGCACGGCATGGTCGTCTTCGACCGGTTCACCGTCGGCGGCGGCTTCCGCCTGGCCGAGGGCGAGCAGCGGGTCGTCCCCTTCGCCGTGGCGCTGCCGTGGGAGACGCCCGTCACCGAGCTGTACGGGCAGCCGCTTGGCATCGCCCTCGGCGTACGGACCGAGCTGTCGGTAGCGGGCGCCAAGGACAAGAGTGACCTCGACCCGTTCACCGTACGACCGTTGCCCGCCCAGGAGGCGGTCCTGGAAGCCCTCGGCCAGCTCGGCTTCGGCTTCAAGTCGGCCGACCTGGAGCTGGGGCGCATCGGCGGCACCGGCCAGCAGCTGCCCTTCTACGAGGAGTTGGAGCTCACCCCGCCCGCGCGGTACGCGCACCAGGTCAACGAGATCGAGGTGACCTTCCTCGCCGACGCGGCCGGGCTGGAGGTCGTACTCGAAGCCGACAAGCGCGGCGGCCTCTTCTCCGAGGGTCACGACGCCCTCTCCCGCCAGAGGGTCACCCACGCCGAGGTCGCGCACCGCGACTGGAACACCGAGGTCGACGCCTGGATCCGGCAGCTGATCGACCACCGCACCGCGCACGGCTCGCACGGCGACGGTCACGGCCACCGCTCCGGCCCGGGCATGGGAACCGTGGTCGCCGCTGGTGCGGCCGGCCTGGCGGTCGGTGTCGTCGGCGGGATGGTCGCCGCCGAAGTGGTGGACGAGGTCGGCGACTTCTTCGAGGGGGACGAGGAAGCGGCCGAGGAGGTAGACGACGAGAGCTGAGGCTCCCTCACCCCGACCTGGTAGCTTCTACAGAATTGTAGTAAATCCGGCGTGCGGTCTGGCCTGTCCGGACCGGACCCGCCGACTCGACAGAGATGGAGTTCTCGTGGCCCTGTGGGACCGCTTCAAGGAATCCGCATCGACGATGCAGACCCAGCTCATGGCGAAGAAGAACGAACTGACCAGCGGCGCCTTCCGTGACGCGTCCATGGCCATGTGCGCCCTGGTCGCCGCCGCCGACGGCACGGTCGACGCCTCTGAGCGGCAGCGCGTGACCCAGCTGATCGCGACCAACGAGGTGCTGCAGAACTTCGACGCCGCCGACCTCCAGCGGCGCTTCGAGGCCAACCTCGACAAGCTGGCCGCCGACTTCGCCCTCGGCAAGGTCAGCGTGATGCAGGAGATCGCCAAGGCGAAGAAGAAGCCCGCCGAGGCCCGCGCCGTCATCCAGATCGGCATCGTCATCGGCGGGGCCGACGGCGACTTCGACAAGACCGAGCAGGCCATCGTCCGCGAAGCCTGCTACACCCTCGACCTCCCGCCCCACGAGTTCGACCTCTGAGGCGGACGCCGAAGGCCGGGACCGCCGGATCAGAGGCCCCGGCCTTCGGCGTTCCGGGCGCCTCTCACAGCGGGGTTGCCGCATGGAGGATGAAGAACAGGGTGACCGCCGAGTTCGCCGAGGAAAGTGCCGAGACGGTGGTCCCGGCGGCGGCCCCCCAGGCAGCGAGGCCCACCGCGGTGAAGGCAGGCGGCCACAGGCGTGCGGCCGGGGCTGGCCCCAGTAGCGCGGCAACCCGTCGAGGTACTGGACCAACGGTGGCCGCGAAGCCCGCGAGCGTCGCGATCGGGGCGCCACGGGAGACTAGCGCGGCCTTGCCCACCGCCCGCGCGACGATGCGCCGGCTACCGACGCGGGCCGCCGCCTCCTCGTCCGCCCACCGCTCGGCTGTGTACGTCACGGCCGTCCGTAGGGGCCGCAGGAACGGGTTCGCCCGCGCGGCCAGCTGTACGGCCAGCAGGAACCGGTGGTGGTGTCCGGCGAGGTGGGCGCGTTCATGGGCGAACAGGGCCCGGCGCTCGGGTGCGCTGAGCGCGGCCAGCATCCCGGTCGTGGCCACGATCCTGCCGGCCCCCCGGCTGCCCGGCAGGGCGTACGCGTACGGGGCCTCGTCGGGCAGCACCACCACCTGGGTGGCAGGCAGCCCTGCCAGCGCCTGCTCGGCGCGGAGACACACCCGCTGGTGTTGCCAGGCCGCCCTCGCGCAGGAGGCGATGACGGCGATCAGCGCCGGGATGGCCACCTTGCCGGCGATCTCGTCGTACGGCACCGCCTCGCGCACCTCCGGATCCGACCAGCCGTCCGGCAGTGGATTACCGGGCAGCTGAGCCGTACCGACCACCACGAGCAGTGCCAGGCAGAGCGTGCTGCACACGGCGAGCACGGCGGCGACCGCGGTGAGCAGCCAGGTGGCGGCGCGCGGGTGGAGATGGTGTTCGGCGAGGCGGGCGATGGGCCAGGCGGTCAACGGTAGGACCAGCGGCAGGAAGACGAAGACCCCCATTGCGTCAGCCTTCCCCTTCTCCTTCTTCCGTCGTCTGCGCCAGCAGATCCCGCAGCACCCTCTCGTCACCGGGCGACAGGGCCGTGACGAAGCTGGCCAGTACGGCCTCCCGGTCCGACTCGGCGTCCAGCACCTTGCGCATGCGCAGCGCGGCGAGCCCCGCCTCGTCCGCGACCGGGGTCCACTCGAAGGACCGGCCCGCCCGCTTGCGGCTGACGGCGCCCTTGGCGTGCAGCCGGGTCAGGATGGTCATCACCGTGGTGTATGCGAGCCCGCTCCCCAGATGCTCCTGCACCCAGCCCGCGTTGGCCGGCCCCGGAGCCCGGTGCAGCGCGGCCAGCACCTGCGCCTCCAGCTCACCCTGGCCCCGGCGCCGGGAGGGCTCGTCGGCGCTGCTGTCGATCTGGTCCGTCATGCCGTCAACCTCCCGTGGCCCGGCCCCGTCTACCTCCACAGGGCGGTTCATCGTACTGATGGGCGTCCGCGGCAGAGCACGGCCGCGCCCTCGCGACCGGGCTCAACTTCTACATTAATGTAGTTTTCTGTTTCTGCTACTCGGCTACCCGGCTTCGGCCACGAGAGGGATGCGACATGGGTGTGAGCCTGTCCAAGGGCGGCAATGTCTCGCTGAGCAAGGAGGCGCCGGGCCTGACCGCCGTACTGGTCGGCCTGGGCTGGGACGTCCGCACGACCACCGGCACCGACTACGACCTCGACGCCAGCGCCCTGCTGGTCGGGGAGTCCGGCAAGGTGCCCTCCAGCGGGCACTTCGTCTTCTACAACAACCTGAAGAGCCCCGACGGCTCCGTCGAGCACACCGGCGACAACCTCACCGGCGAGGGCGAAGGCGACGACGAGGTCGTCAAGGTCGACCTGGCCACCGTCCCCGCGGACATCCAGAAGATCGTCTTCCCGGTCTCCATCCACGACGCGGAGACCCGCGGCCACAGCTTCGGCCAGGTCCGCAACGCCTTCATCCGCGTCGTCAACCAGGCCGACGGAGCCGAACTCGCCCGCTACGACCTCTCCGAGGACGCCGCCACCGAGACCGCGATGATCTTCGGCGAGCTCTACCGCAGCGGCGCCGAATGGAAGTTCCGCGCCGTAGGCCAGGGCTACGCCTCCGGCCTGACCGGGATCGTCGCCGACTTCGGCGTCTGATCGGACGGGTGAGACGGGCTGGCCGGAGGTCCGGCCCGGCCCGCCGGGGGCGTCGCCATCCGTCTCGGTGGCCTGACTGGCCTCGCGCGAGCGCGGCCGGTCAGGCGTCGGCTTGCGAGGCGGCGTAGGACGTCAGGGCGTTGCCTGGCTTGAGCTGTTCGCACCCGGCAGCCGGGACAGCGCCTCCGCGGGGCGGGTCGGGTCCAACAGGCTATAGCCGTCGTACAGCAGGATGCCGATGTCCAGCCCTCCGCCCCCGCCGTTCGGCGTGTGCGACCCGGGCCTGGGATACGGCGGTGGCGAGCGCGGCGGTGGCCACGGTCCCGCGGAGCAGAGTCTTGCGTGTCGTCGAATTCGTCATGGCACGAGAGCCTTTCCAGGCGGGGACTTCTCATCACCGGAGCGGCGGTGGGGGTTGCGGCGGACGGGTCGGCCTCGGCCCCGCGGCTGCCGCACCCGAGTCGAGCCGCCGGCACACGGTGCTTCTGGACGGCGATCGTGCTCGCGGCGATCACGCTCCCGGCCCTGACCGCTCTGCTGGTTCTCCTGGGCGAGCACGTGGACCTTGCCCTTGCCCTGGTGCTCTGTCTGCTCGCCGTCGTCGTGATCGCCCTGGGCGGGGTCTTGTTCCCGCGTTGCTGGCCGCTGCCGTAGCAGGGCTGCTCGCCGACTACTACTTCACGCCGCCGCCGCACTTGCTGCGCGTCGAGCGCCTCGCAGACGTCCACGGACTGGCGGTGTACCTCGTCGCGGCCGTCATTGTCGGCACGGCCGCGGGCACCGCCGCGCCACCGTATGTCCCGTCGGCCAGGTGCGGGGTGGGTTGCGGCTTCTGCCGGTCGCATACTCGATGATCGTGCCGTGGCGCCGGTGCGCTGCTGTCAACGGGTGTCTTGAGGCCGTGGGAGAAAGTGATGGGGGACATGAAGGACATGGAAGGTCCGGTTGTGCCGGAAGTGGTGGACAGTCCGGCCCTGCGGGCTCAGCCGTCCGGCGGGCTGGCGCGGTGGCTGCTGCGGCACCAGGTGCAGCCGGTCGGGCCGGCTGCGGACGAGGGGCACGCCATCCCGCACGCCTGGTGGAAGGTGATGTGCCTGACCGGCGTCGACTACTTCTCCAGCCTCGCCTATGTCCCGGCGATCGCCGCCCTTGCCGCCGGGGCGGTCTCGCCGCTCGCGACGCTGCTGATCGTGGCGCTGACGCTGCTGGGGATGCTGCCGATGTACCGGCGGGTGGCGAAGGAGAGCCCGCACGGCGCAGGTTCGGTGGCGATGCTGGAGGACCTGCTGCCGTTCTGGTGGGGCAAGCTGTTCGTGCTGGTCCTCCTCGGCTTCGTGGCCACCTCGTGGATCATCACGATCACTCTGTCCACGGCGGACGCTTCCGTGCACGTGGTGGAGAACCCGTTCTTTCCTGCGGTGCTGCACGGCCATGAGGTCGCCCTGACGGTGGCGCTGCTGCTGGTGCTCGGCGGGGTGTTCCTGTTGGGGTTCAGCGAAGCGGTCAGCGTGGCCATCCCCTTGGTCGCCATCTTCCTCGTGCTGAACGCGGTCGTCATCGGCATCGGCCTAGCCCATGTGTTCACCACGCCGGGGGCCTGGTCGGCGTGGACCGATGCCCTCGCAGCGGGCGGGGGCGGCTTCGGTGACCTGGTGGGCCCGGCGCTGCTGGCCTTCCCGCTGCTGGTGCTGGGCCTGTCGGGCTTCGAGACAGGTGTGAGCATGATGCCGCTCGTCGCCGCCGAGGGGGCGGATGAGGAGCAGCGGCTGCGCTCGCGGATCCGCAACACCCGCAGGCTGCTGACCACCGCCGCGCTCATCATGAGCGTCTACCTGCTGTCCGCGAGTTTCGTCACCACTCTCCTCATTCCGCACGAGCTGTTCGAGCCGGGTGGCGCCGCCAACGGCCGTGCGCTGGCGTGGCTGGCCCACGAGCATGTGGGAGAGGCGTTCGGCACGGTCTACGACATCAGCACCATCCTGATCCTGTGGTTCGCCGGCGCCTCCGCCATGGCGGGACTGGTCAACATCGTTCCCCGCTACCTGCCCGACTACGGCATGGCCCCCGAATGGGGACGCGCCGTCCGCCCGGTCGTGATCGTCTACACCGCCCTGTGCATCCTCATCACGATCGCCTTCGACGCCGACGTCGACGACCAGGCCGGCGCCTACGCCACCGGCATCCTCGCCATGATGGTCTCCGGCGCCTTCGCCGTCACCGTCTCCGTCGCACGCCACCGCCGGCGCGCGACCACCATCGGCTTCGCCCTGCTCACAGCCGTCCTGCTCTACGCCCTGGTCGCGAAC
Source organism: Streptomyces sp. NBC_01408 (assembly GCF_026340255.1). Classification (GTDB taxonomy): domain Bacteria; phylum Actinomycetota; class Actinomycetes; order Streptomycetales; family Streptomycetaceae; genus Streptomyces. The sequence goes on along the minus strand of NZ_JAPEPJ010000003.1, from coordinate 431,863 downwards.
ATTATCGACAAGCCCGACGGCATCGTCATCTCCGGCTTCTTCATCGCCGGAATCATCATCGTGTCGCTGATCTCCCGCGTCTCACGCACGACCGAGCTGCGCGCCGACCGCATCGTCTTCGACGCCGACGCCCGCCGGTTCATCACCGACACCCTCGCCCACGACAACGCCATCAACCTCATCGCCAACCGCCGTCAGGCCGGCGACACCGCCGAGTACAGCGACAAGGAACGCGAACAGCGCGGCGTCAACCCGGTCCCCGGCCCCGCCGACGTCATCTTCCTCGAGATCGACGTGATCGACCCCTCGGACTTCAGCGACACTCTCACCGTCCACGGTGCCGAGGTCGACGGATACCGGATCCTGCGCGCCGCCGCACCGGCCGCGCCGAACGCCATCGCCGCCATCCTCCTGGCACTGCGGGATGCCACCGGCGTCCAGCCGCACTGCTACTTCGCCTGGGCCGAAGGCAGCCCGCTGGTCCACATGGTCCGCTACTTCCTCCTTGGCCGAGGCGACACGGCCCCGGTCACCCGCGAGATCATCCGCAAACACGAGCCCGACCCCGACCGCCGCCCCGGCATCCACGTCGGCGGCTGACCCCGCCCGCTCACCGGCCGCTGCAGCCGGGCAGACCACGGCAACGCGCCAGGCACACCGTGCGCAGACGCGGATTCCGCCTGTCACATACCAGACCCCACTGACAGTCCAACTTCACTGCTCCGTCGCGGCTTTCGGTTCCTGGCGTGTGGTGTCGGCCGCTGATGGGTGACCGCACCCCCGTTCCGGTGTCACCTCGCGCAGGGCGAGCGCTGCCTGGTGTTCGCCGGGGCTGAGCTACAGATCATGCCTCCGCTTCCGTGCTGACCTGTGGGCCCGCCCGGATGACGTGGCTCCGCCCCAGAACGCACAAGCTGTGACCAGCACATGCTGGTCACAGCTTGCGGTCAGGCCAATGGCCTCGGGTCAGGCTTTGAGCAGGTCGCGCAGTTCGCGCTCGATGGCGGCCTTGGGCTTGGCCCCGACGATGGTCTTGGCGACCCTGCCCCCGACGAAGACGTTCATCGTCGGGATGGACATGACGCCGTACGCGGCGGCTGTCTCCGGGTTCTCGTCGATGTTCAGCTTGACGATCTTGATCCGCTTGCCGTGCTCGGCGGCGATGGCCTCCAGCGAGGGGGCCAGCTGGCGGCAGGGGCCGCACCAGGGGGCCCAGAAGTCGACGAGTACGGGCTGGTCGCTCTGGAGGACGTCCTCGATGAAGGATGCGTCGGTCACGCTCTTGAGGGCCATGGTGCGGCCTCCTCTCGTGTGTGGCGGTGGTTAGCGCGCGTCGGCGAGGGCGGCGAGGTACCGCTCTGCGTCGAGGGCGGCGGCGCAGCCGGTGCCGGCGGCGGTGATGGCCTGGCGGTAGGCGTGGTCGACGACGTCGCCCGCGGCGAAGACGCCGGGGAGGCTGGTGCGCGTGGAGGGCGAGTGCACCTTGAGGTAGCCCTCGGCGTCCAGGTCGAGCTGTTCGGTGAAGAGCTCGGTGCGCGGGTCGTGGCCGATGGCGATGAAGAGGCCGGTCACGTCGAGGTGTTGGGTCTCTTCGGTGATCACGTTGCGCACCGTGAGGCCGGCCAGCATGCCGTCCTTGTCCTCCAGCTCGGTGATCTCGCTGTCGAAGAGGAAGGAGATCTTGTCGTCCGAGAAGGCGCGGTTCTGCATGACCTGGGAGGCACGCAGGGCCGAGCGGCGGTGGACGATGGTGACGGAGCGGGCGAAGCGGGTGAGGAAGGTGGCTTCTTCCATGGCGGTGTCGCCGCCGCCGACTACGACGATGTCGCGGTCCCGGAAGAAGAACCCGTCGCAGGTGGCGCACCAGGACACGCCTCGGCCGGACAGTTCCTCCTCGCGCGGGAGGCCGAGCTTGCGGTAGCCGGAGCCCGTCGCGATGATCACCGCCTTCGCGCGGTGGACGGTTCCCTCGGAGTCGGTGACTTCCTTGATGGCGCCGGTCAGGTCGACGGAGACGATGTCGTCGTCGATCATTTCGGCGCCGAACTTCTCAGCCTGGGCGCGCATGTTGTCCATCAAGTCCGGACCGTCGACACCGTCCGGGAAGCCTGGGAAGTTCTCCACCTCGGTGGTCGTCGTCAGCGAACCGCCGACGAAGATCGAGCTGCCGAACAGCAGGGGCTTCAGCTGCGCACGGGCGGTGTAGAGGGCGGCGGTGTATCCGGCGGGGCCGGAGCCGATGATGATTACGTTGCGTATGGCGTCGGCCGCGGTGGTCGCGTCGGTCACGGGATCAGGCCTGCTTCTTGGCGTCGATCTCGGCGATCAGGCCCTCGATGAGGCCCTTGATCTCGTCGCGGATGGGGCGGACGGCCTCGACGCCCTGCCCGGCCGGGTCCTCGAGCTGCCAGTCGAGGTAGGTCTTGCCGGGGAAGTACGGGCAGGCGTCGCCGCAGCCCATGGTGATGATGTAGTCGGACGCCTGGGCGGCCTCGGGGGTGAGGACCTTCGGCTTCTGGTCGGAGATGTCGATGCCCAGCTCCGCCATCGCGGCGACGGCCGAGGGGTTGATCTGCTCGCCAGGCATGGAACCGGCGGAGCGGACCTCGACGCGGTCGCCGGCGAGGTGGCGCAGGAACCCGGCCGCCATCTGGGAGCGGCCCGCGTTGTGGATGCAGACGAACAGGACGGAGACGGCAGGAGCGGAGGACATCTGTTCTTCCTTGGGGTGAGGCGACTGCGGTGGGGATCGGTGGGGCTTCAGGGGGCGAGCTGGGTGAGCAGCTCGGTGATGTGGGCGTCGATGGCGTCGCGGATGTCGCGAACGACGGCGATCGGCGCCCCATCGGGGTCGGCGACGGGCCAGTCGAGGTAGCGGCGGCCGGGCATGACGGGGCAGGCGTCGCCGCAGCCCATCGTGATCACGATGTCGGCGGCCTGGACGACCTCTTGGGTCAGCGGCTTGGGGTAGGCGTCGGCCAGGTCCACGCCGGCTTCGGTGAGGGCCTGAGCGATGTGCGGCTCCACTGCGTCGGCGGGGTGGGTGCCCGCGGAGGAGACCGTTACCCGCTCGCCTGCCCGGTGCGCCAGGAGAGCCGCGGCCATCTGGGAGCGGCCGGCGTTCTGGCTGCACACGAACAGCACTCGGGTCGGCCCGCTCGTCAGCCCTTGGGTGTGGGCGAGGGCGTCCAGGCGCTCGGAGGTCAGTCGTTCCGCCAGCACGACCAGGTGCGTGCGGATCCGTGCCTGTTCGGCAAGACGTGCGTAGGAGTCGGCGAGCAGGCTCAGCACGGTTTCCGGCGCGAAGTGGCCGGCGTACCGGGAGGCGAGACGGGCAGCCCCCGCGGCCAGGCGTTCGTCCGGCAGGAGGGGCGAGGAGGACGTGGACATGGCGTTCCCGTTCAAAGGAGCCAATAAGGTCAGCTCGGACTGGTGTCAGCCCCAGATGATGTGACAGTATCAGCACATGATGACGTCAGTCGACACTGATCTGATCCGGGTTCTGGCCGACCCGCTCAGGCTCCAGATCGTGACCCTGCTCGCCCGCGAGACGCTGTGCACCACCCACCTCGTGGAAGAGACGGGTGCCAAGCAGACGAACCTCTCCAACCACCTGAAGGTGCTGCGCGAGGCCGGGGTCGTGGAGACGGAGCCATGCGGGAGGTACATCTACTACCGCCTGCGCCCGGAAGTCATCGAAGCCCTCGCCGGCCGGTTCGCCGACCTCGCCCAGACCGCGCGTGCCACCGCCGAAGCGAACCTCAAGCGGTCCTGCCCGTAGCCTGCTCTGCCTCACCTGCCCGAGGAGAACCCGTCTTGACCGCCACCGAGCCCGTCGCCGCCCCCGCAGCGGAGAGCGACATAGCCGCCGACGAGCCCCAGCCCGCACCCGGCGCGACCCCGCCCCGCACCCCGCTGATCGCCCGCGCCGCCGCCGAGCTGGTCGGCACCGCGGCCCTGGTCGCGATCGTAGTCGGCTCCGGCATCCAGGCCACCGACCTCACCCAGGACGTGGCCCTGCAGCTGCTGGCCAACTCCACCGCCACGGTCTTCGGCCTCGGCGTGCTGATCGCCCTTCTCGGTCCGGTCTCCGGTGCGCACTTCAACCCGGCCGTCACCCTGGCCGAGTGGTGGACCGCCCGCCGCGGCGGCGCCGGAGTCACCGCCCGCGAGCTGGCTGTCTACGTGCCCTCGCAGATTGTCGGTGCGATCGCAGGGGCGATCCTCGCGGACGCGATGTTCGGCGAGCCGCTGGTGAAGTGGTCCACGCACGATCGCTCGGCCGGAAACCTCCTTCTCGGTGAGGTCGTCGCGACCGCCGGCCTGATCCTGCTGATCTTCGGCCTGGCCCGTACCGACCGGCTCCGCTTTGCTCCCGTCGCGGTCGCCTCGTACATCGGGGCCGCGTACTGGTTCACCTCGTCCACGTCCTTCGCGAACCCGGCGGTGACGATCGGCCGCGCCTTCACCGACACGTTCGCGGGAATCGCCCCCGCCTCGGTCCCGGCGTTCGTCGGCGTGCAGCTCGTGGGCGCGGTGGTGGGCCTGGCCCTGGTGGCGGTCATCTTCATGCGCGGCAAGAGCAGCACGGAGCAGCCCGCGGCATGACGCAGCGCACGGATGTGGTGGTGATCGGCGGCGGCCAAGCAGGGCTTGCCGCCGGCTACCACCTGCGCCGGCTGGGCGTCGAGCACGTCATCCTCGATGCCCGGGCGGCACCCGGCGGGGCATGGCAGCACACCTGGGACTCCCTCCATCTGTTCTCCCCGGCGCAGTACTCCTCGCTGCCCGGGCGGCTGATGCCCGCCCAGCCCGGCCAGACGTACCCGGACGCGCAGCATGTCGTGGAGTACCTCGCCGACTACGAGAAGCGGTACGAGCTGCCGGTCCAGCGCGGCGTGTGGGTCGACGCCGTCCACCGCGACGGCGAGTTCCTCCGCGTCGAGAGCGATTCGGGCGACTGGAGGCCTCGCGCGGTCATCAGCGCGACCGGCACCTGGACCCGCCCGTTCATCCCCGCCGTCCCCGGTCGCCGGGAGTTCTCCGGCCGCCAGCTCCACACGGTGCAGTACAAAAGCCCAGCCGAGTTCGCAGGCCAGCGGGTGATCGTGGTCGGCGGCGGCAACTCCGGTGCCCAGATCGCCGCCGACCTGGCCTCTGTGGCCGAACTGACCTGGGTCACCCAACGTCCGCCCCGCTACCTGGCCGACGACATCGACGGCCGCGCGCTCTTCGACGCGGGTACCGCCCGCCGCCAAGCGCTGGATGCCGGCCGCTCCGACATCGGTGGCGTGGCCTCCCTCGGTGACATCGTGGCTGTGCCGCCCGTACGTGCCGCCCGCGACGCCGGGCTCCTGCATGCGAAGCCGATGTTCACCCGGCTCACCACCACCGGCGTCGAGTGGGCCGATGGCGCCGTCGCTGAAGCGGACGCGGTCATCTGGTGCACCGGCTTCCGCCCCGCCCTGGCCCACTTCGCCTCACTGCGGCTGCGCGGCACCCGTGGCCACATCGCAACCGTCGGCACCCGGGCCGTCGACGAACCGCGGCTACACATGCTCGGCTACGGCGACTGGACCGGCCCCGCCTCCGCCACCTTGATCGGCGTCGGCCGCACTGCCCGCGACGCAGCCCGGGACATCTCGGAGAGTCTGAACCCTGACGCTCGGACGGGTGGCTCTGTCCACGCGAGAACCGACAGCACTTGAACAGTGGTTTGGGAGGCAGTCGCTGGCCGCGGCCCGCGCTGGATGTTCACGAGTTTCGACAGCCCGGGTCTGCTGGGCAGGGCCGAGTAACCCGGTCGAATTCGGTGCTCGGAGGTCCTGACAAGTCCTGGTCCCGTATCCGGTGGCTTTCCCTGAAGGTCGGGCCGGGTCATAGCAGGCAGGCCCGTGACCAGTAAAGATTCCCATCATGCGCACTGACCAGAACCTCGCCTCCCTCCGCCCGACGCACACGGCACCCGTGGTGTTCGGTGCGGGAGCGGCCATCGGCGTTCTGGGCGGGATGATCGGGTTGGGCGGTGCGGAGTTCCGCCTGCCGCTGCTGATCGGCTTCTTCGGATTCGCCGCGCTCTCGGCCGTCATCCTGAACAAGGCGATGAGCCTGGTCGTGGTCCTGGTCGCGCTGCCCGCCCGGCTGGTGGCGGTCCCGGCCGCCGAGGTGGCCGCACGCTGGCCCGTCGCGGTCAATCTTCTGGCCGGAAGCCTGCTGGGTGCCTGGGCCGGAGCATCGTGGGCAGTGCGGATGCGCTCCTCGACCCTCTACAAGGTGCTGGCTGTTCTGATGGTGCTCATGGCGGTCGCCCTGGTGGTCACGCACACCACCGCCTTGGGCACGCTCGACCTGCCGCTGTGGGCGCAGGTGCCTGCCGGTGTCGTGGCCGGGTTCGGCATCGGCGTTGTCGCGGCGATCATGGGCGTGGCTGGCGGCGAGCTGCTGATCCCGACGATCGTGCTGCTGTTCGGGGAGGACATCAAGAGCGCCGGCAGCCTCTCCCTGTTGGTGTCCCTCCCCACGATGCTGGTGGCGTTCGCCCGCTACAGCCGCGACGGCAGCTTCGCCGTCCTGGGCGCGAACCGCCGCTTCACCGTGGTCATGGCCGCAGGCTCGATCGCCGGCGCGGTGCTGGGCGGGCTGCTGCTGGGCGTGTTCCCGGACGTGGTCCTCATCCCCGCGCTGGCCGTGATCCTGCTCGTCTCCGCGGTCAAGCTCGCCCGTCACAACTGACTCCGCCGAGCCTTCCCCGGCCCTCGTCGCGTGGGGGTGCCTCCCGTTCTCAGGTTCTGGCTCAACCTCTCTGGAGCTGCGCCCTGCGCGCTCGTGAATTTCGTCGGACCAACCCACTGACCTGCTGGTTCCCGCCGCTCAGTGTTCGGATGAACCGAGCATCGAACCGTCACCACAGGAGTTGAGCCGGAACCGGAACTTGTGAACAAAGCCAGACGGGCGTCCCTGGTGCACCGGCTGTCTGTCTGGCCCCGGATTGGATGTCGGCCCCGCCGTAGGGCCGCCGGCAGATGGTGCGCGTACGGGAAAACGGTCATCATCTCGACATCGGGCACCGTGCCGAGGGCCGACCGGGAGCTGGCAGACGATGGCGAACACGACTCCGATGGACCGGCAGGCCGTGTACGAGGATTACGAGCGAGCCCGCCGGACCTTCCATCAACTGCTGGACTCCGCCTCCGAGGCGGACCTTGCCCGGCCCACGCGCGGTACCAAGTGGACCAACGGGCAGCTGCTGTGGCACATGCTCTTCGGCTACGTGGTCGTCCGGGTCCTGCTGGTCCTGGTCCGTGTCTTCGGGCGGCTTCCCCGCGGGGCCGGCAAGGCGTTCGCCCGGCTTCTGAACGCGGGAACTGTGCCGTTCGACTGGGTCAACTACGCGGGTCCACGAGGGGCCGTGAAGGTCTACGGGCCGCGCCGGTTGGGGGCCGCCTTCGACCGGGTCCTCGACTCCCTCCAGCGTCGGCTTGCCGCAGAGTCCGACGCCGACCTGGCCCGCGGTATGCACTACCCCGTCCGGTGGGACCCCTTCTTCAAGGAGTTCATGACGCTCGCGGACATCTACCGCTACCCGACGCAGCACTTTGACTTCCACCACCGCCAGCTCACCCTGAACGGCGGCGACGGGCGTGAACGGGCAGGCTGAGGTCAGCTGATCCGCGGGCTGCGGCGCTCGAGCAGGACCACGTCGCGCCAGATGCCGTGGTGGCGGCCGATTCGCTCGCGGGTGCCGATGACCCGGAAGCCGGCCCGCTGGTGGAGGGCGAGGCTCGCGCGGTTCTCGGGGAAGATGCCGGACTGGATCGTCCAGATCTCCGCGGCCTCCGTCGAGCCGATCAGTGCGGTGAGGAGCTGCATGGCGACGCCTTGCCCCCGGGCGGCGGGGTGGACGTAGACGGAGTGTTCGACCACGCCCGCGTATGCGCACCGGTCCGAGACTGCGCTCGCCGCGACCCAGCCAAGGATCTTGCCGTCGTCGGCGACGGCCGCGAAGTGGTGTTCGGGCAGCTTGCCCGCCTCGAACACCTGCCAGGTGGGGGCGGTGGTCTCGAAGGTGGCGTTGCCCTCGTCGATTCCCGCCTGGTAGATCGCCAGGACCTCATCCGCGTGTGCTTCGGCCAGCGGCGCGATGGTGATGCTCACGCGGCGGCCGCACGGGTCAGGAGCTGGCCCATGGCGGCGAGCACCGCGGGCTCGACCCGGTAGTACACCCAGGTGCCGCGCCGTTCGGAGGAGAGTAGCCCCGCCTCGCGCAGCTTCTTCAGATGGTGGGAGACGGTGGGCTGGGAGACGCCGACATCGGAGATGTCGCACACGCACGCCTCGCCGCCCTCGTGCGAGGCCACGGCGGAGAAGAGCCGCAGGCGCACCGGATCGCCGAGTGCCTTGAACATGAGAGCGGTCCGCTCGGCCTCCTCGGCCGTCAGCGGGCGCTCCGTCAGGGGCGGGCAGCATGCCGCCACGGCCTCCGGCTCCAGCAGCGGCAACACCTTCATAGTCATGCCCCCATCATCCGACGAATTTCGACGGATGTCTATGTTGACGAACGTCGATCCAGGGTCCATTCTAGAGGCGTCAGGACATCGACACACGTCGAATCAACTGGGGAGCCCGCCGTGAACGTATCCATCGAAGCCCTGCCCGTCGTCGTGATCGGCGCCGGCCCGATCGGACTCGCCGCGGCTGCCCGGCTCGTCGAGCGGGACATCGAGCCCCTGGTCCTGGAGGCCGGACCGGCCGCCGCGTCCGCCGTGCGTGACTGGTCGCACGTACGCCTCTTCTCCACCTGGTCCGAGGTCGTCGACCCCGAGGCCGAGAAGCTCCTCGCCCCCACCGGCTGGGTCAAGCCGGACGGTGCCACCTACCCCTCCGGTGGCGACTGGGCCGAGCTGTACCTCCAGCCCCTGGCCGACGTCCTCGGCGAGCGTGTCCGCTACAACGCGACCGTCACCGGCGTCTCCCGAGCCGGCCGGGACCGCATCGTCGATGCCGACCGTGAGGCCCAGCCCTTCGTCATCCACCTCACCGGCCCTGGCGGCCGCGAGGAGCGCCTCTTCGCCCGAGCCGTGATCGACGCCTCCGGAACCTGGACCACCCCCAGCCCGGCCGGCGGCAGCGGACTGGCCGCACTCGGCGAGAAGGCTGCGTCCGACCGGATCTCGTACCGCGTCCCCGACCTGAAGGACCCTGCCGTCCGGGCCAGGTACGCAGGCAAGCGCACTGCCGTCATCGGCTCCGGAGCCTCGGCTTTCACCGCCCTCGCCTACCTCGCCGACCTCGCGAAGGACGAGCAGGGCACCCACGCGCTGTGGATCCTCCGCCGCGGCATCTCCGGCTCCACCTTCGGCGGAGGCGAGGCCGACCAGCTCCCCGCCCGCGGCGCCCTCGGCCTCGCGGCCAAGGCAGCCGTCGACGGCGGGTACGCCGACGCGGTCACCGGATTCCGCACCGACGCCGTTGAGCGCGACACCGACGGCCGCCTGGTCCTCGTCGGAGAGGACGGCCGCCGCCTGGACCCCATCGACGAGGTCATCGTCCTCACCGGCCTCCGCCCCGACCTCACCTTCCTCGACGAACTCCGCCTCGGTCTGGACGAACGCCTCCAGGCCCCCACCGCCCTCGCCCCGCTGATCGACCCCAACCAGCACTCCTGCGGCACCGTCTACCCGCACGGCGTCAACGAGCTCTCCCACCCGGAGAAGGATCTCTACCTCGTCGGCATGAAGTCCTACGGTCGCGCCCCTACCTTTCTCGCCATGACCGGCTACGAGCAGGTCCGCTCCATCGCCGCCCACCTCGCCGGGGACCGCGAGGCCGCCGAGCGCGTCGAGCTCACCCTCCCCGAGACCGGAGTCTGCGGCGGAGCCGGCCTCTTCGACCAGCCCGCCGCGGCCGAGGAGACCGGCGGAGGTTGCTGCGCAGCCCCGGCCACGATCACCATCGGCGCCCCGGCCCGCACCGGCGGCTGCTGACCCCGGTGACCGACCTCCAAAGCAGCGGGGCCGCGACCGGTACGGGGGACCGGTCGCGGCCCCGCGCCGTGCTGCCCGCACTCTGCGTCACGCAGATCATCAGCTGGGGCATCGTCTACTACGCCTTTCCCGTCCTCCTCCCGCGCCTGACCGCCGACACCGGCTGGTCCGTCAACGCGGCCACCGCCGCCTTCTCGCTCGCACTCTTGGTCTCGGCCGTCGCAGGCATCCCCATCGGCCGGATCCTCGACCGCCGGGGCCCGCGCGCCGTGATGACCTTCGGCTCCGTGATCGGCACCCTGGCCCTCCTCCTCATCGCAGCGGCCCCGAACCTGCCGGTCTTCACCTGCGGTTGGATCCTCGCGGGCATCGCCATGGCCGCCACCTTCTACCCGCCGGCCTTCGCCGCCCTCACCCGCTGGTGGGGCCCCGACCGCGTCCGGGCCCTGACGATCGTCACCCTCGCCGGCGGCCTGGCCTCCACCGTCTTCGCGCCGCTGACCGCCGCCCTCGCCGAACACCTCAGTTGGCGGGCCACCTACGTCGTCCTGGCCGTGATCCTCGCGGCCGTCACCATCCCCGCCCATGCCCTCGCCCTGCGCGGTCCCTGGCCCCCCGCGCCACCGGCCCCGCCCTCCATCGACCGCACCCCGGTGGCGCGCAGCCGTCCCTTCCTCCTCCTGGCCGTCGCCTTCACGCTCTCCGGTTTCGCCATGTACGCCGTCGTGATGGGCATCATTCCGCTCCTCACCGAACGCGGCGCCAGCGCGACAACGGCCGCCTGGGCCCTCGGACTCGGCGGGGCAGGCCAGACCCTCGGCCGCACCCTCTACGCGGTTCTGGCAACGCGTACGTCCGTCACGACCCGGACCGTCACGCTCATCGCCCTGGGCGGCGCGACCACCGCCTCACTGGGCTTCATCCCGGGCCCGCTGCCACTGCTGGTCGTCCTCGCGATCCTCGCCGGAGTCGTACGCGGCAACCTGACCCTGCTCCAGGCCACCGCCGTCACCGACCGCTGGGGCACCACCCACTACGGCCGCCTCTCCGCCCTCCTCGGCGCTCCCGCCCACATCGCAGCAGCCCTTGCCCCCTGGGCAAGCGCAGCCCTCGCCGTCCCCCTCGGCGGCTACCCTCACCTCTTCGCCGCCCTCGCCGCGCTCTCCACAGTGGCCGCATGTCTGGCCCTGCTGGCGTCGGAAGAAGGCCGCACCCGACCGCTGTCCAGGTCGGTTCCGGGCGGGAAACCGGCGTCACGCTCGCGCACGCAGCGCCCATAGTGCACATGATTTACGTCGCGAAGTCAGGTCTGCAAGGCTCTGAACTGCGATTATCTTCCACCTGTTCTCGCTGGATCTGTTTCTGACGACCCATCATGTCGAGTGCGTCGCGATCCTTGAGCCCCTTGGAAAGGGCCTCTGACCTGCGGGTTAGGGCAGTGTGCGTTATGTGCGCCGTGGGCGTTACGGGCGATATCTTGACGCAGATTTGACGCTCGTGACGCACGTTTGACGCACGCCGTCGGCGATCTCTGATGAGCCGTCAGGCAGGGGAGGGTGCGTCCCGCAGCAAATTGTGATCTTGCTGCGGGAGGCGCCCTTTCCGGTAGTCGGCGACCGAGTCGGTCGGCGTCAGACCCGCGATCCACCTTCTCCTCTCCGATTACGCTCTGTGATAATCCGAGGGGGCTCGCGACTAGAAGGCGGGACCGTAGGGGTTCCATCCGTGCAGGAACGGCTGCAGGTCACTGGCGCGAGGTTCGGGAATGTCGGGCAGGCGGAGCGTCCCGTTGAGGGGGTTCAGGCGCTCCACGTGGTCGGTGGCCCAGGCGATCCATGCCTCGGCTCCGTCCCTCTCCGGTCCGGTCGCCAAGGTCTCTGCGTGGAGGCGGAGGGCGTCGACGTACTCGGCCAGGCCCGCTGCACGGCGCCATGCTTGTTCCTGCGCTTCGAGCTGCTGGACTCGGGCTGCCTCGGCGAATTCGATCTTTGCCCGTTGCATCGCGGCTTCCCATTGCAGCCGTTTCTCCCGTGCCGCCTCCAGGTCGGCCAGTCGTTTGCGTTCGGCGGCCTCGCCTCGAAGGCCCACTTCCTGCACGATTTCGGCGAGCTGGTCCTCAAGGGGGCGTGCGGTCGTATCGGCCCACTCGTCGGCCCTGTGTCGCAACCCACCGCTGACGCAGATTCTCAGGCGTTCAGCGGGGGAGTGGTCGTACCGAGGAATCCTGACCCAGGAGTGCTTCTCGGCGTCCGCGAGTTCCTTCTTCGTGGGGATGTGTTCGGTGCGGTCTTGTTCCTGCAGGATGAGGAAATCGCATCGTTGGCCCTGGGCTGTGATGGTGAAGTGGGGCGGGCCGTTTCGTCGGCGGTGTGGTGCGGGGGCACTCTCGGCCGTACCGAACGCGCTGGTATAGCCCAGCTTCTGGGTTGCGGTGAGCAATGCGTGGAGGAGGCGGAAGGCTCTGCCCTGCACGGATTTGGTCAGCGCCATGGGCTGGGGGTGCGCCTGCAGAGCTTTGACCACAGGGTGGGGAGTGGTGAGCCGTGCCGGTACGGGGACGGGTGGCAGTACGGCCAAGCGCCAGGCGGGGGTGTCGACCAGCCGGATTTCGTACCCGTCGTTGCACCAGTCAGCGTGCAGTTCCTTGGTCGCAGGGATCTTCCCCGACCGCCGTGCTGCGGCCACCCGGATCGGCCATTTCTCGGTCTCCCGACCGCAGGCTTCGCGTTTGACGACGCGGCCGCCAGCTTCGACGAGCTCTTCCAGGAGCTGCTCCGTGACGGTCTTGGCCTTCTTTCGAGGAAGGGAGCTTGTTCGCTGAACCGGTACGGGCGCAGCCGCCTGGGCGCTGGATTTTTTGCTCTTGGCCACGTCGGGTGACTGGATTCCAGCCTGCGGCGCGGGAGCGGTGTCTTTGCCGCCAGGCTGTTCCGGTGGATGGGATCCGTGGTCCAGGTATTGCTGGCCGGCCTTGGTGAGGGCGACGGACCACTGCCCCTGGCGCCTGGAGACTTTGACCAGTCCGCGGCTGTGCAGGGCTTGGCAGCTGAGTTTGTGCCCGGTTCCATCCCACGCGCCGTCAGGGCAGCCTCGGGCGACCCATTGCAGCACCTGTTGCTGCCGTTCGTTGAGCTGTCGTGGCACCTGAACTCCCCACCGTGCGAATGCCTGCACGGGCATGCTCGCAGCCGCACTCCGCCTGGCGCGGGTGGAAGGGGAAGGGGGTTGGCAGGCTGGATGAAGATTCGGACAGATGTAGGCATGGCCGCCTGCGGTGGCTAGGCTCGCAGTCGTTCGTTGGTGGCCGCCGTGGACGCTTGCTGGTCGGCCTGTGACGGGCGCTGGCCATTTCGCGATCATCTGAGGAGGTGGCCGCCAGGCGTACGACGGCCCGTACTAGCGTGGCCGTCCGTGCTGAGGCGTTCCCGTGTCTTGGTCAGGGGAAGGCTGGTTAGGGGTGTCGGTCCCGCTCGGCTGCGGCCAGCAGGGGATTGGCGAGTGGATCGTGTGAACGTGAGCCGCTCGTGCTTCCGGTGATGGGTGCCTGAGGGTAAGCAGGGGCGTGCAGACGCTCCGCAGACGAGGGCGTCAGTTCGAGACGAGAGCGGGTTGGTTCATGTCGGTCCTGGCGCGAGAGCAGATGGATGTCGTCGCAGGTGCGCTGGCTCCCTGCGACCTCGTGCCCCGCGAGGCGAAGCTCGCGCTCGTCGAGGCCTTCGGGACGGAAGCTGTTGTGGCCTATCGCCATGACGCGCTCGAGCGGGAGCGGCGGGCAGCCGAAGAAATGCCGCCGCTGACGCGACCTGACGTGCTGGATCTCCTCATGTCGCTGCCCCTGGGCGAGCCGGTTCCTGCCAGCTCCTTGAGCGAGAGGGAGCGGCGGGTGCTGAAGTCCCTTCCGAAGGGCGCGGCGGTCCGCAGGGACGGGTCGATCACCCGCCGCGCGGCGCAGCCTGTCCACATCGACATGGCATTCGTGCCCGGTCGCAGCTGGGAGTCGGCGATGGAGAAGGCCGAACGATTTACTCCGTTCTGTTCTCGCGCGGTGGTGGTGGACGGCGCATTGCGGCGCAAGGATGATGCCGTGCTGCGCGCGGACTTCTACGGCATCGGCCTGCTCACGCTTCAGGGGGACTCGGTGGAAGTAGTGGTGCCGCCGCGGCCCTTCGTGCGCAGACGCCATACCGTCGCCGGCTGGAAGTTCCTGGAAGACGTCCACCGCCAGCTCCCCTGAGCATCCGGCCCACGGCTCGCTACGGGGTGACGGGGAGTGTCGCCCATGCTTTGAGCGGCGAGGGCGCCTGGAATCCGGACCGGGGGCTGGCGCCCAGGCCTATACGCTGGTTCTCCAGCGCGTAGCGGTCGATCGCGGCCGCACACTTGTCGCGCCACCACGATTTACGCGGGGTGCCTGGCTGGTAGCCGGCCATCTCGGTGACCCAGTCGCTCCACGTGAAGACGGTGTGATTGTCGGCCTCGCGCCGGGTTTCGCCGTCCAGCAGGAGGAAGCGATCGAGACCACGCCCGTCGCACTCCTCGCAGGAGCAGGTTGCGGGATCCACGTTCCCGTACAGCCTGGAGAGGGACTCGGCGCCCTTGAAGCACATGAGCTCCGGCATCAGCACGCTCGGGTAGGTGGGGCCGACCTTGTTGGTCTGGGCCTTCTCACCGGGCGGGATCGCGTGGCGGAGCGAACTCTGCACGCCGATGCCGGCGCAGAGGGCGCCGTGCGCGATCGCATCAAGCGCAGCGAGGTCGGTCCGCAGCAGCGCCGTGTGTTCGACCTCGGCCAGCAGGCGGCGCAGATTGGCGGGAATGTCCTTCGTCTGCTCCATCGGATCGAACTGGCGGAACAGGACGAGGGCCTTCGGGTGCCGGATCTTCGTGCAGACCGCGATGAGTTGACCGATGTTCTCGCGGTTCAGCCACGTGACGTCGATCGGGAGCGTCACGACGGTGTCGGCGCGTTCGATCTTGTTGGCCTCGCGCATCACTGCCTTGAGCGTCTTGGAGTCCGCGGGCGGAATGTAGCCGGTCGGGGTGAGTGCCGCGCTCGCTCCGCGTGCCTTCTGGAAGGCCAGCGAGGTGTCCACTGAGGCGAACAGCTCGTCGGTGGGCACCATGAACGGCTCGTCCGCGGTTGCGACATAGGTGGTGTAGGGGGCGCTGTCGATCAGCAGAGTGCCTTCGTAGCCGGCCGTGCTGCGAAGGTGGAAGGCCCGCTCTTCGGCTTTGGCTCCAGTCATCACGACGCCGCTGAAGTCGTCATCGAGCGCGGGCCGCGGCCGCGGAAGATTGACGGCGTTTTCGTGGAGCAGCACCCGCCCCTGGAGAAGCGGCACGGCGGCAACGGTGTGGTCGAGCGTCTTCAGGGCGGGCGGTCGCCGCCTCGGGGAGGGGGTGTTGCTCATGAATCACCTCGCAGAAGAGTCCGGCACGTCCTTGTGGCCGGACGGAGAGGAAGCGCACAAGTAGATCTCGTGGAACTCCTCGCGACCCAGGCCCGCCAGGTGGGCGGTCTCGGTCGGACTGAGGTGGAGCTGCTGCTCAAGCCGGGTGACGGCTTGAGCGAGGTGGCGCGGGGTTTCGCGCCGGATAGTGGTCGGCTCGGCGGTGCGGTAGCCGAGGGCGGACAACTCGACCATGAGCGTGCGGTAGTGCCATTCGCTGATGACTCCCAAGTCCATGGCCCGCCTGATGAGAGCCGCCATAGACACCCCCCACCGGGCCTTGAGGTCCAGCAGACGGGACACGTCGATGCCTGGCTTCAGCTCGGGCAGCACCGCGTCATGGGGCATGAGGAACTCGGCAGCGAACCGATTGGCCTGGTCCTCCTGCACGCGTCCCTCACCCGGCTCGTCGTGCATCACCAGATGACCCAGCTCGTGCGCCAGGCTGAAGCGTGAACGATCCCCTGGTGCATGTGAGTTGAGCAAGATCAACGGGTATCCGCCGGGGGGCCACTGGCTCACGGCGTCGAGCTCGGTGGTGCAGAGATCCCGGACTACGACCAGAGCGCCGGCATCTTCGAGCAGGGCGACCATGTCCTCGATCGGCCCTGCGGGGACGTTCCACTCCTCACGCATCGTCTCCGCCGCGTCCGCGGGAGTGTCGAAGTCGTTGACCTCCACGCGCCGAAACCGGTTATTGCGATGGAGGTCCGCTGCCCAGGCCAGGCTGTCGACCTGGAGCCGGGTGAGCGCCAACGTCGCATGGATCCGACGCAGGGCGGGCGCCCCCAAGGAGGCGCGCTTGCGGTGGTGCACCAGTCCGACACCTGTCCCGGACGTCTCAGTGGCGCGGCACAGGATGTCAGCGGTGTAGCGCAGGGCGTCGGCGAACAGCTGCACGCGCCCGTCCTTGACGGGGATGCGGCCGGCTTCGGCTCGGCTGACGTACCCCTGGGTGATGCGGCTGCCATCAAGACGTGTCAGCTCGTCGGCAAGTTCGGACTGTGTCCAGCCGCGTGAGTCACGGGCCAGCGTGAGCATCCCGGGATCCGCAACCAAACTCTTCTGGTCGCGCACGTGCCCACCTCCAGCCCTGGCGAGTCCAACTCCCCAGAGGGTACACGGTTTTATGCCTCAGAATATTCCGCACATGATCTGAGGCTCGTCATAGCTCCATGCATACCAGACCCCACTGACGTCCAACTCCACTGCTCCGACGCGCCTTTGGGCGCCGGGAGTGTGGTGTCGGCCGCTGATAGCTGACCGCACTCCAGGGCCGGTGCCACCCCGCGCAGGGCGAGCGCCGCCTGGTGTTCGCGGGGCTGAACGCGCAAGCGGTGACCAGCACCTGCTGGTCACCGCTTGCGGTCAGGTCAACGGCCTAGATCACAGTGGTCAGCTGTGGGCTGGGAAGGTCGCCCCGACAGCCGCCGCACGGGCGTAGCCGGATACGCCGATGGCCGGCACCCGGATCGGGTGCCGGCCATCTCTGTGGGGCTGGGTCAGTCCTGGGCGTCGTGGTCGGTGCCGACGAGTTCCTCGAGGAGGTCTTCCATGGTGACGAAGCCGATGACGGTGGAGTCGGCGTGGGTGACGGCGGCGAGGTGGGTGCCGGCTGCGCGCATGGCGGTCATGGTGTCGTCCAGCGGGGTGTCGTGGGTGACCTTGATGACGGGGCGCATTGCGGCGCGCGGGAACGGCGTCGTGCGGTCGGGGGCGGCCAGGGCGTCCTTGATGTGGAGGTAGCCGAGGATCTCCTGGCTGGGCCCGGTGACGGGCAGGCGGGAGAAGCCGCGGTCTGCGGCTACGCGCTCCAGGCTCCGGGGGGTGATGTCGTGCCCGACGGTCGCCACCTGGCCGAGGGGAACCATCACCTCGCCCACGGGGCGCGTACCCAGCTGGAGCGCGTCCCTGAGTCGTTCGCTGCCCTCGGGGGCAAGGAAGCCGGCGGCGCTGGAGTCCTTCACGAGCCGGGCGAGTTCGTCGTCGGTGAAGACGGAGCCGACCTCGTCCTTCGGCTCGACCTTGAGCAGGCGTAGCAGGGTGTTGGCGAAGGCGTTGATGCCGAACACGAACGGGCGCAGTGCGCGGGTGAGGGCGACGAGCGGTGGTCCGAGGAGGAGTGCGGTGGGTGCGGGGGCGGCGAGCGCGATGTTCTTGGGCACCATTTCGCCGACCAGCATGTGCAGGTAGGTGGCGAGCGTGAGGGCGATGACGAACGCGATGGGGTGGATCAGCGCCTCGGGCACGCCCATCGCGTGGAAGGGCGGTTCGAGGAGGTGTGCGATGGCCGGTTCGGCGACTGCGCCCAGGACCAGGGAGGAGACGGTGATGCCGAGCTGGGCGGTGGCCATCATGGCGGAGAGGTGTTCCAGGGCCCACAGGGTGGTCTTCGCCCGCCGGTCGCCCTTGTCGGCGGCGGGTTCGATCTGGCTGCGGCGTACGGAGATCAGGGCGAACTCGGCTGCGACGAAGAAGGCGTTAGTGATCAGTGTGAAGGCGCCGATCAGCAGCTGGAGGGCGGTCATCGGGTCTCCTCCGTGGAGACGGTGTCTTCGTCGGTGGCGGGTGCGGTGATCAGGACGCGGTCGGCGCGGTGGTGTTCTATGTCGAGCACGACCAGCTCCCAGCCGTCCACGGGTATGGTGTCGCCTTCCACGGGGATGCGTTCCAGGCGGGTGGCGATGAGGCCGGCGAGCGTCTCGTATGGGCCTTCGGGCGCGTCGAATCCGATCTCTTCCAGCTGGTCGAGGCGGACGCTTCCGTCCGCTTCCCACACCTTGCGGCCGTCGGAGTCGGGTCCTTCGATGAGGTCGGGGACCTCTATCGGGTCGTGCTCGTCGCGGACCTCTCCGACGACCTCTTCGACGATGTCCTCGACGGTGGCCACGCCCGCGGTGCCGCCGTACTCGTCGATGACCACGGCCATGGTGCGGGCCTTGCGCAGCCGGCCCAGCAGGGTGTCGACGGGCAGCGAGTGCGGCACCAGCAGTGCGGAGGTCATCAGGTCCGCCACCGAGACCAGCAGGCGCTTGTCCTCGTCGAGGTCCAGGACGTCGCGGATGTGGATGGTGCCGACGACCTCGTCGAGGGTGTCGCGGTAGACGGGGAAGCGGGACAGGCCGGTCGCCAGGGTCAGATTCGCGGCGTCGGCGGCGGTGGCGTGGAGTTCCAGGGCCTGGACGTCGACCCGCGGCGTCATGACGTTCTCCGCGGTCAGCTCCGCCAGGTGCAGGGTCCGTACGAACAGCTCGGCCGAGTCGGCCTCGATCGCGCCCTCGCGGGCGGAGTGGCGGGCCAGGGCGACCAGTTCCTCGGGGGTGCGGGCGGAGGCCAGCTCCTCGGCGGGCTCCAGGCCGAAGCGGCGCACGAGGCGGTTCGCCGTGCTGTTGAGGTGCCGGATCAGCGGTCCGAAGGCGGCGGTGAAGGCGCGCTGGGGGCCGGCGACGACCTTGGCGACGGCCAGCGGGCGGGAGATCGCCCAGTTCTTCGGCACCAGCTCACCGACGACCATCAGGACGACCGTGGAGATGGCGACGCCCAGCAGGGTCGCGGTGGTCGATACCGCACCGGCGGGCAGGCCGGCGGCCTCCAGCGGGCCGCGCAGGAGCGCGGAGACGGACGGCTCGGCGAGCATGCCGATCACCAGCGAGGTCACCGTGATGCCGAGCTGGGCACCGGACAGCTGGAAGGTGAGGCGCTTGGCGGCCTTCAGGGCGCCTTCGGCGCCACGCTCACCGGCGGCAGTGGCACGCTCGAGCTCACTGCGCTCGACGGTGGTGAGGGAGAACTCGGCGGCGACGAACACCGCACACGCCAGCGTCAGTGCCAGGGCGAGGAGCAGCAGCAGGACTTCGGTCACCGTGCCACCCCCGCTCCCGGCTGAAAGATCTGCGGGCAAGGCGTGGCACGGCATGGACTGGGAGGTTCACCCATTGCGGGTCCTGCGCTCCATTCACTCTCGGCGGACCTTGCGGTCCGGACTGCTGTTGGTAACGGACAGTATCCGCAACCTGATGGTAAAGGGCAAGTAAATTCCTTGCGGGACCGGCTGCGGGGGAGGGTGACTTTCGGCCGCGTTCCTCGACAAGCCGGTGGAGAAGCACTTCTTCGACCTCACCACGTGGGGCCCGGCCATCGGCGGTTCACTGATCCTGCTGATCGGCTACCGCGTCCTCTTCGGCAACTCGCGCGACTGACCCCCGCGTCCGCCGTGCCGCTGTGCCGCTGTGCGCAAGAATTCCCAGCCGGAATTGCCGCCTCGATGACACCCAGGCGCCCCCCCTTGCGTCATACGTCGAGCCCGGAGAGGACTGTGGGGGGGCGAGACCCTCTTCAGCAGCTATGACGTGCGGCCCCTCCTCGGTACCGATCCGGCGTGACCACCGAACCGGCGCCGGAACGACTCGTACCGTTGCGCAGTTTTACAAACGAAGTGGCGCAGATCATCTGGTCGCCACCGGATTGACGCTGCTGACTTCCGCCGCGTCGCGTTCGGCCCGCTCGACCCGGCCCTGCCGTCGCAGACTCGTCAGCGCCCGGATCGTCATACCCATCCGCAGCGGCGCGAGCACCAGAGCGAGCGCCGTCACTACGACGAGCAGCCACCCGGCATCCGGCACAAACAACAACGCCACTTTCGAGTTCCCGCCCATCTGCTGGGGGAGGATGATGCAGGCGGCTGCGGCAGTCAACAGGCAGAGAGCCATGGCCGCGACACCGCCGATCATGATCCGCAAGGCGCCGCGACGCAGTCCGCGTCGGGGGTGTATGACACGGAATGCCGACCATCCGACAGCCGCAGCGAGCACAGCCGCAACCGTGCCGAGCACCACCAGGATCCACGTCAACCACGAGTCCTCATCGGCCGACAGGGGCTCGGCACCGAGCAGGATGCGGGCGACCCCGAACGCGGTGTTGTTGAGCAGGTTCTCCTTGGCGAGCCCGGCGGCGTTGTACTGCACGACGACCGCGAGGTCGTGCTCGGGCAACAGGACCACGATGCCGTGGTAGCCGGGGGTCGCCCCCGAGTGCCACACCATCCGTTCGTCCAGTCCATCCATTTCGTCGTCGCGCCAGCCGAAGCCGTAGCGATGGCGGTCGTGGACGGAGACCGTGCCCTGGTGCATCTGCCGGAAGCCGTCCCGGGACAGCACGCCCAGTCCACTGCCCGTCAGTTGAGCAGAGGCGAAGGCGCTCAGGTCCTTCAGATTGGCGCCAAAGTAGCCGTACGGCACACCCGAGGTGTCGTACCCGAAGTCGAACTTCTTCGGCTGACCGAAGAAGAACCGGTGCCCGGGAGCGAGCGCGGCCCGCTCGGCCTCCTCGCTGTTGGTGAGCGCGCCGTCCATGCCCAGCGGCTTCAGCACGTTCTCCCTCAGCTGCTGATCGAACGGCTTTCCGGTGACCTCCTCCAACAGCGCCCCGAGCAGCATGTAATTGGCGTTGCTGTACTCGTGCCGCTCACCGGGCGCCGCGGACAGCGAAACATCAGCCAGGTCCCGGGCCACGCGCTGGACGCCGCCCGGCTCGTTGTCGAAGCGATCGGCGCGCGTGATGCCGTCCCGCTCGGACAGTCCGCTCGACTGATTGAGCAGCTGCCGTACGGTGACGGGCTTTTGACCTTCACTCTTCGGATGGAACCAGGGCAGGTACCGCCGTACCGGCGCGTTCAATTCGACCTTGCCCGCCTCGACCTGTCGCATCACCGCGAGCGCGGTGACCGGCTTGGCCAGGGAGCCGACGAGGAAGGGCGTACGGGTGGTCACGGGATCACCCCGGCCGTCCTCCCCGTACGTCCCGCTGTGGATCAACTCGTCGCCGCGGACGACCGAGTACGCCACTCCGGGAACACCCGCACGCTCCTTTTGCTCTCGCACGAACCGGTCCGCCTTCTCGAGCACCGCCCCCTCAGGTGCGGGGCCGGCAGCGGATGCGACCGTCGGCACAAGCGACGCCAGGAGCACGAGCCCCGCCACGCGGACACCCCGCATTAACCTCGAACCATGCCCTCGAGACCCCATGACCAGCACCCCATCCCTTGCGATCCCCCCCACCCCCCGGACATGGAGAGGCGGCCCTAATCCCCGATTACCGTATGGCTGTACGGTTATTTTTGCAATACGGCGGTACGGTTACGTCATGCCTCGCGTAGCCGATCACGAAGAACGTCGTCAGCAGGTCGCCGCCGCCGCGGGCCGGCTCATCGCGACCAAGGGCCTGAACGCGGTGACCGTCGGCAAGACGGCCGCCGAAGCCGGTATCTCAGTCGGCCTCGTGCAGCACTACTTCCGCACCAAGGACGAGATGCTGCTCTTCACCTACCGGCACATCCTGGAGACCGTCGAACACCGCCTCGCGGAACTCGTCGTCCGCGCCGAGAAGGCCGGTACCCGCATCGAGCACATCCTGCTCGACGGCCTCGCCGAGACCATGCCGCTCGACGAACGGCGCCGCCAGGAGTGCCGGGTCGCCCTCGCCTTCACGGGCCGCGCGATCGACGACCCGCACCTTGGCGAGGTCAAGGCGGCCGCACTGCGCCGCCTGCGCTCGCTCATCGCGACCGCCGTCACCAACGCCAAGGAGTGCGGAGAGGTCCCGGCCGCCACGGACGCCGCTACCACCGCGGCCCGTATCGCCGCCTACGCCGACGGCCTGACCATCCACCTGTGCGCCGACTCCGACGGGCTGAACCCCGACGGCGCGCTCACCGCGCTCGGCGAGTTCCTCGCGGGAGTGTTCACCGGTGAGTGCCGACTGCGGGGAAAGGCGCCAGGAGTGCGCCCCGCCTGACCATCAGGGCCTGCGGCTAGCCACCCCACCTGTTCGGGGCACGCGTGCCTGAACATTGCTCGACGTCACCGGGCATCCAGCCCCAGCCCACTGGGCCTTGCTCATGACGTCCCCGACCGGAGCCTTCGTGCATGCGACAGCCCATGCGCCGTCGTGCTGCCACCCTGGCGCCCAGGTGGAGATCGTCTCGGATGCGGCGGGCCCGTTGCAGGCCAAGCAGATCGTGGGACGGATCGGGTTGCCGGTGGCGACCGCGAAGATCGAGGGGACGCGGGGAAAACTGAAGCGTCTGGTTGAGCGGGGCTGGCTGGACGAACAGGCTCCGGGCCGCTTCGGTGTCGTTGTAGGCCGCCTGATTCCGACCATCTTCAAACGATCCGCACCCATCTCGCTTAGTACTCCAGCAGCGGATCGTGTCCTGAGCTGGTTCTTCTCAGGTAATGGCTGCGTTGGGCTGTGGCCTGGTGGCGTCGGCGCCAGTGGGACCAGTTCAGTGCGTGATCTTGTGGGTGAGGTCGGCGGGTTCGGTGGTGGGGCAGGAGATGTTCCATGAGCCGCCGGATCTCTGCCACGGTGAGAGCGACGACGTTGCAGGTGGGGTCGTTTCTGCAGCCCCCTTTACGGCCTCGTCGGCGGCCAGGGCGGCGAGTAAGGCGTGGGCGAGCATGGCCAGGGTGATGTGCCGGTACCAGCCCACATACCGGCGGACCTCGTACTCGTCCAGGCCGCACTCGTTCTTCGCGGCCGGGAAGCACTCCTCGATCGCCCATCTCATGCCGGCCACCCTCGCCAAATCCTCAACCGTGCAGGTCACGGGTGCGTAGGCGAAGTAGTAGGCGATCTCGTCAGGTCGGGTGAGGCTGCGACGCGCCAGGATCCAGCGGTGATGGGTGGGCTCGTCACCATCGAAGAAGCTGATCGACGGCAGCCTGGCGCTGGCCCAGTCGTAGACCCGCGGCCCTTTCGCTCCGTCACCGCAGGAGAGCCGCTGCCAGGCATCTTCCGGCGCCTGGGCTATCAGCTCGTCGATCCTCCAGAACCCTGCCAAGCTTTTGACCTGCTGTGACTTCGGTACTGCCACCACATAGCCGACGCCGAGTTCCTCGAGTAGGCGCCGGAACTCCATTCCTGGCCGTAGGCCTCGTCCGCCGTCACCCACGAGGCCGGCAAACCCGCGGCCAGGCAACGAGTCACGATGGCCTTCGCGAGGTCGCCCTTGGTCGCGAACTCCCGCTCGTCGGGAATCTTGGCGGCCCGGCAGCGTTCCCGGTCGCCCGTCCACGCCTTGGGCAGATACAACTCCCGGTCCACCAGAGCCCGTCCACGACTGGTGGCATAGGCGGCGAACACCCCGATCTGGCAGTTGTCGATCTTTCCCGAGGTGTCGGTGTACTGCCGGCCCACCCCGGCCGAGGTGCTGCCCTTTTTGATGAACCCGGTGTCGTCGATGATCAGCACACCATCGGGACCGAGCTTGTCGGCGACGTAGTCGCGAACGTCGTCACGTAGTGCGTCCGCGTCCCACACACTCGAGTTCAGAAGTCTCTGGAACCCGTCCGGGGTGCGGTGACCTGCGTATTCAGCCAGCTGCCAGCCGTTCTTCCGGGCCACGGGAGCCATCAGGCCCCGCAGGTAGTCCCGCATTCGCCACCGCAGATCCGCCCGACTGAACTGGCCCGCCACCTGCGTGAACACCGACTCCAACTCCGCAGCCCACCCCTGGGCCTCAGCAATCCCCACCATGCCCTGACAACGACAACGACCAGCTCAGGACACGATCCGCTGCTGGAGTACTAAACCCCAGACAGCGTCATCATCGGGCGGCGGAGAGGCGGTCTGCGTGGCGTTCCAGCATCAGTGCGCGCTTCTCCTGGGCGGCGTCCCGGTGACTCTGCAACAGCCTGACGATCTCGTCGAAGTCGACCGTGAACCGGATCTTCGAAAGGCACTGTGCGGTGTCCCCATAGCCTGCTCGGGCGATCTTGAAGATCTCACTCAGCGCGCCATCGAGCTGGATGCCCTGGCGGCGTCGGTTCCTCCCGGTCTCCGGGTCGATGTCGACATCGTTCTGCCAGTATCCGTCGGGATCGAAGAAGATCATCGGCGTGAACAGCGACGTTCTCTCTTCGTAGTAGTTCTCCTCGACGTCCTGGAAGATCTCACGGATGGTGCCACCACCGCCCCGTGCGTAGATGATTCCCGTCTTGGCCTTGGCCACCAACGCCTCTTCCCGGATGCTGTTCTGGAAGTACTTCGCATACACGGCGGCAAAGGGCGTTGTGGGTTCCTGCCCGTATTTCCATGTCGGGATGGCAAGGCTCTCGCCATGCTGTGGCGGGCAAAGATTTTTGGCCCGCAACGCGGCCTTGAGCCAGAGGTGAGCATCCTGCAGATTCCTAATCTGGCCGGGAAGGACCGAGCCGTCGTCGCCGAACAGCGGGCCCTTCAGCAACGGGAGCTTCGGGATTTCACCGATTACCTCCAGCGCCTGCTCCATGATGGCGTCATCGGCGTGGGCGAACATCGCGCCCAGGTGCGCAGCCTCCATCGCGCCGGGGCCGCCGCCCGTGGCGATGAGGAAATTCTTCCTCGTCAGATGCCTCGCGAGGCGCGCTACCAGGAGGTATGCCGGTTCCTTGCGGGTCAGTTTGTGGCCTCCCATCACTCCGACGAGCGGTGGCGCCGTACTTAGATACTCCGCGAGGGCGCCTGAGATGCCGGCATCGTGCGCAGCCTGCTGCAGACGGACCTCGGTCGAGAACGGCGCGGTCTCTCCGTCTCTGACGAACCTGCGGTAGACGGAGAAGTCGTGCGTCTCCGTGAAACCCAGTTCCTCGTCGGGTCGGAAACCCTTGAGCAGCTCGTCCGCGGTGTAGAGGGTGGTTCTTGCCTCGTATTCGGTCATCGTTTCCACCTCGCCTCAGCCGACCTCGATATCGAAGATGACCGGGCAGTGGTCAGAGGCCTTCGGCTTGTCGAGTCCGACGCCCATGAACCGGGGGCCCTTGTACCGAATCGCCCGCAGCGGCATACCCATACGGAAGATCTCGGGGGTCGTCTGTGTCGCGGTGGCGAGCGATGCCGACGGCAGCAGATAGTCCAGCTGACGGTATTCGTCGCCTGTGGCCCAGTAGTGGGTCCACTGGTCTCCCTCTGGCAGCCGGGTCACGACGTTCTGCACCTGATCCCAGCCGACCAGTTCGTCGATGCCCGGGCTTCCGTCCCCGTTCGTCTCCATGTAGTCGTTGAGGTCTCCCAGGATCACGAACGGACTGTCGCCCGGAGAGCTCTGACCGAAGCGTTCGGTGACGATCTCCATCACCTTCGCAGACTGCCGCTCCCGCAACGCGCGAGTCTGACTCCGCCCACCCTCCATCGACTTGAAGTGGTTGACGTAGATCGTCACCGTGTTCTTCGAAAGACCCGTCCCGACCTCCACATCGACTTCGAGACAGTCCCGGGAGAACAGCCCCTGGGTAGGGTTGGCAGGGTCCAAGTGGTGCTGATGGGTGCGGATGTGGGTGATCGGGAGCTTGGAAAGGACGGCCACATCGATCAGCCGCCTGTTGTCGTTTCCGTCTACCCCTGCCACGTACGGATACTTACCGGGCCCGAGCGAGCGGTCACGAAAGTGCTTGAGCGTATCAACGTTCTCCACTTCCTGGAGCGCGAGCACGTCCGCGTCGATCTCACCCACCGCGGCTCCGGTGATGGCCTTGTCCTCCTGGCCCAGCTCGACGAAATGGGTCTGATCGACTATCCAGCCCCGCGTATTAGCATCCGCGGGATTCACGCCCTCCTGGAAGCGCCAACGCGCGAAGAGGTTCTCCACATTGAAAGTGGCCAACCGCAGCGTGGTCATGAAGACCTCCCATAGAGGGGCAAGGACCGGCAACTCGAGACGACCCCCGTACTTCCAGCTTCCTCCAACACGCCCGGCCCGCAACCACAAGCCGCAGGGGTCCCCGGAGAGGTGCGGGCGGGCATAGAGCTCGCGAGGGAGAAGAAGGCACTGCGAGTTCAGTGCGGCGTTCCCAGCGGACGGCGAGTGGACCAGAGCGAGGCATGCTCGGCGACGTAGCGGAGCTTGCCCAGGCCATCGGCGTTCAGGGATCCCTCGCAGGAGATGACGGTCAGGATCCGGCGTTACGCAGCCAGCCGCGGCCGGGGTTGGAATCGTAGCCCTTGCCCCCGAGCAGGGCCTCGGGATGCTTGCGGGGACAGACCGCAACGGGCAGAATCCGTCGGTCACGTCGAGGGTCTGAGTGACGTCGTTGACGTTCACCGCGGCCGTGATGACCTTGAGCGGGGTGTCGTGCCCCTCTCAGATCAGATGGTGCTTGCCGCCCGTCTTCCACTGGCCGACCGGCGACGGACCGGTGTCGGTTCCTCTTTTTCGCGCGGATGGCCGAGCCGTCCAAGCAGACCCTGGACCAGTCGAGGCGACCTGCCGTGTTCGGTTCGACCAGCATGATGCGGTGCAGCTGGTCCGAGCCCCCCATCTGCTGCCACCGCTCGAGGCGTCGCCAGCAGGGCTGTCCGGGGCCGAACCCAAGCTCAGATACAGGAGTTGCCAGCCGATGTCGTTGCAGAGGACGTACAGGATGCCCGCCCGCCAGGCCCAGCCCGTCTGCTACCGGCCGCCGCACTGGTGACCTCATATGCCAGGGCGCAGCGCCCACAAGTCACCGTCCACGATCCACGGCCGAGTACTCACAATCCCGAACGGCCGAATCGTCACGCTGATCACGACCGACCAGGACATCTCGGCAAGATCCTGTTACGACCTCATCGTGCGGATCAAGAGCACCCTTGAAATCCCGGTGCCCCACCCTTGTGGACGGATGATCGGTTCACTCCGCTGACCCCAGCAGAGTCACCGAATTGTTCAGGGGCAATGATCCACTCATCGAGTGGCTTGAGGGCCGCACGCAACTCGGCTTCGTCTGAATCGATCAGGAACAGGTTCGGCACCTGGTGATCGACTAGACGGGCCGTGGGTGGGAGCATCGCCTGGAGGTCATCGACCGTGACAGAGTGCTCTCCGCGATGGCGTACGACGAGTCGCATTGACCCACCCTACGCCAGCCGGCCGTAGCCCTCGATGGGGAAGCCGAAACCCATGGGGTTCGCCCTTCCGAACAGATAGTTCTTCATCGCGATGGCTCGTGCCTTGTCCGGCGCAGCACTGAGCACCGGCATGCCGGTGAGTGCACGCGCTGCAGCAGCGGTCGCGACAGCACAGGCTTGCGAGGTGCCGTTCAGTGGACCGTATCGCCCACCAGGCAGGACGGAAACGATGCCGACGCCAGGTGCGATCAACTCAACACTTGGCGGGGAGCAGTTCGAGAAGGACGCGAAGAAGTCATTCGGATCCGTAGCTGACACTGCGCCGATGTAGGCGTCTTCGAGCGACCCTGGTGGGTAGGTGCCAACCCTACCCATTGCCGTTACGGAAAGCGCATAGTCGAGGGCTGCTGGAATAGTCACGGGCCCGCCATTGCCATTGCCAGCTGCTGCGATGATTATCGCTCCGCGCTCAGCGACGTCTCGGTCCATCTCTTTCAGTACGGTGTCGTAAGCAAGGCCACCGATGCTCATGTTGATCAGATGGCAACCGTCTTGCAGCGCCTGATCGACTGCATTACTGACGCTGTAACTGCTGGCCCGGTCACCGAATACACGGTAGCTATAAATTTCGGCGTCGGGTGCAAGGCCCCTTACCGCCCCCCCGGGGCGGGTCGCAATTATTCCCGCGACGTGTGTTCCGTGCCCGCTTCCATCGTCGCCGTAGTCACCGTCAGGCTCGCCTACGACACAATTTCGTCCGCCGGCGACGGGCACTGCTTGACTGTCGATTCCGTGGTCTACGATTCCGATCCGCACTCCGGAACCCAGATTGGATCCGGATCCATACGCATGTCGGGCCCCGTCGGCGACCATTACGTCGACAGGATGCAAGTCCACACCATACGGCGTCGCCCCTATGGATACATTCGCCAGGTATCTTCCCCAGTATCCACCAGCACTTGGCGGGTACATAAACAGGCGCTCCACAGTTTGCGGCAGAGCCGCTACTCGCAGAAGCACCTTCCCGTCCGTATCTGTAATGCCACGGTCTCCGATTCTATGGACGACGTCACAGAACAGTTCAATCTCGGCCCCTTCAATCGGATTACCTGTCAAGTAATCGGTGGCACGGATCGTGAGCATCCGTACACTCGAGGCATCGGGCGTGGGTGTTATTCCATGACGCGAGGACACCGTTGCGTAGTAACAGTTAGGAGCCAATCTTAGCGGCCCAGGACGGCTGCGAAGAGATCTTCGGGCTGCTTGAGATACCTTGACGAGTGTCGCCCCTTCGGGGATTCCTGAATCCACGACCTGGAGGTCCGCGTCTCCCGGTTCATCAGTGGACTCCACGAGATACGGCTGTTCCGGCTCGCCCGTGTATATCAGCCTGAAGTACGAGATCCCATCTTTCTCCCACTGATAGTGGATCTGTTCAAGGAGATCCCGCGTCGGCCCCTTCTCCGCCCGCAGGCCAGCCCGAGGCAGCAAAATCCACGGC
Organism: Streptomyces sp. NBC_01408; assembly: GCF_026340255.1. Lineage (GTDB taxonomy): Bacteria > Actinomycetota > Actinomycetes > Streptomycetales > Streptomycetaceae > Streptomyces. The sequence continues at coordinate 403,067 of NZ_JAPEPJ010000003.1, read as the reverse complement.
GTAGCACTAAGCCCGTTCTCGTCAAAGTCCGGGAATCTCGAGCTGCCCGCTCCGAAACCAGCAGGAGAGAGGTTGAGGCTGGGATCAAGATTGCGGGCAGCGTCGGATGTCACCTCACTCACCACGCCAATCAACATCTAGCAGCGACGGGTTTGCCTGGCTTGTCAGGATGCTCCCAAAACCCGCAGGCGCCTCCCCATCGTCGCTTAGTACGTCCGACACCGATAGCTCGACGCCTCCGGCTTTGACATCCATGAGGGTTGGTCGCCCGTACGGGAGCCCAAATTCGAAACACTTGAATGCGAACGACAGTGGCACTTTCCCGTTGTAAGTTACCTCATGACCAAAGCCGCGGGCAGCACTGATATCAACAGCGCCACTAACGAGTTCCTGCAACACAGGGAGGTCGACACGAGCAGCCGTCTCGTCCTTGCGCTCATACCGGACAGTGAAGCTGTTAGACGTGGCAACCTCTACGATGATGTACAGCCGTCCATTGCCTTCAAAGTACGGACGGAACAGCGGATCCTCGGTCACAACATCCCCTGCATCGATGTACTGCGAGACCTGTGCAGGCGATACTCTATTCTTAGCGACGTCTCGGAATACAAATTGCATCGTTTGAGCGTTTGTGTATCCGGCGCTCACACCCAACGTTCCCCCCATTGCCCCCACGAAAGAGCCGAGAACTTCGAGTCCAATCTTGAAGGAGATCTTGCTGCTCGACTGTCCCGAGATGTCCGCCGCCGCGATCCCCCGTTGCACCGTCGGCGACAGAGCCTGCGATCCAGTAACAAGGTCTGACAGCTGTCCTAGCCAAACTCCGGAATGGTCCCGAATTCCCATGACAGCGAGCGGGCTCAGCTTTGCGTCGGGGTGACGTACCGCGTTGTAGCCAAGGCCAGCCAAGTACTTCAATCCACGGTCGCTGCAGAACACCATGTCGCACTCAGCTCCTCAAAATTGACCAGATTGAATGCGCCGCCTGAGTCACTAGGTGCCCGTCGCTCACCGACATCCAGAGCGCCCTCGACTACGGCTGATCTGCCGCGCGGGCAACACTTGGCACTGAACTGCATCTGCCCTGAGGCCCATTCATATCGTCACACTCCCGTCAGGGGCCCGCTAGTCGAGCGCCCCCTGGGCCGCGATGAGGTCTAGCGGCGAGTGTGGTCCCCCCTGCCAACCGCCTTCTCTTCCCATGAACAGCCACCACGTCGGCGACAGTATGTTGATCTATGTGATCCGGGTTCGGCTCGCCGGCTTCGGCGGTGCCTGGCCCGCCCCTCACCGCGGAGGTCCAGCGCGGACGCCCAACCCACCTACGGGACGGGCTGGTTCCCGGCAGTCGTCGAGGGACGGGGCCGCCCTCATGTTTGGCTGCCGTCCCGGAATCGGACAGCAGACCTTGCAGATCCAGAAGTATTCGCGGCGCGGCATCACGCGCATCCTGTGGCTAGACCGTGTCCTATGTGGTGAGGCGGTCGTTGGGTCGTCCATGGGGCGGGGTACGTGGAGTTGGATTGTGCCGGACGGGCTGTGGGAGATCGCGGAGCCGCTGATCCCACCGTCCAGGGTGCGGCCGCAGGGCGGCGGGACGCAGGACACGCCTGATGAGACGCTGTTCGCCGCGATCACCTACGTCCTGGTCAGCGGCTGCGCCTGGCGGGCTCTGCCGCCCTGCTTCGGGATATCGAAGTCGACAGCCCACCGCCGGTTCCTGATCTGGTCGAGAGCCGGCGTGTGGGGCCGGCTGCATGAAGAGATCCTGCACCGGCTCGAGGACGCGAGCCTCCTCGACCTCTCCCGAGCGGTCCTCGACTCCGCACACGTGAGGGCTAAAAGAGGGGCGAACTCACAGGTCCGAGCCCCGTGGACCGGGGCAAGCCGGGTTCCAAGATGCACGTCCTGTCGGACGCGAACGGACTGCCCCTCCTCGTCGGCGTCTCGGCCGCGAACACACATGACAGCCAGGCACTGAAGCCCATGGTGCTCGGCCACCAAACGAGACACGACCCTCACCGCGGCCGCCACTTCAAGCCCCAGCGTCTCCACGCCGACAAGGCCTACGACATTCCTGAACTGTGGAAATGGCTCCGCGGTAAACGGATCGGCGTCCGTATCGCACGCAAGGGAATCGAGTCCTCCGAACGGCTCGGGCGGCGCCGTTGGGTGATCGAGCGGACCATGTCCTGGCTGACCGGCTACCGCCGGCTCAACCACCGTTACGAGCGCCACCCCCGCAACTACCTGGCCTTCCTCGGCCTCGCCGCAGCACTCTGCTGCTACAAGCGACTCGTCCGCCTCACCACATAGGACACGGTCTTTAGTGAGTCAGCGCTGGCAGATGAGAGTGGCAGGCGATGCTGGTGAAGGCAAGGGAATGCTCGGCTTGGCGTTCGTGGAGGCGGCGACAGCAGGCAGGCCGGGTCATGATGCGCTCGATGGTCCAGCGGTGGTGTCCGAGCCGCCGAGAGGGACTACGTCCATGACGCAGTGCCTGCCTGCGCCTGGACGACGGCGGGACGGTCGCCGTCCGGATCTCCGCCCCGGGCCTCAGCCCCGTTCAGTAGGAGACGAGTTCGACCTGCGTGTCTGTGGCACCGCCCGTCTCCTCCCCCTCAGCGGACCCGCGGATTCCACCGAGACAGCCGAGTTCGAAACCACGGGGTGGCCGACAGAGCTGGACGGCATCCCGGTCGGTCGCGAGCAGCGAACCAGCTCGCGATTCCGCGCGCAGCGCCCATAACGCACACCACTCAGTCACGAAGCCGGGATCGCAAGGCTCTGACCTGCAGTTTTCTTCCACCTGTTTTGGTTGGATCTGTTTCTGACGACGCACCACGTGGAGTGTGTGGCGATCCTGGAGCCGGTCGCCAAGGGCGCCTGACCTGCGGTTTCAAGGAGCGTTCCTCGGCAGGCATGCCTCGGCCCGGCGGCGGACGGCCAGGTCCGGTGCACCTACTCATACGAGAGCCTGCCGAAGGGCGGCTGACCTGCATCACTCGGCGTATCCCTCGTCGAGGTCCAAAGGACAGCTGGTTCGCGACCACCTGCTGCCGCGGCGTCCCAGCGGCCCTCCTCGGGCCGGTACCCGCGCCCGGCGCACACCGAGGTCCGCGTCACGGTGCAAGGAACGGGCTCGGTACGCCGTGCCAGGAGACCCGCAGGACCTCACGTGCGCGAGTGCAGGCGACGAAAAGGAGGCTCAACTCGCCGAGCAGGTCTTCCCGGTGCTGCTGAGCGTCCACTTCCGCGGGTGTCAGAGCCGATGCCAGAGGGACGACGCTGTCGCTCACACCGGCGACAGCGACGCAACGGAACTCCAGTCCCTTCATACGGTGCATGGTTCCGATGCAGACGCCGTCGCCGGACGCCTGAGCGGTGCCGAGGAGACGAACGGGCAGGTCGGCTTGTTCCAGCGCGTGCGCGATCTCCTTGCCCAGTTGCAGGTAGCGAACGGCCACCCCGATCTCGCTCGGTTCCACACCGTCGTTCACCCACTGGGCGATGCGCGACGTGAGGTCCGCGATCTCTTCGGCCCGGTCGGCCGATGCCCTCAGCTCGGGGTTCCCGCCGTTCAGTACGGACCGGTATCCCGTCAGCGATTCGGTCCCGCCGTCCATGTCATCCAGCCTCTCTCCGCTAAGTAGGGAGGCCGACCACTGCAGGATCTCGTGTGTGGTGCGGTAGTTGATGCGCAGCCGGTGGGATCTGCCGCTCACGTTCACGCCGAGGCTGCGCAGTGACACCTTGTTGCCATAGATGCGTTGGTGTGTGTCTCCGGCAATGAACAGATCGTCGGGCCCGGGGGCGACCGACGCCCGCAGCAAGCGCCACTGTGCCGGGTGGAGGTCCTGGGCTTCGTCGATCACCACGTGGCGGAAGGGGCGGTCGGTACGCGGCTCCAGCAGCCGGGCGGCCTCGGCGCACACCTGGAGGAAGGTCCATTCCCCGGCTTGGCGCAGTTCCCGTGCGAACCCTTCGACGGCACGCCAGACCTGGGCGCGCCGCAGCGGGCTCAGCGCGGTGCCCCGGCCGCTGCGTGACGCTTTGAGGTAGGCCTCGGGCGAGCGCAGGTCCTGGGCCAGGACGACCTGTCGCCATTCCTGGTCGAGGAAGACGTCGCTGTAGTCGAGCCCGAGTCTGCGGGCGAGGGCGTTCCAGCGGGAGTTGATCTCCTTCTGGCTGGTCAGAATGGTCAGCGGGCCGCCTCGGTCCTCGCGTACGAGCTGGTTCGCGAGGGCGTCGACATTGACGACACGGATCTTCGCGCGCAACGCCTCGTCCGGGATGAGCAGTTCAAGTCCGTGGCGCAGATCGGCTGCGAGATTCCTGGTGAACGTCGTGAGCAGCACCGATTCGTCGGGCGCGTCGTCCGGCAACTGTTGCGCCAGATGAAGAGCGCGGTGCAGGGCGACCACGGTCTTGCCCGTCCCGGGGCCCCCGGTCACCCGGGCAGGCCCGTTGTAGGAGGGGTGGTAGGCGATGCGCCGCTGACTGGGGTGCAGGAAGACCCGCCACGCGTCGAACGGGCGGGACAGGATGTCCAGCAGCTCTTCGGGCCCGGAGAGCAGGGCGATGCGCCCCTGCGAGCGGGCCATGGCGGCGGCGAGTTCGTCCTCGGCCGGGGTCTGCCGCGCCTCGGTGGCGGCGGCGTGCTCGGCGTGCACGGCCACGGACTCGCGCCAGACGTCCTCCGGGGTGAGCCCCGCGGCCAGGCCGGCGAGCACGTCGTACTGCTGCTCGGGAAGGATCTTGCGGAGTGCGTCGAGATGAGCCTCGGTGCTGAGGTTCCGCACGAGCGGGAGCAGATCGGGGTCGATGCCGAGACGTGTCAGTTCCTTGTCCGCGACATCGGCGAAGAGCCGGCTTTCCGCCGCGGTCGGGGCATGGTGCACGTCGGCGGTGGCTTGCTCCAAGGCGATGTCGTCGCGCAGTTCGATGCCCTGGGTCGCAGAGTTCACTGTCGCCCGATGACTCAATGCCCAGGCGATGGCGTCGTCGTGCGCCATGACCTTCAGGAGAAGGAAACTGTCTCCGGAGTCCGGTGCGAGAACGACGCCGCGCATGAACTTGCCGACGCGGATGGTGCGGATCCGGGAGTCACGGGGGTTCTCCAGTTTTTCCAGGTGAAGCCCGGCATGGCGGTGCTCGCGGAACTTGTCGAAGACCTCGTGGACCCGCTTCTGGACGGGCTTCTCCAACTTGGCGAACTCCAGGAGGAAGTCCTTGTGGATTCCCAGTGTCGCCATGTGTGCCCCCGGGTCGTGCGTGTGCCGACGTTTTGACTGATCACCGTACGGTATGGGGCGACAATGGCGGCTCGGCGTCGAGGGTTTGGGGAGAGGACGGGCGTGCACGCTCAGGAGACCACGTTCAGCAAGCTGGTCCAGGGGGAGCAGCAGTTCCAGGTACCGCTCTACCAGCGCACCTACAGCTGGCAGCGTGACGAGCTGCAGCAGTTGTGGGACGACGTGCAGGAGCTGGTCGAGGACCGGCAGGAAGGGCGTTCCGGCTCTGGTCACTTCCTCGGTTCGGTCGTGCTGGCGCCCGAGCGCGTCGCCGCGGGCGGGATGCAGCGCTGGCTCGTCGTCGACGGTCAGCAGCGGATGACCACCTTGATGCTCGCGTTCACGGCTCTGCGGGACCACCACCGGGACCGGGGCTCGGTGAAGAAGGCCGCCCGGATCAACGACCTCATCCTGGTCAACACGTATCAGGACGGGCACGACAGTTACCGGCTGCTGCCGACACAGGCGGACCGTGAGGCATACACGGCCTGCGTGGACAGCCTCCCGAAGGCAGGCGGCGCCGGAAACGTGGGCGCTGCCTACCGCTTCTTCGTCGCTGCCCTGGCCGCCGGGACGGAGAGTAGTGGTGAGACCTGGGCGGACGCGGTCGAGTCCGTTCTCGGCGACTGCCTCTCGATCGTTGCGATCACTGCCGCCGAGGGCGACAACGTCTACCGCATCTTCGAGTCCATCAACAACACCGGCGTGGGGCTCAGCCAGAGCGACCTGCTGCGCAACTACCTCTTCATGTGCCTGCCGAGCAGGGGCGAGGACGTCTACCGCAAGCGGTGGCTCCCCATGCAGGAGCTGCTCGGCCCCGCCCATCTGGAGCTGCTGGTGTGGCTGGACCTCGTCGTCGGAGGGAACAGCCGGGCCCGGCAGAGCGAGATCTACCGGGATCAGAAGAAGCGCCTGGAGCCGCTGAGCGGGGACGAGGCGGCGCTGGAAGCCGAGATCGCCCGGTTCTCCCGGCGCGCCGACCGTCTCATGCGGATCCTGGAGCCCGAGAGGGAAGGCGATCCTGGGCTGCGGGCGGTACTGGAGCGCCTGTCGCGTTGGGGCGGCCAGACCCACTACCCGCTGGCCCTCCATCTCCTGGACCTCGTGGACGAGGGCAGGACCACGGCCTCGGAAGCGGCGGAGGCGCTCGCTTTCGCGGAGAGCTACATGGTGCGGCGCCTCTTCGCGGGCCTGTCCACGACGGGCAGCAACCGGGTGTTCATGGAACTCCCCAAGGAACTGGACAAGGACGGCTCCCCGGCCGAGGCGGTACGCCGGTTCCTTTCGCGCCCCCGTACGGGCGCCCGTGTATGGCCGGGCGACGACGCGGTTCGTGAAGCCGTCCGCACCCGTCCCTTCTACAAGAGCGGACGCAGCAGCCAGCGCTTCCAGATCCTGCGCCGGCTGGAGGAGAGCTACGGATCGAGCGAGCCCGTCGACTACGACAAGGCGCCGCTCACCGTCGAACACGTCCTGCCCCAGAGCCCGGCCCAGCAGTGGTTCGACCTGCTGGCCGAGGAAGCCGCGGACGGCGAGAGCCCCCAGGAGATCCACAACCTGCTCGTGCACACCCTCGGAAACCTGACTCTGTCGGGTGAGAACGCACGGCTCTCCAACCACCCCTTCCACCGCAAGCAGGAGCTGCTCGACTCCAGTGCGCTGCGGATGAACCAGGAGATCGCCGCGCAGGAGCGCTGGGGCCGCAGGGAGATCCTCGCCCGGGCCGAAGAACTGGCCGACCGGGCCGTGGGGCTGTGGCCCGGGCCTCTGGAGGGAGTCGTGCAGTCGGACGACGAGTGGGCGGGCTGGGGGGAGTTGAGGGAGATCCTGCTCGCCGTGCCGGCCGGGACCTGGACGTCGTACGGTGAGCTTGCCGCCCTCATCGGTACCAGTGCCATTGCGGTCGGCAACCACGTGGCGGCCAGGACGGGACTGCACTGCGCGTACCGCGTGCTGACCGCCGACGGCCGGATCGCGGGCGGATTCCGGTGGACCGACGACCGGCACTCCGGGGACCCCAAGGTCGTCCTGGAGGCCGAGGGCGTTCCCTTCGACGAGAACGGCCGGGCCTCGAAGGCCCACCGGCTGAGCAGCACCGACCTGGCCGTCCTGGTGGGCAAGGAGCTGCCGGAGGAGACCCCGGCGGCGTCGGCCGCATCGCAGCCCGGCGGCGACGAGGCCGGCACGCGCTTCGAAACGCTGTTGCGCGCGAACCAGACGCCGGAGGTAGTCGAAGGCGTCCTGGCAGCACTCCGCTTCTGGGAGGAGCAGGGCGGCTACCAGGTCTACGGGAAGGCGAACGAGACCAGCTGCTTCCCGACCGTGGACGCGGGCGGGCCGGGCTCGCCGCGTGCTCTGTGGCCGCTCGGCATCTACCCGGTGACAGGGACGGCGGAGGTCGTCTTCCAGTACCTCAAGCGGCGCCCGCCGTTCGACGACGAGCCGCTGCGCCGCGCCCTGATGGAGCGGTTCAACGCCATCGACGGCATCGACCTCGCCGAGGCCAAGCTCGATCTGCGCCCCTCCTTCCCGCTGGAGGTCTTCGCCGCGCAGACCAAGGAGATCCGTTCCGTGCTGGAGTGGTTCATCCACGAGGTCGCCTTGGCGGAAGCCCGCCGTCCGATCGACGACGGCGACCCGGCCGTGTTCTGACACAGCGGCGGCGGTCGGACCGTCCTCACCTGGCCGGATCCGGCCCTTACCGGAAGATCACTGCTCGGGTAGCCTGCCCGGGCAGTGATCGGTGTCACTCCGGACGTGGGTGCGTGGCGGGTGGCCTGCGACCGGAGCACGGGGGCGCATGGAGCACAACAACCACCAGGGCTGGTACGGAGAGACCTTCGTGGCCGCGATCGCCGCGGCGGCCGGATTCCAGGTGGCTGTGCCGTATCCGGATATCGGAACGGACCTGCTCCTGGGCCGGGACCATGAGGAGCCCGAGCTCGATGTCCGGATCGCGCTCCAGGTGAAGACGCGCCGGGGCGAAGACATCACGGACGCGGACATGGACGCCGGGGTCAAGGTCACACTGCCTGTCGCGCAGTACAAGCGCCTCCGCGGCAAGCGGCAGGTGCCCGTCTACCTGGTCGTCGTGCTCGTGCCCACGGACCCGGCGGACTACATCCGCACGGATGAGAACGCCCTTATTCTGCGCCGCTGCGCGTATTGGGTCTCGCTCGAACATCACGTCCCCGCACAGGCCGGCCGGGACAGTGTCACTGTCACTGTTCCGCGCGACAATCTGCTCACGGTCGACGCTCTGCACGAGTTCTTCGCCCGGGCGTGTGAGGAGGTGCCTGCACCATGACCACGATCGGTGTACCCGAGGACGAGTTGGAGCGCCTGCGGCCGCATGACGTCGCGCACTACCTTCGCAGCAGGGGTTGGCAGGAAGCCGGCCAGGTCCGCTACAGCCGCCGCTGGGAAAGGGACTGGGCCGGGCGGGCGCGGCGCCTGCTGCTGCCCATGGACACCGACTTGGCGGACTTCGCGGACCGTATGGCGGATCTTGTCGGAGCGCTTGCCGAGCTGGAGGCCCGGCCGCCGGCGGCCGTTCTCCAGGATCTGCGGGCGACCGGCCTCGATGTGCAGTACATCAGGACCATGCCGAGCACACCGTCCGGCACGATCCCGGTTCAGGCGGGAGTGCTCGCCGTGACCAGCGCCCGGGACCTGCTGATGGCGGCGGCCTGCCACACCATCGAGCCGAGGCTCGTCCAGCCGCGCCGGAAGCCGCGTGCGGCGCGCGACTTCGTGGACAGCGCCCGCTTCGGCCCCACCGTGCCGGGCAGCTACATCCTGAGCGTGCAGGTGCCGCTGCCGGAGCGGGGCGTACAGACATCGCTCTTCGGCGACGACCCGGAGCCCTTCGCGCGGAGCGTCTCGCGCAGGATGTATCAGGCGGTGGCGGCGGCCCACACAGCGGCCGAGGAGGCGATGGACGCCGACGACTCGGCTCCCTTCGCGGATGCCGTCGGGGACGGCGTCTCCGCGGACCTGTGCGAGGCGCTCGCGGGCATCGGCGGGCATGACGGCCGGGGCACGAGCACCGTGCACGCCTTCTCGCTCGACTTCGCCTGGTCACCAAGGTGGCGCGTGCCGCCCATGGACTCCCTGGCTCCGTTCTCTCCGCGTCTGGTTCACGCCCTTCGCGAAGGAGCCCAGGACCTGCGCCAGCAGGAGCCGGAGCCCGGAGTGACCGTCATCGGCCGCTCGACCAAACTCAAGCGTGCAGCCGAGTACGGCCCCGGCGAGGTGACGGTGGAGGCAGTCGTGCTCGGTGTCGCGGGCCAGATCGGCCCGAAGCGCCAGATCCACGTAACCCTGGCGGAGGGCGAGTACACCCGCGCCACCGATGCCCATGCACAGGGCAGGACACTCAAGATCGAAGGCGATATCAGGCGCCGGGGCACCTATTACGAGCTGACCGGCATCACCGCCTTCGACGTGCTGTGACGGCCCGGCCGCAGCCGGTGCGCCGAAGTTCCACGAGCGTGGCCGGGCGGGCTTTCGTACGTGTTTGAATGACTGTGTTTGACGTGAATCGCCCTCGCGGGGCGGTATGGAGGGGCGGAGACCCGATGACGACGCCGACCACCGACCTGGCGGGTGTGGCGCAGCGGGCGGTACGCCGCCGCGCCGACGCGCAGGACCACACTGCCGTCCCCGAGATCAGCGATCTCGTCGAGGTGCGCGGGCAGCGCTGGGTCGTGGCCGACATCGATCACGGCACGGGTTCCCCGGTGATCAGCGCGCCCGGCACCCTCGTCACGCTCAACAGCGTCGAGGACGGCCGCTACAACGACACCCTCTCGGTGATCTGGGAGATCGAGCCAGGCCGCCGCCGTCTCCCCGCCGGCTCCCTTCCCGAGGTCGCCGCGCACCGCTTCGACCCGCCGGAGCGCCTGGCCGCCTTCCTGGACGCCGTCCGGTGGTCCGCGGTCACCTCGGCCGACGTACGCACCCTCCAGGCGCCCTTCCGTTCCGGTGTCGCCGTCGAGCCGTACCAGCTCGAACCCGTCTCCCGGGCCGTGGCCGCGCCCCGCGTGAACCTGCTCCTCGCGGACGACGTCGGCCTCGGCAAGACCATCGAGGCGGGCCTGGTCGCGCTGGAGCTGATCCTCCGCAACCGCGCCCACAAGATCATGATCGTCTGTCCGGCCGGCCTCACCGTGAAGTGGCGCGACGAGATGGCCGAGAAGTTCGGCCTCGACTTCACGATCATCGACTCCGAGCGGGCCGCCGAGGTCCGCCGCACCCACGGCAGCGCCGCGAACCCCTTCAACATCCATCCGCGCAGCATCGTGAGCCTGCCCTGGCTGCGCGGCCCGAAGGCCCAGCGGCTCCTCGCCGAGGTGCTCCCCGCCCAGGACGCCGAGGCGACCGTCCCCGGCAAGCGGGCCTTCGACCTGCTCATCCTCGACGAGGCCCACCACGTGGCGCCCTCCGCGCCCAAGCAGTACTACCCCGTCGACTCCCAGCAGACCAAGCTGATCCGCCGGCTCGCCCCGCACTTCGAGCACCGGCTGTTCCTGTCGGCCACCCCGCACAACGGCTACCAGCAGTCGTACACGGCCCTCCTGGAGATCATCGACAACCAGCGTTTCGCACGCGGCGTCGAACCGGACCCGCAGGCCGTCGAGGGCACCGTCGTCCGCCGCCTCAAGACCGACATCCGCGACCCGGAGACCGGCGAGCGGCGCTTCCTGGAGCGCAGCACCACGTCGCTGTCCGTCGAGTACACCGAGGACGAGCGCCGCATCCACGCCCTGCTCAAGGAGTACGCCCAGCTCCGCCGGGCCAAGCTCGGCACCCGTTTCAAGGGCGGCCGCAAGGCGGCCGACCTGGTCACCCTGCTGCTCAAGAAGCGGCTGTTCTCCTCGCCCGACGCCTTCGCCCGCACCATCGAGGTCTACCTGGAGACGCTCCGGACCAAGAAGCAGCAGGCGGCCGAGGAGGTCGAGGACTGGCAGGAGACCTTCTTCGACGACTACGCGGACTACGACGACGAACCCCTCGCCGAGGCCGAGGACGACGCCATCGCCCGAGCCACCACCCTCCAGCCCGGCACCGACGGCGACGAGTCGGCCCTGCTGGAGCAGATGCGCGACTGGGCCCAGCGCCACCAGGCGCAGGCCGACTCCAAGGCCCGCGAACTCATCACCTACCTCAAGGCCAACTGCCTGGCCGAGGGCGGCCACTGGCTCAACGAGCGCGTGGTCGTCTTCACCGAGTACCGCGACACCCAGATCTGGCTCCAGAACCTGCTGCGCGACCACGGCCTCGGCGGCGACCGCGTCGCCCTCCTGCACGGCGGTCTGAACACCGAGGACCGGGAGCAGCTGCGCCTGGCCTTCCAGGCCGAGCCCGCCGAGAACCCCGTACGCATCCTGCTGGCCACCGACGCGGCCAGCGAGGGCATCGACCTCCAGCGGCACTGCCACCGGCTGGTCAACTACGACATCCCCTTCAACCCCAACAAGCTCGAACAGCGCATCGGCCGCATCGACCGCTACGGCCAGCGCACCGCCCCCGAGGTCGTGCACTTCGTCGGCAGCGGCTACGAGAAGAGCACCGACACCTACGAGGCCGACCTCGAATTCCTGGCCCGGGTCGCGGTGAAGGTCGCCCGCATGGAAGAGGACCTCGGCAGGGTCAACGCCGTCCTCGCCGACGCCGTGCAGCGTCGGATGACCGGCGACCTCGGCACCGACTTCGACGTGGAGCGCGCAGAGGTCTACGCCGGCCGCAAGGCCAGGAAGGGCGGCGGGAACGTCGCCGCCGAGCGCGACGCCCAGGCGCAGGCCCAGCGCCTGAGCGAGCAGGTCGCGGGCACGGTGGCCACCCTCGGCATCACCCCCGAGCGGATCGCCCGCGTGGTGTCCACCGCGCTGCCGCTCGCCCGCCAGCAGGACATCCGGCCCGTCCTCGACGACAAGGACGGAGCCGAGGGCTTCTACGAGGTCCCCACTCTCACCGGTTCCTGGGAGCGGGCCGCCCACGGCCTCGCCGACAAGCTGCGCCCCGAGATCCGTCGCCCGGTCACCTTCGAGGCGGCCAACCTCAAGGACCGCGACGGCAAGGACCGCGACGACGTCGTCCTCGCCCACCTCGGGCACCCCCTTGTCTCCATGTCCACCCGGCTGCTGCGCGCCGCCGTGTGGAACAAGGAGCAGACCGGCCTCGCCCGCGTGAGCGCCGTGATCAGCGACCACCCGGAGCTGGAGACCACCCTCGTCGGCGCCTTCGCCCGGTTCGTTCTCGTCGGCGCCGACGGCGTGCGGCTGCACGAGGAGGTCCTCCAGGCGGGCGGCTGGCTCCGCGCGGTGGAAGGCGCCGGCCAGCCCCGCTTCAGCCGCCTGGAGAAGATCACCACGGTCCGAGACATCCTCGACGACGCCTTCGCCGACCATGCCACGCAGGCCGCACCGGTCCTGCGCGGCAGGCTCGCCGATGCCTGGCCGCACGTGAGCGAGGGCCTGGTCTCGGCCCTGGAATGGCGGGCCCGCAACCGCCAGACCGCACTGGAGACCCGCTTGGAGACCCGCCGCCGCGACGAGGCCGAGCGGATCACCGCCCAGATCGACCGCTTCCGCGAGTCCCTGCGCCGGGCCATCGGCAACCCCGCGGAGCAGGAGGAGGAAGGCCAGCTGGAGCTGGCCTTCGACGAGGTCGAGCAGCAGCGCCGGGACCGGGAGAACTGGGAACAGCGCCGGGACGCCCTGGAGAGCGAGAAGCAACGCGAGCTCGCCGCCATCGCCGCCCGGTACGACCGGCCCAAGGCCCTGCTGTTCCCCGTCGCCGTCGTCTTCGTCGTTCCCCGCCGGGAGGCCGTGAAGTGAGCACCACCCATCGTACGAACACGGGCCGCGGACGGACCCGGAGCGGAGCCCCCGCCCCCGACGGCCGGCAGGACCACCTGGACTGGCTCAGCCTGGTCGACGTGTCCGGCCCCTTCCTGACCCTGCCCGTCCTGCTCAAGACCTGGCCGCAGCTCGACTCGATCGACAAGCCGCTGCGGGCTCGGCTGCGCTACGAGCACGGGGTCTGGCAGTCCGACCCGGCGGCCGGGCAGCGGGCCTGGACGGACTTCGTCCTGAACGAGCTCCTCGGCTGGGGCGACGCGCTGCGCGAGGGCACGGAGCTCTCCGAGGCGCTCGCCGTGGACGTCCCCGAGCACGACGAGCGGATCACCCCCACCTTCGCCCTGCTCGCACCGGGCAGTACCGCCGAGGACACGGCCGGCCTGGTCGCCGACTGCGCCATCCTCGGCATGACCGTCCCCGCGGGCCGGCACCCGTCCCAGCGCGTCCCCGGCTCGGCCTGGGCGGCGACCCCCGTCGACCGCATGGCCCACCTGTGCCGCCACCACGGGGTGGAGCTCGGCCTGGTGACGGACGGCCGCTGGTGGACCCTGGTGTGGGCGCCGCGCGGGGGCGTGACGACGTCGGCGCTCTTCGACACGGTCGCCTGGACCGAGCCGGTCGAGCGGGTGGTCGTACGCGCCTTCCTGTCGCTGCTCAGCCGTCGCCGCTTCTTCGCCGTCGAGGACGCCGAGACGCTGCTGCCGCTGCTCAAGGAGTCCCTGGACAGCCAGGAGGACGTCACCGACGCCCTCGGCGTGCAGGTTCGCCAGGCCGTCGAACTGCTGGTGGAGGCCATCGGCCGCGCCGACGTCACCGAGCGCGCGCGGGGCGGCAACGGCCTGGCCGACGTACCGGCCCAGGACGTCTACCGGGGCGCCGTCGCCGTCATGATGCGGGTCGTCTTCCTCCTCTTCGCCGAGGAGCGCGGGCTGCTGCCGAGCGACAACGAGCTGTACGTACAGGCGTATTCGGCCGGGCGGTTGTGCCAGGAGCTGGAGGACCGGGCGCGGGAGACCACCGAGGACGACCTGGAGCAGACCGGGGTGGGCTGGCACCGGCTCATCGCGCTCTTCAACGCGGTGTACGGGGGAGTGGACCACCCGGCGCTGCGGATGCATGCGTACGACGGCTCGATCTTCGACCCGAACGCCTTCCCGTGGCTGGAGGGCCGGGGCACGGCGGACGCCGACCCGACGGATCCGCTGCCCATCGACGACCGCACGGTCCTGCACATGCTCCAGTCGGTGCAGCACGTCTGGATCGGCACGGGCAAGAAGCGGGAACGCCGGCGGCTGACCTTCCGGACGCTGGACGTCGAGCAGATCGGCTACGTGTACGAGGGCCTCCTCTCGTACCAGGGCCGCCGGGCCGAGGACACCATCGTGGGTCTCGTCGGCAAGGCGGGCCTGGAGGCGGAGGTACTGCTGACCCGGCTGGAGTCCCTGGCCCGTACGGAGGGCGAGGGGCTGGGGGCGGCGCTGGCGGAGGAGTACAACAAGGCGACGGGGCTGGGCAGTCCGGCCAAAGTGACGAAGCTGCTGGAGCCCCTGTCCGATGTGGAGCGGGCTGCGGCGCGGAGCAAGCTCCTGGCGGCGACGGGCAGCGACGCCGACCTGACGGACCGCCTGCTGCCGTTCTACCGCCTGATCCGCCGTGACCTGCGGGACCTGCCGGTGGTGATCGGCGCGGGCGGGCTGTACGTGACGGAGTCCTCGCTCCGGAAGAACACCGGTACGCACTACACCCCGAAGTCCCTGGCCCAGCAGGTCGCGGACGGCGCGCTGGAGCCGTTGGTCTACGAGTACGGCCCGTTGCAGACGGCGGACCGGACCCAGTGGCGGCCCAAGACAGCGGACCAGATTCTGAAGCTGAAGGTCGCGGACATCGCGATGGGCTCGGCGGCGTTCCTGGTGGCGGCCTGCCGTTACCTGGCGGGCGCGCTGGTGGAGGCGTGGAGCCGGGAGGGCGACGCGCGGGCGCTGGCGTACCTGGAGGCGGCGGACTCGCTGTCGGCATCGGCGGTGGAGGCCGAGGCCGAGCCGGTGATGGTGGAGGCGCGTCGGCAGATCATCGAGCACTGCCTGTACGGGGTGGACATCAACCCGATGGCCGTGGAGATGGCGAAGCTGTCGCTGTGGCTGGTCTCGATGGACCGGGACCGGCCGTTCACGTTCCTGGACGACCGGTTGGTGGCGGGTGACTCGCTGCTGGGCATCACGTCGGTGGAGCAGCTTGAGGCCATGCACCTGGATCCGGTGCGGGGGCGGCGCCTTCACGGTGACGGCATCGACTTCACGGGTGGCGTGCGGCGGGTCATCGCGGAGGTCGCGGAGGAGCGGCGGAAGCTGGCCGGCATCCCGGGCACGGGCCTGGAGGAGCTGGAGCGGAAGCGCGCCATGCTGGCCTCTGTGCGCGAGAAGACCCGCCAGGCGAGCGTCTTCGCGGATTTGGTGGTGGGCGCGGCGCTGGCCGGTGCGGGGCGGAGCGGGTCGGATCAGGATCAGCTGTCGTTCGCCGCGGTGACGGCGGCGCACGCGGTGTCTGACGCGGGGGACGACGAGGAACTGGTGGCTGCCGAGCTTCGGCGTGCGGAGACGCTGGCGCGGGGGTGGCTGGCCACCGGGAAGCCGACGGGGGCGTTCGAACGCGAGCCGGTGCATTTGCCGCTGGTGTTCCCGGAGGTCTGGGAAGAGCGGGGCGGGTTCGATGCAGTGGTCGGGAATCCGCCGTTCTTGGGCGGACAGAAGCTGACAGGTGCGATGGGGGATGTCTACCGTGAATATCTCGTGGTCTGCCTCAGCGGCGATGTACGGGGAAGCGCAGACCTAGTTGTGTACTTCCTACTGCGTGCTCATGACTTGCTGAACAGTCAGGGGCAGGCAGGCCTAATTGCTACCAACACATTGGCTCAAGGGGACACACGACAGGCTGGCCTGGATCGATTGGTCGCCGAAGGTGTCGAGATTCGACAGTCGATTAAGAGTGCACCGTGGCCGTCGCGGAGTGCAATGTTGGAGTACTGTGCAGTTTGGACAAGTCGAGCAGATGTTGCAGTCGAAAGTGACCGACTTGCAGATGGTGTCTTGGTGGCGGGAATCACTCCCACGTTGGAGGCGAGTTCGCGAGTCACCGGCGCGGCGCATCGGCTGATAGGGAACGAGGGAATTGCCTTTATTGGTACAAACATCCTGGGTATGGGTTTCACGATGCAGCCTGAGGCGGCTCGTGAGCTGATTGCCGAGAATGAGAAGTATCGGGAGGTGCTTTTTCCCTTCCTCAACGGGCATGACCTCAATTCTCGGCCCGACGGTTCGGCCAGTCGATGGGTGATTAACTTTCACGACTGGCCCGAGGAGCGTGCCAAAGAGTACCCCGAGGTGTATCGGCAGGTAGAGCGGCTGGTCAAGCCTGAGAGGCAGAAGAACGCAAATAAGCAGCGCCGAGAGCTCTGGTGGAGGTATACCCGACCCACGCTTGAACTCTATCGATCCCTCAGGGGGTTCGATCGAATGATCGTGATTACTCGGCATAGCAAGTCTGTCATGCCTGTGATCGTGAAGACGGGGCAGATTGCTAGCGATGCCACAGTAGTATTCGCGTCCGACGATTTGGGAGTGTTTTCCCTTCTTAGTAGCGCAGCGCATTTCTGGTGGGCGACCAATCATGCATCGACGATGAAGGGCGACCTCAGATATACGCCATCTGATGTCTTCGAGACCCTCCCTCGCCCGGAAGTTACCTCAGAGCTCAGGTCTGCTGGAGAAAAGCTAGACATTTTTCGGCGCGCGATCACGCTGACGCGCGGTGGGCTCACGGCAACCTACAACCTGGTGCACGACCAGACTTGTATGGACGCGGATATCGTTGAACTCCGCCAGATTCATCGCGCCATTGATGAAGAGGTCGCCCGCGCCTATGGCTGGGACGACCTCCTGGCTCAGTCCGGCGGGCTCGACCACGGATTCCACGACACCCGGCAAGGGCCCCGCTACACCGTCGGCCCGGTCGTCCGGCAGGAGATTCTTGACCGGCTCCTCGAAGAGAACCAGCGGCGCTACGCGGCCGAAGTCGCCGCCGGTCTGCACGACAAGAAGGGCGCCAAGAAGAAGGCGGCGGCCCCCGCCCAGCGGAAGTCGAAGCCTCCGGTGGAGGAGCCGCCGAGCCTGTTCTGAGCGCGAGGGCGGGAGAGCGGTGGGCCGGTCAGTGCCAGTGGCGTACCGGTCCGCCGCCGGCATTCCGGTCACGGGCCACCGTGATCGCGACCCACGGGCCCAGAACGAAGACGTTCCGTCCTCGAACTCCAGCCGTTTCCGCCGCCCCCGCAACTCCCTTACATCCCGCACCCGGTGCGGGATGCCGCCCACGGCGATCACATCCCCTCGCCGCACCCCATCGGGCATGACCTCCAGGGTCTGCATCGCGCGCTGCATGTCCTGACCTCCTACCGCCGAGGCGCAAGGCTTCGTTTGTTGGCCTCGCGGACCTTGGCCAGGAGCGCTGCGTGGCATGCGACGCCGGCCGTGGGGTCTTTGGTCGAGTCGGCCTGCGCCTCCGGCTCGGGCGCTGACTCCTCGGTCACTGGGCGCACTTCCTCAGGGCCGCCGCCAACTTCCACGCGACATCGGCCCGGCAGCACCCGAGTTCAACCAGCGGCGAGAGGTAGTCGCTGGTCAGGGACACCAGATCGACGCCGAGCGACGGCAGCACCACATCGACCCCCGCCAACGCCTCGCGCAGCTCGTCCCGTGCCGCTTCCGCCTCTTGGGCCTTGTTTGTCGCGTTCCCACGCCTGCCCGCATCCATGTCCGCCTGCTTCCTTGCCGATCACTGTCTTTCAGCGATGAGCATGGAGGCGTAGCGCTACGCTCACCAGGGGTAACGGTTTTCGGAGCGTCGGAACGAAAACGGGAGTCGCCAGTGCCCGCACCGAAAGAACTCGACCCGAGCGCCTCCCTCGCCGCGCTCTACGGCGCGAAGCTGCGCAAGCTCCGCATCCGCGCCGGGCTCACGCAGCGGCAGCTCGGCGACAAGGTCCCCATCGCGCACAGCCGGATCGCCCAGTTCGAGCTGGGTAACGAGGTCCCTCCCGAGGACGTCAACAGCAAGTTGGACGGGCTGCTCGATGCGGACGGCGACTTGATCGACCTCTGGGGTCATATCAAGCGGACGCCGTACCCAGACTGGGCGCAGAAGTTCATGGCCTACGAGGCAAGGGCGAGCGCCATGCACAAGTACATGGCGCACAGCGTGCCTGGTCTCCTTCAGACCGAGGCCTATGCCCGCGAACTGCTCAGGCTCGGCCTGCCTTGGTGCACAGGGGCAGAGGTGGAGGAGAAGGTGGCTGCGCGGATGGAGCGACAGGCACTGCTCCAGAGTAAGCAGCCGCCTTTGCTGTGGGTCGTACTCGACGAAGCGGTGATCCGTCGGCCAGTGGGCGGAGGGACGGTCATGAGGGACCAGCTGGCCCGAGTCGCCGAGGCCGCGATGACTCCGCGCATCGAGATCCAGGTGCTGCCGTTCGCTGCGGGCGGTCACTCGGCAATGGGAGGGTCTCTTACCGTGCTGTCGTTCCAGAACGGGCCTGACGTGGCCTATCTGGAAGCCGGTCACTCCGGTGAACTGGTGGAGGACAGAGCCATGGTGGCGCAGCACTCGTATCGTTACGATCTTGTGCATGCCCAGGGACTGTCGCCCGAGGCATCAACCGCCTTGATTCGGAAGGCGATGAAGGAGTTCGGACCATGAGTGCCGCACGGATAGACATGGCGATCGTGTCGTGGCGCAAGAGCACCTACAGCGATGGGGGCGGCGGTGACTGCCTGGAGGTCGCTGACCAGATTCCCGGCGCCGTCCCCGTCCGGGACAGCAAGGACCTGGCCGGTCCTGTGATCCTCGTCGGGAACGCCGCCTGGAACGCCTTCGTGCAGCACGTCCGAGAGGCGTAGAGCGGCCCGCCACCGGGGCGCGGATTCCTGGACCCCGGTGCGGCGCGTCGCCCTTCAAAGGAACGGGAGAGAACCCACCCAACCAAACCCGGTGGCCCAACTCCCCTCGCCACACGATCGGGTGAAGGGCGCGACGCGGACCCTGACCGGTGGGGTACGGTCGGCGCAAACAACCCCATACACGCAGACGGCCCCCGACAGGACGGCAATCCTGACGAGGGCCTGACCGATCCGGAAGAGTAGAGCTTCCCGATGGCTGATCCGCAGTCTAACGCGGTCGCGCCCGCGCGCCCCGCGAATCCGATCCCCACAGACGCCCCCAGCGCCGGGGTGATCCACTTCCGCCACCGCCACACCGACCGGTTCACGGTCGTCGGCAACCACCTGGCCCAGCATCCGCAGCTGTCCGCCGTTGCGATCGGGCTCGCCGTCTACATCCAGTCCGTTCCGGACGGGGTCAGCATCACGGCCAAGGCCCTCACCCTCCGCTTCCGCGAGGGCGAGATCACCATCCGCCGGGCCCTCAACGAGCTTGAGGAAGCCGGGTATCTGGAGCGCCGGAGGATTCCGCTCGGCGGCGGCCGTTTCGCGACCCGCACCCTCGCCTACGACAAGCCCGGTTGTGCCGCAGTACCTTCAGCCGCGCCAGCTTCGCAGCAACCGGCCGCGCCGCAAACCGAACCCGAGCCCGTCCCACCCACCGCCACAGGACCGGCAGCGGACCTCCTGGCCCGGCTGCGGACCGTCGACGCCCGCCTGATCCTCTCGGTGCGCGATGTCCAGCGGCTGACGCCCGCCGTCGAGGAGTGGCTCGCTCGGCATGCGACCCCCGAGCAGATCACCCGCACCCTCACCGCGAACCTGCCTCCCGCACCCGTGCCCATCCACCACCCGCCCCGCTTCCTGGAACACCGGCTCACCACCCTCCTGCCGCCGCCCCTCCCGGTATCCGCGCCCGAGCCGAACCGCCCACGGCCCGCACCCCTCATCACGTGCGACGGCTGCGAACGCGCCTTCCGCAGCCACGTTCCCAACGCCCGGTGCGGGGAATGTGGTCCTGCGCCGGACCGGTCCGCCGCGTGAGCAAGTGCGCCTGCTCCTGACGGATGTGGACTTTGCCCTGGTCAGGGGGCACGAGAAGGGTGATCATGGGGTGACTGTCAGTGGGGGCCCGTAACGTCGAGCGAGTCAGTCACCGACCATGGCCGCCTGCCCCCGTCTCTGGAGTGTCGCCCGACCATGACATCCTCCGCTCCGTACGCCTCCACCTCCCTGGCCGATCTCCTGCCCGCCGTGCGCTACGCCGATCCGCAACTGCTCGCCGCCCGGCTGGAGGACGTACGGCTGCCGCTCGGCTGGTGGCACGCAACACCGTTGATGGAGATCGAGCGGGTCATCGGAGCCGAGGCGCTCAGCCACCAGGTGGCGCAGGCCCTGCGGTCCCTGTGGCCTCACGTGGAGCTCGGGGACGTGATCCCCGTACTGCGGCTGCTCGGTACCCCGGGAGTCGAGCCGGGGAGGACGGTGGCGCAGGTCGCCCGGGAGGCTGGCCCCGGGGTCGTGGACGGGGACCGGGTACTTGCGGCGGTGTTCGGTTCGATCCTGGACCGGTTGCACCAGCGCGGCGTGCCTCGGGAGGAGAGCGAGGGGACGCGCGTACGGGATGCCGTGTCCGTTCTCGCCCGGTGGTTGCCGGCGGACGCATCGGCCGAGGTACGTGCGGCGCTCGCCGTGCTCCAGGGGTTGGAGGAGCAGGCCGAGGACGGGACGTCGTCGCCGGTGCCGGTGCCCGAGCCCGTCGAAGACGAGGCCGGGGATCAGCCCCAGTCCGTAGAACTTCCGGCGCCGCGTGAGGCCTTCGAGGGCCACGACCCGGCCGAACAAGCCGAGGAGCCGCACGGCGGCGACGATGCGAGCCCGCCGCCCGCCCCCGCGCTGATGGGCGAGCCGCTCGCCGCCTTCACGCGGCTGGTCGACGGTTGGGACGAGCGTGCCCTGGTGATCGCCGGGCAGCGGACGTTCACCGACGAGCCGGTGAAGCTCCAGGACCTGGGGGAGCGGTTCTCCGTCAGCCGGGAAAGGGTGCGCCAGTTGGAGCGCACCGTCATGGGCTCCGTCCGGCGGTGGCTCTCGGCCGATGATGAAGGCCGGGCCTTCGCCGGGCACCTGGCCGCCGTGGCCGAACAGCTCGGCGCCGTGGGCCAGGTGGCCGAGGTGCACGCACTGCACCCGGACCACGCCCGCCCCGTAGAGGCGCTGGGTGTGCCGCTCGGTGACATCGTGGCGCGGCTGCTGCCCGGAGGGACACTCGTCGGGAGCTGGATCGTGCAGGGCGACGCGGCCGCACTCCGGGCGGTCATGCAGGAGGACCTGCTCGCCGCCTGCGGGGACACCCCGTTGGCCTGGAACGACGCGGTGGCCCTCGGGCTGCGCTATGGAGTCCGGGGCGAGGTGCTCGCTGACTGGGCGGCCGATCTCGGACGCTTCCAGGTGCGGGACGGACGGCTGCTGTACTGGGGGCGTTCGCTCAACGACCGGGCCGCCGCCGTGCTCGCCCTGCACGGGACGCCGATGTCCATGGAGGACATCCACGAACAGCTCGCCGACGGCACCGCCATCAGCAGTATGCGCAACCAGATCTGGACCGACGAGCGTTTCCTCCGGCTCGACCGGAACCTGTACGGGCTGCGCGCGTGGGGCGGCGAGGAGTACCTCGGCATCCGGGAGATGATCGCCCGTGAGATCACCAACGCGGGCGGGGAAGCCGAGGTGAACGCGATCGCCGAGGCCATCAGCGCCCGCTTCGACGTATCGGCGGCATCGGTCCGCACCAACCTCGGCGGACCCGGGTTCCCCCGCACCCGCCGCGGCTGGGTCCGCGTCGCCGACCAGGCGAGCGAGCAGGACGCGCCGTACGTGCCGCGCAACGACGTCGCCGGTACGCGACGCTGCTTCGTCGGAGCCGATGGACGCTGGTGGTACCGGGTGGAAGTGACCGCCGACCATCTGCGCGGCTCCGGCAGCCCGGTGCCCGCCGGCTGGGCCGCCCACATCGGTGGCGCCCCCCACCGCGAACCGGTCCCGCTGCGCCACGAGGCGGGGGAGACCTCGCTCACGTGGCGCGCCCAGCCCACCTTCGGCTCGGTGAAGCCGCTGCTGGAGCACATCGGGGCGACCGTCGGGGACCAGGTCTTCTTCAACGTGACCGACGGTCAGCTCAACGCGCTGCGGCTGCCCGCACCGACAGAGGGCCTCAGCCCCGAGACCGGAGCGGTCCGGCTCACCGGCTGGACGGCCGCGGTGACCCCGGCGGAGGCGGTCGAGGTGATCGCCCGGCGCATCGGCATGGAGCCGGGCCAGGACGGTGCCGCTGCCGCTCTGCTGGAGCGGCTGGCCGAGCGCGGGGACAAGGACATCGGTGAACTGCTCGAACAGGCCCTGTCCGGGGCGGTACCGGCATTCTGATGTCAGTGGTGCTCGCTAGCATCGGGATCATGACCGGCTGTCACGGTCCGGGCGGCGTCGGCCGCGCTGTGGGGAGGGGCCCGCAAGGGCGCCGCGCGAGGGACGAAAGAGGGATGCACTGATGGCGACGGGCAAGACCGCGGAAGGCCCGGGCAGCAGCACGAGCGGCTCGACGGAGGAGGACCTCCTCCAGCGGGTCCGCGAGGTGGCGCAGGACTTCGTACCGGCGTCTTCGTACGAGATCCGGGACGACCTGGGCGAGCTCATCAGCCGGGACCTGCTGGGCCCGTGGGACGGACCGGACGAGGAGTTCGACCACCGGGCCGCCGGCCCCCGCGACCGGTACCTGGTCGGGCGGATCGGTCCGAAGCGCGCCCTGAGCACCACCCTCGCCGCCGCCGACGAGCAACTTCTCGACGACTCCGACGGGGAAGGCGACGGCACCGACCAGGGGCTCCCGGAGCGGCTCACCACCCAGAACGCGGGGCGCATGTGGGCCTCGTCGATGGGCCTGATGTTCGCCGTCCCGGCGACGGACCATGCGGCCGCGGTCACCGTGCGGGTCCGATGGGGGCAGTACCACCGGTCGCAGGTCCTGGGCGACGACGGCGTCGCGCGTGCCACCTGGACCCGGGAGCAGGTGGAGAAGCTCGTCACCGTCCCGGTCGACGGCCCGCCCCGCCAGGTCCTGCCGCTCACCGCCGATCAGGAGGACGCCCCCGGCGTGCGGCTGGTCGCGGAAGTACGCAACCGGCCGGGTGCCGCGGGACCGAGCCGCGTCGTCGAGCTGTCGCTCGTCAACGCGCAGGACGAACCCCAGCAGGCCAAGGACGCGGCTTGGCTTTTCCAGGCCGAGCTGCACGTCACCGCCACCGACGGCAAGGCGCCGGTCTTCCTGCCGATCTCCGATCCGCTGGACGAGGCCGAGGAAGCCGCCCAGGACGCCCTCGGGGCGGCCGATTTGGAGGAGCAGCACCTGACGCTGCTCTACCGCAACCACCTGAAGCACGCGGCGGGCCGCAACGTGGCCGTGGCGGTCACCATCGACAAGGGGGAGCGCAGGGCCCACGCCCTCACGACCACCTGGCTGCCGGTCCACGACGTGCCGGCCACGATCGCCCCGTCCGGGGCGAACGCGCAGCACCTCGACGGCATCGAGCTGTCCATGGACGAGCTCGCCGTGCTCCCTCCTGCCGCGCTGAGCGACGCCCTGGCTCCGCTCGCCGACGGCTACAGCGCCTGGCTCGACGAGCGGGAGGCGCAGGCGGAGCAGTTGACCGGGGCGCTGCGCACCAGTGCCCTCGACGCGGTGGGCCAAGCCCGGGACGTAGCCGTCCGGATCGCCCTCGGTGTGGACGCCCTCTCGAACCCCGAACACCCCGAGGTGCTGGAGGCGTTCCGCTTCGCCAACCGGGCGATGGCCCTCCAGCGACGCCACACCGCCATCGCGGCGCTGCGGGAGCGGGAGGGCATCGCGTTCCAGGAGGCCAAGAAGCGCATCGACGCCGAGGGACCGGCAGCCGCATCGTGGCGCCCGTTCCAGCTGGCCTTCGTCCTCCTCAACCTCCGGGCGCTCGCCGACCCGACGCTGAAGGAGCGCGAGGCGGGCCCGGACGGCATCGTCGACCTGCTGTTCTTCCCGACCGGCGGCGGCAAGACCGAGGCTTACCTCGGGCTCGCGGCCTTCACCTTCGCCATCCGCCGGCTCCAGGGGACGATCGGCACGGGGGAGGACGCCCGCAGTGGCGAGGCCGGCGTCGCCGTGCTGATGCGGTACACCCTGCGGCTGCTGACCGCCCAGCAGTTCCAGCGGGCGGCGGCGCTGGTCTGCGCCGCCGAAGTGCTGCGCCGCGAGGCCTACGACGGCGGCGACGTGCGCTGGGGGACCACTCCCTTCCGGATCGGACTCTGGGTGGGCGGCGCGGTCTCCCCGAACGGGTTCGACGAGGCCCAGAAGCAGATCGCCGAGGCCAAGGACGCCGGGGACGGCAAGGGCGCGAAGGTGCTCCAGACCCTGGCCTGCCCCTGGTGCGGCTCCGCACTGAGCGCCCAGCGCGACCTGCACGCCGACGACGACCTGCGCCGCATCCTGCTCTACTGCCCCAACGGCGAGGGCAAGCAGGCCTGTCCGTTCTCGCAGCGCCGCTCACCGGGTGAGGGCCTGCCCATCCTGACGGTGGACGAGGAGATCTACCGGCTCGCCCCCAGCCTGCTGATCGCCACCGTCGACAAGCTGGCGCAGCTGCCCTGGCGCGGTCAGGCGGGCATGCTGTTCGGACGGGTCTCCGACCTCTGCCCGAGGCACGGCTACCGGCACGCGGATCTCGACACCCGGATCAAGTGCGGGGACAAGCACCAGGCCAAGGGCAAGCACGCGGCCGTGAAGAGCAAGCCGGTGACGCGGCTGCGCCCGCCGGACCTGATCATCCAGGACGAACTCCACCTGATCTCGGGTGCGCTGGGCACCACGGTCGGCCTGTTCGAGGCGGCCGTCGACGAACTGTGCGGCTGGCCGGCGCAGGACGCCTATGGCACCACCGTCCGGGTCGGCCCCAAGATCGTGGCATCGACGGCGACGACCAAGCGGTCGGCAGACCAGATCAGCGGTGTCTTCGCGCGGAAATCGGCGATCTTTCCGCCCCAGGTCATCGACATCGGCGACACCTACTTCTCCCAGCAGGTCGAGCTCTCGAAGGAGGCGCCGGGGCGGCGCTACCTGGGCATCTGCGCCCACGGCGTCCGTATGAAGCAGGCCGAGATCAGGGTCGCCGAGATCCTGTTCCTGGCCGGCCAGACCCTCTTCGACCGGCACGGCAAGCCCGCCGACCCGTACATGACGCTGGTCGGCTACTTCAACGCCACGCGGGAACTCGCCGGTATGCGGCGCTTCCTCGACGACGACATCGCCACCCGCGTACGGATCCACGGAACCCGCAAGGGCCTGTCGAACCGCCTCCTGCGCCGCACGGAGATGCTGTCCGTCCAGGAGCTGACCTCGCGCATCTCCTCCGCGGACATCACGGAGGTACTGTCCCGCCTGGAAGTGTCCTTCGACGAGTCCATGGACACCACCGTGCGCCGGCAGGCGGTCGCCGACGAACTGCGTGAGGCCGGACAGCACAAGCAGCGCATCGACTTCTCGAAGCTCGGACTGCGCAACGAGGGCACGGGAGCGGTCGACGCGGTGATCGCGACCTCCATGCTCCAGGTGGGGGTCGACGTCTCCCGTTTCGGCCTCATGATGGTCGTCGGCCAGCCCAAGAACACGGCCGAGTACATCCAGGCGTCCTCGCGCGTGGGCCGTGACGCCCAGCGCCCGGGACTGGTCGTGGCGCTCTACAACTGGACGCGGCCACGGGACCTGGCGCACTTCGAGAACTTCGGGCACTACCACGCCACCTTCTACCGGCAGGTGGAAGCCCTCTCCGTCACCCCGTTCGCCCGCCGGTCCCTGGACCGGACGACGGCGGCGGCCTGGATCGCCGCCGTGCGCAACGCGACCACGCCCCACTCCCGCAACCACGACGCCTACGACATCGACCTCGACGGCCCGGTCGCGCAGCAGGTCACCGAGCGGTTCCTGGCCCGCGCCGAGACCGTCGGCGGGCCGCGCGCCCGCAAGTACCTCGGGGAGCGCATCGAGGTCCTCAAGGACGCCTGGGCGCGCAAGAAGCAGGGCTCCGCCCGCCTCGGATACGAGGAGGCGGCCTGGCAGGGCCAGCGGCTCAGCGGACTGCTCAACCGGGCCACCGGCGCCACCTGGGACGAGCTCACGGTCGCCCAGTCGATGCGTGAGACGGAGAACGAGATCAACCTGCTGGTGCCGGGGGCCGGCCTCTACGACGTGGTCGGCGGGGCGCCCGCGTGGAGCTACGCGGCCGGGGCGGGCCAGGCCGGCTCCGACGGAGAGGACTCGCCCGAGGGAGACGAAACGGGCGCCGTACTGGACGGCAAGGCCGACAAGGCAGGCCGTCAGGGGAAGAAGGCTTGAGTATGACGGACAAGACACAGCACCGGCGCCGGGTCGGATCCGTACGCCCCAGCCACCTGATGTACACGGGCGGGGTGGGCGCTCTGGTCGACCTGCCCAACTTCGCCGTCCTGGTGCGCGGGATCGACGACTGGCAGTACGACGCGTTCGAGTGGGCGGACCTGAAGGAGCCGCGGCTGCTGCGGGCCGTCAACGGCCTGATAGGCGACCCGTACGGCGCCCAGGTCACCCAACTGCGGCCGGCACCCTGGATGGACGGCACGGACAGAGACCCCACCGGCTCCGCATCCCGCATCGGCGTCCCGGTCCTGCCCTTCCCCCAGTGGCTGCGCTGCACCGCCTGCAACGCCCTCGGCGGCCTCGACTCGAAGATCTTCAAGTTCGAGAACGCCAAGCCCCGGCGCCCCGACCAGGCGCGCTTCTTCCACGACAACTGCACCGCCAAGCGCAAGGGCAAGCGCCCGCTCGCCGTCGCGGCGCGCTTCGTCCTGGTGTGTCAGGCCGGGCACCTGGACGACTTCCCGTACGCGTCGTTCGTCCACCGGGGCGGTAACTGCGCCGAGGCCAGCCACCCGCGGCTGGAGATGCTCGACCACGGCGGCAACCAGGCGGCCAACGTGAAGGTGCGCTGCGTGAACTGCAGCAGCGAACGCAACATCCGCGACGCCATGGGGCAGCGCGGCGAGATCACCCTGCCGCACTGCCGGGGCCGCCACCCCCACCTGGCGAGCTTCGATCCGGCAGGCTGCAAGCAGCGTCCCAAGCCGCTGGTCATCGGCGCCTCGAACCAGTGGTTCGCACAGACGCTCAGCGTCCTGGCGGTGCCGCCGACCAGCGGCAGCGCCCTCCAGGGCAAGGTGGAACAGCTGTGGGAGCACCTGCAGAAGGCGAAGTCGCAGGAGTCCCTCGACATGGTCTGGGAGCTCCCGCAGTTCAAGCCGCTGCACCAGTGGAGCCAGCCCGAGGTTTTCGAAGCCATCGAGGCGCACCGGGCCGCGGCCGCGGAGCCCCAGTCCTCGGAGGCCGTCTCGTACCCGGACCTGCTCACGCCCGAATGGGAGATCTTCACCAGTCCGCAGCTTCCGGAACCGAGCGAGGACTTCGCTCTGCGCGACGTACCGGTGCCGCCGGCCCTCGGCGGGGTCTTCTCCCATGTCGTCCAGGCGGAGCGGCTGCGGGAGGTGAGGGCGTTGATCGGTTTCACCCGGCTCGATGCCCCGGACCCCGAAGACCCCACCCTGGTGGCCCGCGCACCCCTCTCCCGTAGCCGCGTCCCCGCCTGGGTGCCGGCCAGCGAGGTGCGCGGCGAGGGCATCTTCCTGCGGGTCTCGGACGAGCTGATGGCCGACTGGGAGCAGCGGGTGGCCGACACCGCGGCCATCGCGGCACACCGGGACGCCTACGTCGAATTCCGCCGCAACCGCTACTCGGGCCGTGTCGAGGACACCGACGACCCGCTGCGCGGCTGGCCCGGAGCCCGGTACATCGCGCTCCACACGCTGTCGCACCTGCTGATCCGGGCCATCTCGCTGGAATGCGGCTACTCCTCGGCGAGCCTCTCCGAGCGGATCTACGCCGGCCGCGAGGACGACCGGCGTACCGGCATCCTGATCTACACCGCGGTGCCCGACGCCGAAGGGACCCTGGGCGGGCTGGTGGCCCTGGCCGAGCCGGAGAAGTTCAGCAGGGTGGTCCGGCGCGCCCTCCACGATGCCGAGAGGTGCTCCTCCGACCCGCTGTGCGCGGACCGGCTGCCCCGGCCTCCGCACGAGGACTTCCTGCACGGCGCCGCATGCCACGTATGCCTGTTCGTGTCGGAGACGACCTGCGAGCGCGGCAACCGCTTCCTGGACCGACGGTTCATCGTCCCCATCGACGACCCGGACCTCGTGCTCCTCCAGGGCCTCAAATGAGATGGGCACGGCTGCTCAAGGCCGCCGCGGAGGCAGAAGCGGGCGCAGGGGTCCTCGCGCTTGTTGCACTGGCCGACGGCATAGCAGCCGGACAGCCCCGCGCCGCGCTGCTCACGGTGCGGTCGGCGTCCGCCTACACGGAGGCCGCGGCTGCCGTGCTCGATGCGATGGACGCGGACGGCCTGTCCCGGGAGGAAGCCGCGGCTTGCCTGCACGGGCTGGCCGCCGGCTACGCGCAGCGCGACCGGGAACAAGAGGTCTCCCTGGTGTGGAGCGGCCCTTCCTCCCACCGGGTGCCCGTACGGTCCACGGAGCGGGCGCTCCTCGGGCTGATCGCCGAGGCACGGACAGAGCTGACCCTGATGACCTATTCGGCACGGCGGTACCCACCGCTGACACAGGCGTTGCAGGACGCTGCGGCTCGGGGCGTCGGCATGGACATCGTCGTCGAGACGCTGCAGGGCGCAGGCAGCGCCCTCTCCGGCGACGAGCCGGCGAGCGCGTTCACCGATGTGCCGGGAGCACGCCTATGGCACTGGCCGCTGGACAAGAGGGCGGAGCCCGGGGCCAAGACGCACGCGAAGCTGGCAGTGGCCGACCGGCAGACGCTGCTCACCACCAGCGCCAACTTCACCCCATCGGGAGTGGACCGCAACATCGAGGCCGGAACACTCATCAGAGGAGGCTCCGCGCCGGCGCGGGCCGCGGAACACGTGTCGGAACTCCAGCGCACGGGAGTCCTCCAGCGCTTCTGGTGATGTCGTTGAGGGCCGCACACGATCAGGACCAATGCGAATCGGCCAAGTACTAAAGTCCCTGCCGATCATGGACGACGCTCCAGGAGGATGGCGGGCAATGGACATGACTTCTCCGCAGGCGGAGGGCCCGCCCGACGGGTACGGGCCCTTCGCCCATCTCACCGCTCCGAACGTGCTGCTCTACCGCGCGGTGATGCGGGCCTTCCTCGTCGCCAAGGAGCGGTTCGCCGTGCATCTGCGGCCCGAGGACGTGTACGCGGGGCTGGCCTCGGGGGTACGGCCGACGGAGCTCGACGCCGTGGTCAAGGCGCTCGACAGCCTGGTGGGGTGGGGGAACCTGAGGGCCGATCCGGATACCGGGCGGGTCACCGCCGTCGAGGACTTCTACCGCAAGCGGTTCATCTACCAGCTCACGCGGGAGGGCGAGGCGGCTGAGGAGGCCCTGTCCGCGTACGACGAGGCGCTCGGGCGGCGGGGCGCGCTGCAGGCCGTCGCGCTGCACGACATCGTGACGCAGTTGCGGGCCCTGCTCGTGCTGGCGGCCGAGGAGGAGCCCGATCCGGCCAAGACGCATCTGGCGCTGGACGGGCTCGCGAGTCGTTTCGGTGCGCTCGCCGACAATGCGCGGGCCTTCATGGGCTCCCTCCAGCGGACCATCGACCTTCACGACGTGGGGGAGGAGGTCTTCCTCGCCTACAAGGACCAGCTCATCCAGTACCTGGAGCGGTTCATCCAGGACCTGATCACCCTTGGCGGGCGCATCGCCCGGCTGATCCTGGAGTTGGAGGAGGGCGGGAGCATCGAGCGGCTGTTGCGGGCCGCGGCCGCCCGTGAGGCGGCGGACGCCACCCCGCAGGAGGCGGCGTACGCGGGGCAGGCCGCATACGAGCGGTGGGCCGGCCGGTGGGCAGGGCTGGCGGCCTGGTTCCTCAGCCGGGACGGCCGGGAGTCGCAGGCCAGGCTGCTGCGCGGCCGGGCACTGGGCGCGATCCCCCAGCTGCTGGCCGTCGTACGGTCGCTGAACGAGCGGCGGGCCGGGCGTTCGGACCGCTCCGCCGACTTCCGTACCCTTGCGCGCTGGTTCGCCGAAGCGCCCGACGACGACGCCCGGCACCGGCTGTGGCGCACCGCCTTCGGGCTGTACCCGGCCCGGCACCTCACCGTGGACCCCGACACGCTGGCCGCCCGCCACGCCCGTCCCGAGCCCGCGGGAACCGCGTGGGCCGATGCCGCGCCGCTGCGGATCAGCCCGCAGCTGCGCCGCACGGGAAGCTACGAGCGGCGCGGCAAACCCCGCAGGGTCGAGGACCGGCAGGAAGCGCGCCGACTGCTCGCCGAGACGGCTGCCAAGCAGGCCGCCGAGACAGCGGCCGCCCGGGCCCGGCTCGTCACCCACGGCATCACCAGGCTGTCCGGACTCGGCGAGCTCGACCCCCTCAGCTTCCGGCTCTTCCTCCAGCTCCTCGGCGACGCGCTGGCCACCTGGCGGCCCGGTATGACGCACACCGCGGCCACCAGCGGCGACGGCTCCATGGAGATCCGGCTCACGGCACCGACCGACGGGTCCACGGCCGAGGTCCGCACACCGGACGGGACCTTCCGCGGCCCGGACCACACCATCGAGATCGTCGACCTCGCCGAAGGAAGTGGAGGGAGCGGAGCGTGATGACGACCCCGCTCGCCGAAGTACTCGACGGGCAGCACGCCGCCGAGCGGCGCAAGGCGGCGCGTGCCCTGCTGAAGCAGCCCCTGCTGCTCGCGCACGGCGCGTACGCCGACGAGTTCCGGCTCGTCCGGCGGCACGCCTCCGAGCTGCGTGAGTGGTTCGACCGCAACACCGGCTGGTCCCTCCAGGTCGACGCCGAGACCGCCCGGCTGGGCAAGATCCCCGGTGTGCCGGACGACGCCACGCACCCCGCGCGCGAGGTCACCCGTAGCGCTGTTCCCTTCAGCCGCCGTCGGTACGTCCTGCTCTGCCTCGCCCTCGCCGCCCTCGAACGCGGCGAGGCGCAGATCGCGCTGGGCCGCCTCGCCGACCAGATCATGCTGGACGCCAAGGACCCCCAGCTGGCCGCGGCGGGCATCCAGTTCACCCTGGACCGCCGCGACGAGCGGCTCGACCTGGCCGCCGTCGTGCGGCTTCTGCTCCACCTCGGAGTCCTGCGGCGCGTCGCCGGAGACGAGGACGCGTACGTCAGTGGAGCCGGCGACGTCCTGTACGACGTCGAACGGCGGGTACTCGCAGGTCTGCTCGCCACCCGCCGGGGACCCTCCACCGTCCGGGCCGAAACGCCGGATGCCCGGCTCGCCGAGCTCGCCGCGGAAACGGCCCTCGACAGCGACGAACTCCGCTTCCGCGCCATGCGCCGTTCGCTGACCCGGCGGTTGCTCGACGACCCCGTCCTCTACTACGACGAGCTGACCGACGCCGAACTCGGCTACCTCACGCGCCAGCGCGGCTTCCTCACCGCCCGCATCAACGAACTGACCGGGCTGGTCGCCGAAGTGCGGGCCGAAGGCATCGCCATGGTCGATCCCGAGGATGACCTCACCGACGTCCGCATGCCGGAATCAGGGACCCGCGGCCACGTCGCCCTCCTGCTCGCCGAGTACCTCACGGCGGCCGGAGGCCTGGTCGTGCCCATGGCCCACCTCGAGCGCCGCGTTGTCGAACTGGCTGCCGAGCACAGCGGATTCTGGTCCAAGTCGGCACGTGAGCCGGGGGCCGAGGCCGACTTGGCCGAGCAGGCCGTTGCCCGGCTGGCCGCTCTCGGCCTGGTCGCCCGCACCGCTGACGGGGTCGTGCCGCGCCCGGCGCTCGCCCGCTACGCGGTCGGCGAGACCGTCGTACTCGAACCCCGTACAGCCGGCACCGCGCAGGTGCCCGCGCAGCGAAAGGCGTACCTGCCTTGACCCCCCGCCCCGCACCCCCCGCCCCTGTGCGTCCCCGCTGGCAGCCCCTGCGGATCGGTCTCGTCGACCTCTTCCACTACGACGTGGAGGAGTTCCACTTCCGCGACGGCCGGCTGCTGCTCCGGGGGAACAACGGCACCGGCAAGTCCAAGGTGCTGGCCCTGACCCTGCCCTTCCTCCTCGACGGGGACCTCAGCGCCCGTCGCGTGGAACCGGACGGGGACGCCGGCAAGCGGATGGAGTGGAACCTCCTGCTCGGCGGCGAGCACCCGCACTCCGAACGCCTCGGCTACACCTGGGTGGAGTTCGGCCGCCGCGATGCGGTGAGCGGCGAGGAGCAGTTCCGTACGCTCCTGTGCGGGCTCAAGGCCGTCACCGGGCGCGGCATCGCCCGGCACTGGTGGGCGGTGACCGGGCAGCGCATCGACCACGGCCCGGCCGACGTACACGCGGACGGGTCACTGAGCCTGCTCGACGCCACCGGCACCGTCCTGTCCCGGGACCGGCTCATCGAGGCGGTCGCCGGACGGGGGATGGTCTACGACCAGGCCAAGGCCTACCGCCGGGCCGTCGACGAGGCGCTGTTCGGCCTCGGGGAGCAGCGCTACGCAGCCCTCGTGGACCTGCTCATCCAGCTGCGCCAGCCCCAGCTGTCCAAGCGTCCCAACGAAGCCGCCCTCTCCCGCGCCCTCACCGAGGCCCTTCCGCCGATGGACCAGGCCGTCATCGCGGACGTGGCCGAGGCCTTCCGCTCCCTGGACGAGGAGAAGGAGGAGCTGCGGGCAGCCGGGGCCGCCGAACGAGCGGCCTCCCTGTTCCTCGACCACTACCGGCGCTACGCCCGCGCGGCCTCCCGCCGTCGCGCCCGCCTCCCGCGCAGCGAACACTCGAAGTACGAGCAGCTGCTGCGCGACCTCGCCGAGGCGCAGGCCGAGAGGACCACGGCGGAGGAGGATCGCGCGGCCGCGGAGGAGCGCGTCGCCGCACTCACCGAGACCCGGGCGCGGCTGGAGGCAGCCGACGCAGCCCTGC
This sequence comes from Streptomyces sp. NBC_01408, assembly GCF_026340255.1. Classification (GTDB taxonomy): domain Bacteria; phylum Actinomycetota; class Actinomycetes; order Streptomycetales; family Streptomycetaceae; genus Streptomyces. The sequence continues at coordinate 369,891 of NZ_JAPEPJ010000003.1, read as the reverse complement.
GCGAGGGCCCGGAGATGCGCAGTGCCCGCGAACTGGAGCGGGCAGCACAGGAGTTGGACCGGGCGGAGAACGACTGTGTCCGCGCGCGTGACGACCGGGAGCAGGCCTCGATTCAGCACACCAAGGCCCTCGGCCGCCTCGGTGCCGCGGAGAACCGGCTCAGGGTCGCCCGGGACCTGTCCGGGGACACGCTGCTCCGGGCCCGGGAGACGGCTGCGGCAGCCCGGCTGAACCTTCCCGGAGACGAGGGACAGGCGGTTGGCGACCTGCGGGCCGCGGTGGCCGAAGCGACCGACCGCAGGCACCGCACCCTCACGCATGTAGAGGCGCTCGCCGACCAGGCCGAGGCGGTGGCGGCCGGGCGCCGGGCCGCCGTACTCCGGCTCGACGAGACGGAGACCGAGCTGGCGCACGCCGCCGAGGCGCTGGACACGGCCGAGGACACGGCGCAAGCCGCCGGACGGGCTCTGGTCGAAGCCGTACGCGAGCACGCGGGCGGGTGCGGGGAGCTGGCGTACGCCGACCCGGCCGGACTTCTGGACGAGCTCCAGGAGTGGACCCGGCACCAGGACGGCCCCTACCCGGCGCGCCGCCGTGCCTCGGAAGCACACAGCGCCACCGCATCGGTACTCGCCGACCAGGCGGCGGAATCAGCGCAACACCGGGCCGGCCTGGCCGCCCGTACCCGCGATGCGGAACAGGAACTCGCCGGGCTGGAGTCCGGCGGTCGGCGCGGGCCGCAGGCCCCGTACACCCGGACCCCCGGCCTGCGAGACCAGGCGCCCGGTGCCCCCCTGTGGCGGCTGATCGACTTCCGGGAAGAGGTCACGGACCACGACCGCGCCGGGGTGGAGGCGGCCCTGGAGGCGGCCGGGCTGCTGGACGCGTGGGTGCGCCCCGACGGAGCGGCCCTCGCCGCAGGCGGTTTTGACGTACTCCTCGCCCCGAACGCCGGACCGGTCGAGGGGGCGTCGCTCGCCGAGGTACTGCGCCCGGCCGTGGACCACGGCGACGCGCAGGCCGCACAGGTCGGTGTGGAGGCGGTGGGCCGACTGCTGGAGGCGATCGGCCTCGGCGCGGCTTCCGGGGACACGGCACCGGCCGGCGATGTACCGGGCGCCGGCCCGTCGGGCACCGGGGCCACGGACGGCACCTGGGTCGCGCTGGACGGACGCCACCGCGTCGGTGTTCTCACCGGCCGTTGGGCCAAACCCGCCGCCGAGTACATCGGAGAGGGCGCCCGGGAAGCCGCGAGGCGGACCCGGATCGCAGCCCTGCGGGCTGAACTCTCCCTCCTCCGGCAGGAATCGGCCGACGCCGACGTGCAGGCGCAGGCTCTGGCGACCCGTCGTCGTACGCTCGACACCGAGCTGGCCGCCGTGCCCGACGACGCGCCCCTGATCCGGGCGCACGCCGACGCCGCGGCTGCCGCCGACACCGTGCGCCGGGCCCGGACCCGGCGCGACGAGCGGGCCGCCGAGGTGACGGCCGCAGCCGAGCAGGCCGAGTCGGCCGCCGCCGAACTGCAGGAGACCGCAGCCGATCTGGGGCTGCCCCCGGACCGGCCGGCGCTGGCCGCCGTACGGCGAGCCCTCGCCGAGCTCGACGTCGTCCTCGCCGGACTCTGGCCCGCACTCCGTGAGCGGAGCGAGGCGTCCCGGCAGGCGGACGACGAACGCGAAGAGGCGGTCCGGGCAGGGGAGCGGACCGCCGAACTCGCCGTTCGGGCGGAGGAGGCCGCCCGTGAGGCTGCGGCCGCGGACGAGCGGCTGGCCACGCTGCGTTCGACCGTCGGCGCCGCCGTGGCAGAGCTGGAGCGGCTGCTCGCGGAGACCGCAGAAGCCCTGCGCGGCTGCGCGGCCGACCAGCGGCGCTCCCAGGGCCAGCACACGGAGGCGGACCGACGGGCCAGCCGGGCCGAGGGCCGCATCGAACAGCTGGAGAAGGCCGTCACCGAAGCCGCCGCGGCGCGCTCCGAGGCCATCGCCGCGCTCCAGCGCTTCACTGCCACAGGACTGATCGCCGTCGCGCTTCCCGATCTCGCCGTACCGGCCGCGGACGACGGCCCGTGGGCGGCCACCCCGGCCATCGCCCTGGCCCGTGCCCTCGAATCGGAGCTGTCGACGACGGACGACTCGGACGGCGCCTGGGAACGTGTACAGCGGCGTCTGAGCGAGGAGTTCAAAACCCTCCAGGACGCACTGTCGCGGCACGGCAACACCGCCTCGGCCCGCATGGTCGAGGACGGGATGATCGTCGACATCGTCTACCAGGGCCGTGAACGAGCCGTACCCGAACTGGCCGAGGCACTGGCAGCCGAGGTCGGCGAACTCACCCGCATCCTCTCCGCACACGAGCGTGAGATCCTCGAAACCCACCTCATCACCGAGGTGGCCGGCACCCTCCAGGAGCTGATCGCAGCGGCCGAGCGGCAGGTGCTGGCCATGAACGCCGAGCTGAAGGAACGGCCCACTTCCACCGGAATGAGCCTGCGCCTGGTGTGGCGGCCTTCCCGCAAGGCCCCGGTCGGCCTTGCCCAGGCCCGTGGCCGCCTGCTCCAGACCGCTGATGCCTGGACGGCCGAGGACCGGGCCGCGGTCGGTGAGTTCCTGCAGACGCAGATCGCCCGCCAGCAGACCGAGGATGCGGCGGGCAGCTGGCTGGAGCACCTCACCGCCGCCCTCGACTACCGCTCCTGGCACGAGTTCGCCGTTGAGCGCCAGCAGCACGGCCGCTGGGTACCCGCCACGGGACCCGCCTCCGGAGGCGAACGCGTCCTGGCCGTGTCCGTTCCCTTGTTCGCCGCTGCCTCCTCGCACTACGCGAGCGCGGGAAGCCCGTACGCGCCACGCCTGGTGACCCTGGACGAGGCGTTCGCGGGTGTGGACGACGACTCGCGTGCCAAGTGCCTCGGGCTCCTGCACGCCTTTGACCTGGATGTGGTCATGACCAGCGAGCGGGAGTGGGCCTGCTATCCGCAGGTGCCGGGCATCGCCATCGCCCAGCTCGCCCGCGTCGACGAGGTGGCCGCTGTCCTGGTCACCCGCTGGGAGTGGGACGGCACGGCCCGCACGCGCCGCGCGGACCCGGTGCGTCCGGCGGAACCGGAGCCCTTGTGGGCGTGAGCGGTCCGCCCGTGGACGAGGCGCGCCTGCGCGGGCTCCTCGGCGGCGCCGACCTGGCCTGGCTGGTGGAGCGGGCACGCCGACGCCTGGAGCGCGGGCAGCCACTTACCGGGGCGGTCTCGCTGGCAACACCGAGCGCGGCCGAGCGGGTTGCTGCCGAGAGACTCCTGGGCCGGGCACCGGGAGCCGGCAAAGCGCTGACGGTCCGGCTCGACGCCGTGGACGCCGTGCTGGTCAGATCGGGCATCAGCCCGGGAGGCCTGGAGGCTGCCGTGACGGTGCTCACTGGGCGGGTCGTCCCTCTCGACGAGGTCCGCCGGAGCGAGGAACAGGCCTGGGGGGAGGCGTACGCGCCTCTCACGCTGCTGGCCGAAGAGCATCCGGAGCACGCCGCTTGGGCCGGTCGTGTGCGTGACGACGGCCTCGTACGCCGCCTCGCCCGTACTCCCGGCGCCACCCGTCTGCTGGTGGAGCAGACCGTCCGCGTACTGCGGGAGCTACCTGTCGAACCAGCGCGGTCGCTGTCGGTGTTCGCCGCGGACATGCTGGGGAGTGCCCACGCACTCGACGACGGAACGCCGGTGGCCACCCTCGCCCTCTCCGGCGCCCGCGCTCTGACCGGCCATCCCGAGGGAGCGGGAGCGGCCTGGCGGCGGGCCGCATGGGCTTCCGCCGGCCTGCTCCGGGACGACGTCTCCTCGACGGTGCTCACTCTCAACCTCCGCGGGACTCCGGCCCTGGACTGGATGGCCGACGTGGGTGAGCCGTGCGTACTCACCCTCCGACAGCTCGCCCACCGTCCGCCGCGGACGGCACCGCCCGTGGTCCACATCTGTGAGAACCCTGCGGTCCTTTCGGCCGCGGCGGACAACCACGGACCGGATGCCCGACCGCTGGTCTGCCTCCAGGGCCAGCCGTCGGCCGCCGCCCTGACCCTTCTCGCCCGTCTGCACGAGCTCGGTGCCGATTTCCGCTACCACGGCGACTTCGACTGGGGCGGTCTACGCATCGCCACGACGCTGTTGGGGCACGTGCCCTGGCTGCCTTGGCGCTACACGGCCGACGACTACCGCGAGGCGGTAGCAGCCATTGGTCCTGATCTGCGCCCGTTGGACGGGAAACCGGCGCTGTCGCCATGGGACCCGGACCTGGCGCTCGCTCTTACCCAGCACGCCCTGCGGGTCGAGGAGGAGGCAGTTCTGGATGTGCTGCTGACGGACCTTGCGAGGTGAAAGCTGGCGTGCCGCGACCCCTGCGAGGCGCCGCGAGACAGTCGTCCAGGCCGCGGATGTCCTGAGCCAGGACCGGGCCCGCCGTTCGGCAGTCGCAGCCGAAACTCCAGGTATTCGTCGCTCACGAGAATCCCTCCCACCCCACCCGCGGTTGTGGTCGCGCCTGGAGCCTACGGGGAGCCGCTGACAGGCGGGCGGCGGACAAAGATCGCCAACCTTCTTAGGATGTGCCAGGAACGAGGAGGGGGCACATGACAGACAGAGGCGCGGACGGGTCGACTGAGCGAGCCTTTTACCGGGCGCGCGCGGCATGGCTGGAGGCCCGAGTCGCGGACCTTGCCGTCGTGATGGAGGATGCCGGGCCCCAACTGTACAAACTGCTTCCCACCGATCTCGGTGCTGGGCGGCTGGTTGCTGCGGTGGCGGTGGCAAGGTTAGCGGCGGACGAAGCGCGGGCGCAGCCCGTGGCCGAGAGTGCCGGTTGGCTGGAGCGGTTGACTCCTGCTGGGCACCTCCACGACCTGGAGGGAGCGGTACGGGAACTCCGGTCCCGTATCGCGTGGTGCGGCGAACCGGCGCTCTGGTCCTGGAATGCCAGGGGCTGGGAGGAGATGCTGCTGTGGTGGTGGCGCCGGAAACAGCCTCGTACGGAGGATCAGGCAAGGGACTTCGCGGGATGGCGGGCGCGCTGGTCGGCGGACATTCCGTGGAACGGTGAGATCGACCGCCCCGAGCAGGCGCCGCACGCGCACGGCCGGGAGCTCGTGACGCCCGTGGAGTTCTTGGCCGGCGAGCCGGAGCCGCTGAGACTCCTGGCGCAGGCCGTTCTCAACGGGTCGGACACCGCCGCCGCGGTCCAGGATTCCGTGCTGCTGCGCGAGGAGCACCTCCAGGGTGCCGGACACCTGGAGTGGCTGGCCGAGCAGCAAGCCCGAGTCGAACAGCTCGAAGCGTGGCGCCGCAGGCAGCAGGAAGGGGGATCCGAGGCCACTCGGGCCTTCCTCGCCGAGCTGTCCGAGGCAGGCAAGCGCTACATGTCGCTCGTGCTCCAGCCGGTGATCGATGCGCTCTCTGCGTGCGAGCGGGCCCTGCTGGCCGACAGCAGGCATGGTGCCCGCCGATCGGCCGCCGACTACCTGGAGGCGTTTCTCGACTCACAGGAGCAGCCCGGTGAGGAGGGCTGGGACGACAGGCGGCTGAGCGCGGACGTTCAGCGGCTGGCACAGGAACACAGTCGGCAGGGCGAAGTGACGTGGCACGACATGTCCGGCACGGTCCCGGTCTGGTACCACGTCGTCACCTCCCGGGAGGAGAGGGCGGCGGCGCTGGCCTACTCGGGGAAGCCCACTCCCTCCGTCGTCCGGGTCATGACGGGTGAGGAGACACCGAGCGATGCCTTCGGACTCTTCGACGACCCCTGGGCCGAGACCGAGGAGTGGTATCCCGAGCCTGGAATCGAAGTCAGCTACGGTCCGGACAGCGCGGCGGACCTTTGTGCACTGCTGGCGGTCTGCCAACTGGGCCAGGCAAGGCTGGAGTTCCTGATTCCGCAGGCCGATGGGGATTTTCGACAGCTTCGTTCGCTTCGCACACACATCCGCTCGGATGACGCGGTCGCCTGGCGCCGCTGGGCGCTGGGCCGCCTGGCGGAATTGGTCCCAGAGCCGGAGGACCTCGCGGAGGCGCTCGCCGAGGAGCAGGGCGGCGACGGCACGGACGACGGGGAGGAATGGAATGACTGGGGCTTGGCGGTCCCGCGTCCGCGACCGGGGGGTGGCCCCGCACCCGAGCCGCCCGCCTCAGAGCCCGCCTCTGCACGGCGGACGTCGGACCGGGGGCTTCCCGAGGCCCTGCTGGAGAAGGTCAGGGCGCTGCTGCGCAAGGCGGAGAGCCCGGCCGCGGGTGAGCCGGAGGCCCGCGCCTACCTGGCCAAGGCCACTGAGCTCATGGCCAAGTACGGCATCGAACAGGCGATGCTCGACGATGCGGCGGACCAGGCCGGGCCCGTGGACCGGATCGTCGAAGTGTGCCCTCCCTACGTCAAGGAGGTGCGGCGCCTGCTCAGCTGGATCAGCCACGAGATGCGGTGCCGGTCCGTATATCCGGGCGGCAAGGCCAACAAGCACCGTGTGCACCTCTTCGGCTTCGAAGCCGACATCCAGGCGGCCGAGGTGCTCTTCGCCAGCCTGCGCCTGCAGATGCTGGACGGCGCGGACCGTGCGGACCGTCTTCACCGCCCCGCCGGCGAGGACGCGCGGGCGTACAAGCGGTCCTGGATGCTCGGTTTCATCCGCGAGGTGGCGGCACGGGTCGGCGCCGCCCAGCAGGCCGCCAAGACGGACGCCGAGCGAGAAGCCGAACCCGGCGCCGGGCAGGAGACCGGTGCGCGCAGCGTGGCCCTGGTACTCGCGGACCGGACCCACGTGGTCGAGTCGCGTCTCGCCGACAAGTACCCGAAGGTGAAGAAGCAGAGCCCGACCAAGTTCAAGGGCACCGGCTATCGGCAGGGAGTCGCCGACGGGCGGTACGCGGACATCGGCAGTCCGGCCTTCGGCGAGGGTGACTGGCTCGCGTAATTCAGGCAGGGGGCCTGGTCGACGACCGGTCCGGGGCGCTGTGGGCCGGGGGAGACCTCGGCCCACCCCTCCTGCGCGCCGGCGGGCAGCCTGCGTAGTGGTCGGATCGCCCTGCGCCGTGCTTCCCGGGGAATGCCGAGTTCGGCTGACAAGGTTGGCCGGATTCCGAGCTCGCGTGATCGGCGCTTGGCGTGGGTCAGGCGAGGGTGAGGGGGAGGGTGGTCAGGCCGCGGGTGAGGCGGGTTCGGCGCCAGGTCAGGGATTCTGCGGGGATGGCCAGGCGCGTGTTCGGGAAGCGGGTCACCAGGGTGCGGAGGGCGATTTCCGCCTCGGCCCGGGCCAGGGGGGCGCCCGGGCAGCGGTGGATGCCGTGGCCGAAGGAGAGGTGGCCGCCGGCGTCGCGGTCGAGGTCGAGACGGTGCGGGTCGGGGAACGCCGCCGGGTCGCGGTTCGCGGCCCCCGGGGCGATGAGCACCGGGAAACCCGCCGGGATGTCGACCCCGCCGACGCGCAGGTCCTCCGTGCTGTGGCGGAAGGTGGCCACGCTCACCGGGGAGTCGAAGCGGAGCAGTTCGTCGAGGGCGCCGGGGATCAGGTCCGGGTCCCGGCGCAGGCGGTCGAAGGCCTCTTGGTGCCGGACCAGGGCCAGGACGGCGTTGCCGAGGAAGTGGGTGGTGGTCTCGTGCCCGGCGACCAGGAGGAGGGCGGCCAGGGAGACGCTCTCGTCCCGGTCGAGGCCGCCTTCGTCGCAGTCGCGCAGCAGGGAGTGGAGCGGGCCGTCGCCGGGGGTGGCGCGGGCCGTGTCGACGAGGTGGGTCAGGTAGTCGCCGATCCGGTGTGACGCGGCGTCGACGCGGTCGGTGTCGGTCGCGTCGAAGAGGTCGTGGGACCAGTCGGCGAGCGTGGCGCGGTCGGATTCCGGCACCCCCAGCAGCTCGCAGACGACGGTGACCGGAAGGGGTACCGCCAGGTCCGCCACCAGGTCGATTTCCGTGCCCGGCCGCCACGCGGTCATGAGATCGTCTACGACCCGGGTGATGAACGGGCGTAGTTTCCGGACGCGGCCGGTCGTGAACAGCCGGGTCGCCACCCGCCGGTGGCGGGTGTGCGCGGGTGGGTCGCTCGCCAGCATGTTGCGGGAGATCGCCGGGTGCAGGTCGCGGTTCGAGGGCCGGTCGGCGAAGAAGCGGGCCGTGTCCTTGGACAGGCGGGGGTCGGTGAACGCCTCGCGGGCCTCGGGGTGGCCGGTGATCAGGTACGCGTGGTGTCCGCCGGAGCCGGTGGGGATTCGCTGGACCGGGCAGCCTTCGCGCAGCCGGTCGTAGGTGGGGTAGGGGTCGGCGAAGAAGCGCGGGTCGCGCAGGGGGTCCTGCCGCGGGGCGGTCACGAGGCCGCGCCCGCGTTCTCGGGTGCCGGGTGCCGCGTGTAGGCGTCCGCCACGAGCAGCAGCCACGCGGTCTCCGCCGGGAGGTCGCCCTTGCGGGAGCGGGTGCCTGCGGCGGGCGGGGCCTCGTCGCCCTCGAGGGGGAGTCCGGCGCGCTTTGCGTTGACAGTCGCGGCGATGACCGCCGCCTCCACCTCGGCGTCGCCCTCGGGGGTGTCGGCCGCGCCCCGGCGGGTGACCTCGGCGGCCGCGGCGTCCCGTACCGACGCTTGACGGTACCGGCGCAGGGCCAGCACGCAGTCGTTGATCTCGATGACCCGGCGGTGGAGGTGGAAGTCGAGGTCGTGGGTGTCGGCCTCGGTGTTGCCCGGGTCGAGCACGACCTCGGGGACCGCCGAGGTGACCTCCCGCCACAGGGGTTCCAGCGCGGTGAACGAGTTCCGTTCCCAGCGACGGCGGCGCAGTTGGCTGAGCGGCCACAGCAGGGCGGGGAGGGTGAGTCCGACGGTGATGAGGAGGACGGCGACGGCGGGCGCGGTCACGCTGAACGCGCAGCGGAAGGGGGTCAGCGGGCTCGAGCACCGGGCGTTGTCGGGCACGAGCCCCAGGCCGAGGCCGATGGAGACCAGGGCGAAGAGCTTGTACGCGGCGTAGACGAGGGCGAAGCCACAGCCGACCGAGGTCGTGCGCAGGCCCCAGCGCTGACTGCGGCGGGTCGAGCGCTTGGACTGGGCCCAGGTCTGCAGCAGGAAGTCCTTGGCCGTGTACCCCAGGTAGGAGATGTAGATGAGTACGTAGCACGCGTACAACACCGGGTTTCGTCCCGTGAGTTGTTCGGCGACGAAGAAGGCGGTCATGCCGGCGACGGAGATCGCGAGGGCGATGACGCGCAGTCGGATCTGCCGGTGGGCCCGCTCGCGGTCCAGATTGAGCTGGAAGAGGAAGGCGAGGACCGAGGTGGCCGCCGTCAGGGTGAAGGTGTTGCTGAGGAGCCGGGCGACGTGGGGGACCACCGATTCGACCGCGCGCTCCACGGCGGGGGCGTAGGAGGCGAAGGCGAGGGCGAACGAGGTCAGCAGCGCCGCCATCGCCCAGCTGCCCGTGGGGCGGTGTCCGCCGCGTCCTCGCACCCAGTAGGCGGCGAAGCACAGCAGTACGACGGCCGTGCCCGTGAAAAGGATGTTGATCATTTTCGGTGGCGGTTCTTCCTGTGTGGCTTGGCGAACAGCGCGTCCCAGCTCTCGGCGCCGCTGGCGGGCCGGCTCGACGGGCCTTCGCGTCCCCGGTACATGAGTTGTCGTATCACGCTGGCCATCACCTCGGCCTCGCGTTCGTCCTCGCTGGTGTAGCTGGTCCGGCCTGACATGCGCTGGACGAGGGTGGGGTCGAACCCGATCGCGCGCAGGGTGTCCTGGTCCAGTTCCAGACTGCCCGGGTGGTCGCAGATGATGTGGCTGATCTCGTGGGCGAGGATGTGGTTCTGGTGGAGGGGGGAGGTGGCCTCCTCGTAGAACAAGAGGTCGGCGTCCGGGGTCTCCAGGCGGATGCCGCACGGGGCGTCCATGGCGCCCAGGGTGCTCAGGGGGCGCAGGATGATGGGGCGTCCGCGTTGTTCGGCCACGGCGTCGCGGAGGTCGCGGGTGCTGAAGCGGTGCGGGAGTCGAAGCGCCTCGACGCGCGCCTCACACGTGGCGCGAAGCTGCTCAAGGTCCATGTCCTCACTCTGTGACGCCAGTCGGGGTGGCCGGCCGGGGCGAACCTCCCCCTGGAAGCCCGGTGCGAGCGCCACAATGCTGACATGTTCGCGACTCCGCTTCGTGGGCGGGGTGCAGCCGCGGAGGTGCCGTGCGGATCGGGATGCCGGGCTTGTCCCGGGAAACGCCTGATGCCCCCCTGGCGATGAGCGGCCACAGGGGGGTGTCGTGTCGGGGCAGGGATCGTGCGATCGCCGCCCGGTGCGTGGTGCGTGGTGCGTGGTGCGTGGTGCGTGGTGCGCGGTGCGCGGTGCGCGGTGCGCGGTGCGCGGTTCAGTCGTCCAGGTTCAGGTCCTGCGCGGTGTCGTCGGTGGTGAGCCCTTCGAGCTTCCGGGCCTGTTCGATCACGGTGGACAGCATTTTCAGGCTGTCGACGCTCAGGCCGTTCGCGCGCAGGGCCACCTTGCGGACGTCCTGGTCACGCATGGCGGCGAGGAGGCCGATCTCCGCCTTGGTGCGTTCGGCCGCCGCGCTGTCGACGAAGTAGCCCGCCGGTACGCCGAAGAAGTCGGCCAGGGCCTTGATGGTGTGTCGCGTCGGGTTCCGCTTGGCGCCGGTGCGCAGTTGCTGGATGGCGCTCGCCGTCACCCCGCGTCCCTCTCCGGTCGCGGCCTTGCGGATTCCCTCGGCGACCTCCGCGTAGGTGTAGGGCCCCCGCGACGGGGGGTGCACCTCGCGGAAGAGGTGGTCCAAGAGCTGGGCGAAGGTGGGCGACTGGTCATCCTCCATGTACACGACCTCCTAGGCGTGATGCCGAGCCTTTGCCCACCACAGTGTTTCTCGAAGCCCCTTGGGCCGGCCCCGGCAACACTTTGGTTGACGCCGGACAGTCACTCTGGTGTACGTTACCAATGCTGCGTCGCCACTGGAGTGTCGAGGGGGTGGTGGCGGCGCCGACCGGGTCGGGGTCGAGCTTCACGGGGGTGAGCTCGGCCGACGGCCCGGAGCGCCGTGGCTGCGCCGGACGGGTTCTCTGCCCGGCCGGCGCGCGGCGACGCGGGGGAGGTGCGGGCCCGACGCCGTCCCGTTCGCAGGCCGACGCAATCGGTCGGGGGGTCGGGCCCGCGGGCACCGTGTGCGTGGCGATCCTGGAGCCGGTGCGCGGCGACGGCTGACGCTTTGCCGGGGCTGTCCCGTTCGCGTGGTGCGGTCGGCGTGTTGGTCTACGAAGAGTGACGGCCGTGCGAGGGACCCTGCCCGGGGTGGGGAAGGGGATTCGGGCAGGTTCGGGCTGGGTCGTGACACCGACGGGCGTGCCCTGAGGGGCCGGTTTCGGTGAGCGCCCCGCATGTATTTCGTCATACATCTGTCGCTGTGGGTGATCAGCACCCACGGCAGGCTTCCCGCCTGTCCGCACGTGCTCACAGGTGAGGAGTCACATGTCACGCAGGCACCGCTCCAAGAGAATCGCGGCGTCGCTCTCCGCGCTCGCGGCCACCGCCCTCTTCGTGACCGCCGTCCCGGCCACCGCTCACGACGGGGCCGGCCATCCCGACGAAGCCGCCGAGGCCGCCACCCTGGGGGCCTCGCATGCTCAGGAGCATGCCAAGATCCGCGCGGCGGCCCAGGCTCTGGGTGGGTACTCCCAGCTGGCGCGGATCGAGGGCCTGAGCAACCTGACCAGGTCTCAGGAGCTGGCGAACTCGAAGTTCCACCCCAAGGCGTACGGGCAGTTCGCGGAGTACTTCCAGTCGCCCGACTTCGCCGCCCACATCGCCATGCTGCCCACCGGCAAGGTGCTGCTGTTCTCCTTCGAGCGCGTCGAGACCGACCCCACGGAGGAGCCCGCGCCGACCAACACGCTCGGGCCGGAGAACGCCGGCCGCGCCTTCCTCTGGGATCCGGGGAAGGGGACCGGCCCCGAGGCGTTCAAAAAGGTCACCCCGCCCGAGCTGGTCGTGCCGGACGGCACGGACGTGAAGCGCCCGGCACCCTTCTTCTGCGCCGGGCACGCCTTCCTGCCCAACGGCATGCTCGGCGTCTTCGGCGGGAACCTCGGCTACGGCGGAGGCGCCGGAGCGAAGCTGTCCCTCGTCTTCGACCCGTGGACCGAGACGTGGGCGGTCAACAAGGACATGTCGGTGGGTCGCTGGTACCCGTCCGTCGCCACCGCCCCCGACGGGCGCCTCCTCATCATGTCCGGGCACACCGACGCGGGCTGGGGCACCTCCACCTCGGTTGTCGAGCGGTTCCCGGCGAAGAGCCACCCGGTCCCCTTCGAGAAGACCCTGATCCCGCGGGACGTTCCCACCGACACCCTTCGCGTCGACGCGCCGTTCGGCGAGGACAGTGACTACCCGCACCTGTTCACCCTGCGCGACGGCAAGGTGTACGGCCTGGGCCGCCACGCGACCCGGCAGTGGGCGTTCGACCCGGTCGCGGAGACGCGTACGGACCTTCCCGCCCGCCCGGACGGCGTCCACCGCGGCTACGGCTCGGCGGTGGCGCTGCCCGCCGGATTCCGCGGCCCGAACTCCGTGCTGATCCTCGGAGGTGACCGCGACGACCCCAACACCTACCAGCTGGCGGACGGGGTGTGGGAGAAGAAGCAGCCGCGCGCCTTCGGACGGACCCAGGACAACACCCTCATCCTCCCGGACGCGAGCCTGCTGACGGTCAACGGTGCCTACGGCATCCGGGACTACGGAAACGGGGACTACAACCCCAAGTCCGATCTCAAGTACCGCCAGATCGAAACCCGCAACGCGCTCGGGGAGTGGACCCTCGGCCCCGTGCAGCGGCTGCCGCGCGGCTACCACGCCAACTCGGTCGTCCTGCCCGACGGCCGCGTCATGGTCACCGGCGACGAACTCCAGCAGCTCGCCAACGACCCGAAGATCGACGACGACATGAACGGCAGCATCGAGATCTACGAGCCCGCCTACCTCCACCAGGGCGCGAGGCCCAAGCTCGACACCGTACCGGGCGGCCCCATCCGCTACGACTCCCGCTTCAGGGTGACCACTTCGACCCCCGGTCAGGTCAAGAAGGCCATCCTGCTGGCGCCGACCACCGCGACCCACGCGGTCAACACCAGCCAGCGGCATCTGGAATTGCGGATCGTCCAGCGTCAGGGCAACACGCTCGGGCTGCAGGCCCCGCCCTCCGCCAGTGACGCCCCGCCCGGCCACTACATGCTCTTCCTGCTGGACGAGAAGGGGGTACCGAGCACGGCCAAGTTCGTGTCCCTGCGCTGAACGAAACGAACGGGGGCGACGGCCCGGTCCCGGCTTCCGGACTCATGGATTCCGGGGTGGGGCCGTCGTCGCACGCCGGGCACCTTCCTGGCGGGGTGTCGTTCTGCCTGCCGGAGAAGACTCGGGGCCGGTAAGGCCGGCCCGGCCCGGGGGATCAGGCGTCCGTGTACTGGGCGGCGTACTCCTCGCTGGGCGGGACGACGGTGATGACGTCGATCAGCACGCCGTCGGGGGCGGCGACGATGAAGTGGCGCTGGCCGAACTCCTCGGTGCGCAGCGGCAGTACCTCGGGCAGGCCGGCCTCCGCCACGAGTCGCTGGTGCTCGGAGTCCACGTCGTCGACCTCGAAGTTCAGCAGCAAGCCGCCCCGGAGTGCGACCCGATGGCCCTCGGGGACGGTCGGGTGGTCGTGGTCCAGGAGGGCCAGTTCGTACTGCGGGGCGTCGGGGCGACGCAGGCTCATGGCGGTCAAGCGGGCGGAGCAGCGGGCGGCCACGCGGCAGGCGCTGCTGGTCGAAGGGCGGCGGCGGTTCGCCGCCGACGGGTACCACCAGGTCGTGCTGGCCGAGGTGGCACGGGACGCCGGGGTCACCAAGGGGGCCGCCTACCACCACTTCGACAGCAAGGCGGGGCTCTTCCGGGCCGTCGTCGCCGAGGTCCAGCAGGAGCTGGGTGAGCGGGTCGCGACCGCGGCCGAGCGCTACGAGGACCTCTGGGAGCAGCTCCGGGCCGGCTGCCGGGCCTTCCTGGCCGCGGGGACCGACCCGGCGGTGCGGCAGATCCTGCTGGTCGACGCGCCGACCGTGCTGGGCTGGGACGAGTGGCGGGCCCTGGACGAAGAGTCCTCCGCCCGGCACCTCGCAGAGGCCCTGACGGCGCTCGCCGCAGCCGGGATCATCGCCGATCAGCCGGTGGAGCCCGTGGTCCGGCTGCTCTCGGGGGCGATGAACGAGGCCGCGCTCTGGATCGCGCGGGGCGGGGATCCGCGCCGCGGAGCAGGCGCTCGACCGGCTCCTGGTGGGGCTGCGCACCCCGGCCTGACCTCTCGCGAAGAGGCTCGGCGCCTTTCGGGATCACCCTGCCGATCAGGCCGCCATGCGGCCCCGTTCCGCGGTGACCAGCCAGGAACTGCTGCGCAGCCACACCGCTCCGTTCGCTTCGTAGCCGCGCAGGGCGTCGGTCAGCACCAGCCGTGCCTCGGCCTGTGCCTCGGTGCTGACCTGGTCGAGCAGATGGCGTCCAGGGCCGGAGTCCAGCAGGAAGGCGGCCGCGTCCGCGGCGTCGATTCCCCAGTTGCCGGGGGTCTCGACCCGCTGCACGTCGGCTTCGACGAAGCCGCTCGCGGTGAGCAGGGCGCGGATGCGGTCCGGTTCGGTGAGTGAGAACATGCCGGGCGCGCCCGGCCTGCCGAAGCCGCCGATCGGCAGGATGCCGTCGAGCGAGGCCAACGCCCGGAGCCACTCGTTGGCTTCGGCCTCGGCCGCGCAGATGAACGCCAGCCGCCCGCCGGGCCGCACTGCGCGGTGGAGGTTGGAGAACGCGGCGACGGGGTCGGTGAAGAACGTCATGCCGTAGCGGCTGATGACCACGTCGAAGGCGTCGGCCTCGAAGGGGTGGACCTGGGCGTCGCCCTGGACGAAGGAGACGTTCTCCCGGCCTTCACGCAGGGCGCTGCCGCGAGCCTTCTCGAGCATCGGGCCGGACAGATCCAGCCCCAGTGCCCGACCCTGCTGGGCGCGCCGGGCCGCGAGTCGGGTGGTGCGGCCGGCCCCGCAGCCGATGTCCAGTACCCGATCGGCCGCCGAGATGGCCGCGGCCTCCAGGAGGGGCTGGTTGAAGCCGTCGTTGACGGCGTCCCAGCGGTCCGCGCTGCGGGCCCACTGCTCGCCCTCGTAGCCGTTCCACGCCTCGGCCTGTGCGGTGTTGACGAATTGACCCATGGGTGAACTCCCTCCCGCCGGAGCGCAGTACGGCGCCCGGCCCTAGTATGGGCAAGTGCCCAAACAGTATGGGCGAATGCCCATACTCGCAATGGGCTTGGTGGAAGGGGCTGTTGTGTCACCTCGTGGAGTGGCGATTCCGGATTTGCGCGGCCGGCTGTTCGCGGCTGCGGAGCGGGTGGTGGCCCGCGACGGCGCGATGGCCCTGACCAGCCGCGCGATCACAGCGGAGGCGGACTGCGGCAAGGGTGTCCTGCACGCGCACTTCGCCGGCCTGGACGAATTCGTCGCCGAGCTGGTCCTGGACCGGTTCGCCCGCAGCGCCCGCCAGGCCGAGGCGCTGGAGGCGAAGGTGGGGCAGGCCACGGTGGCGGCCAACCTGCAGGAAGTCGCCCTCGCCCTGCTGGAGGCCCTGCCCCCGGCGGTGGTGGGGCTTGCGATGACGCGCCCGGCAGCCGCGCTGCACACCCGGCAGGGCTTCCAGGCCGGCGCGCCCGCCTTCGATGCGATCCAGCACGCCTTCACCGTCTACCTGCAGGGGGAGCAGCGCGGCGGCCGGCTGCCCGCGGACGCCGACGCTGCCACCATCGCGCTCGCGCTCGTCGGCACGATCCACCACCTGCTGATGACAGGTGTTTCCGGCCGGAGCGAGGAGCCGAAGGCCACCACGGGGCGGCTGCTGGCCGTTCTCCTCGGCGGTGCCGTGCAGTCGGCTCCGTAGCAGGGCGGCGGCATTGGCCGCCGCCCCACCTCCGTAAGCCCCGGCACTCACGGCCCGGCACTCACGGCCCAGCACTCTGTCTCAGGCGGTCACTGCCTGACGTTCCCCCTCCGCTTGCCCGGGTGACAGCCTGCCGGTGCGGTTCAACGCGTGGAGCGCGGCCGCGCAGGCCAGGCCGAGCAGGAGAAGCGCCAGCCAGGGCAGCGCGGGCACGCGCGCTTCCCGGGCCGCGTCCAGCGCCATGCCCATCACGAGGTTGCCGACCGTGATGCCGATTCCGCAGATGGTGTTGTAGAGGCCGTAGTGCGTGGCCACGAGACGGTTGCCCGCGAGGCGGACGATGGTGTCCATCTCGAAGGGGTAGGCGATCATCGTGCCGACCGCCAGCAGCAGCGCCGCCATGGCCGACGGAAGTCCGGCCAGCAGCCACAGACCCACCCCGCTGTCCGGTACCGGGACCGCCGACGCCGCGAGGAGGGGGACGAAGGCCGCTCCCATCGCCAGCAGTCCCCACGTCAGCGCACGGCCCGGTTCCATCCGGGCCTTGCACCAGGCGGTGACCCTGGTCTGGAGGACGATCGTGCTCAGCCCGGAGACGGCGAACAGGACCGCCACCGCGGCGGTGCCGAACGTACCCTCACCGCCCAGGCGCCTGACCTCCAGCGGGAGGGACAGGTAGACCTGGAAGGTCATGACGTACGAGCCGATCATGGCCAGGGAGAACAGCAGGAACGGACGGTTCGAGAACATCCCCCGCCACTGCCGCAGGATGCCCTCACGTCCCCCTTCCGCCGTGTCGGCGTGGTCGGCGCGGCGGGCCGGCAGGGCCCAGATCTGGACGATGCTCAGGATCGCGAAGATGCCGGCCGCCACCAGGCAGGTGACGCTGAAGTCCACGCCCGTCAGCACCATGCCGACCAGCGGGCCGAGCAGGATGCCCGCCTGGTAGAAGACGTTGAACAGGGCGAACGCCTCGACACGGCGCTCACCCGCATCCGCCGCCAGGTAGGCCCGGGTGGCCGGGTTGAACAGGGCCCCGGCCAGGCCCGTGGCCGCCGACGCGGCCAGCAGCGCGGGCACCGACTCGACCAGGCCGAGCGTCGCGAACCCGATCACGCGCAGCACGAGTCCCGCGATGATCATCGGCTTGTAGCCGAGCCGGTCGCCCAGTGTCCCGCCGATGAGGAACATGCCCTGCTGACTGAAGTTGCGCACCCCGAGGATCAGCCCTACGAGCCAGGCCGCCAGCCCCAGCGGCCCGGCCAGATAGGTGGCCAGGTACGGCATCAGCATGTAGAAGCCCAGGTTGATGGCGAACTGGTTGACCATCAGGAGCTGGACGCTGCGGTCGTACGAGCGGACCTGCTTGATCGTGTCCTTCACCGGGCCTCCCGGGCCTCGGGTCCGCCGGAGGTGTCGGTCTTGCCGTCACCGACGAGGGTGAGCGGGTCGACGACGGTGGTGCAGCGGGTCCAGCGGGTGACCTCCTTCTCGTCCAGTCGGCCGATCAGGTCCGGTTCCGGGGCGGGCGGGGAGTCGAGCAGACCGTGGGCGGCGCAGTAGCCGTCGTCGTAGACGGTGCCGAGGTACCGCTGCGGGCCGTCCGGGAAGACGGCCGCGATCCGTGCCTCCTTCGGAAGCGACCGGGCGAGCCAGCCGGCCACCAGCGCGACCGCTCCGACGCTCCATCCGCCGGTGGCGTAGTGGGAGCCGGCCAGCCGGCGGCAGGTCCACACGGCTTCGGCGGGGGAGACCCAGTGCACTTCGCTGAAGTTGTCATAGGCGACGTTACGGGGGTAGATGCTCGACCCCAGCCCGCGCATCAGCCTCGGCCGGGCGGGCTGCCCGAAGATCGTCGAGCCGATGGTGTCCACTCCCACCATCGTCAGGTCCGGGTAGAGCTGTCGCAGTACCCGTGAGATCCCGGCGGAGTGGCCGCCGGTGCCGACGCTGCACACCAGTACGTCGATGTGCCGCAGCTCGGTGGCCAGTTCGAGGGCGAGCGGGGTGTAGGCGGCGGTGTTGTCGGGGTTGTTGTACTGGTCCGGGCACCAGGAGCCCGCGTGCTGGGCCATGAGCTGCTGCACGCGGTCGCGGCGGGCCTGCTGCCAGCCGCCGGTGGGGTGCGGCTCGGAGACCACGTTGACCTGGGCGCCGTACGCGACCAGGAGCCGGGTCATGGACGGCTCAAGGCCCGGGTCCGTGACCAGGGTGACCGGGTGCCCGTAGGCCATGCCGGCCAGAGCGAGGCCCAGGCCCAGGGTTCCGCTGGTGGACTCGATGATCCTCGCGCCGGGCTTCAGGTCGCCGCGCGTACGCGCCCGTTCGACCATGTGCAGGCCGGGACGGTCCTTGATGCCGCCGGGGTTGAAGCCCTCCAGCTTCGCCCAGAAGCCCCGTCCTGCCGGGGCGAGGGGTTCGGAGATGCGCAGCAGCGGGGTGTTGCCCACCAGTTCTGACAGGGCCGTGCGGCCGGTGGCGGACGGGTCGGTGGTCGAAGCATGCATGGCTGTGCCTTCGTTCGTGGTGGCGTCGACTACTCGTTCGGAGGGCATGCCGTGGTCGGCGGGCATCAGGAACAGGGGTTCCGGCCCGGGGGACGGCATGCGGCAGCCGCGTGCGGCTGCGGGACGAGTGGTCTAGATCCGCCACCGGCAGACGTCGGCCAGCGTGGAGCGACCGGTGCGGGCTATGGACGATCTACCGGTGTGGGGCACCGGCGTGGTTGCCGGCTCGGCCTGGACCGTCCCGGGGTCCGGGCCGAGAAGGGCTGCGGTCGCCTCGGCGCGGCGCTGCACCGCGCTTGAGGCCCAAGTGGTCAGGCAGGGAGAAGCGCAGGCGGAGCCGTGATCGTGCTGAGGACGGTCCGGGAACCGCGGCTCGTCGGAGGGCTCCTCGTATCCGGCCGGCGTGGCCGGCTGGGCCGGCGCGGACAGAGAGAGGTGCTGGTGACCGTCGCTGACGAGGTACGAGGAACAGTGGACGGCAGCCAGCAGCAGCACGCTCAACGCGCAGGCAAGCAGGACGCCCGGCCAGGACGGAACCCGGCGGGTGAGGCGTGGCAGAGGCAGGCGGAGCACAGGTCCTCCGTGCGGCAGTCACCTCCTCGGCCGGCGGACGGGGAAGCGACGTGGGCGGGTGCGCGCGGGGGCAGCGGGATTCAAGCGCCAGAGGCCGAGACGGTTGAACATATCGCCGTCTTGTGGGCAGATCCGTGAACTCCGCAGCGCATGGGGTGTCGTCGGAAGCTCCGACGCCTACACCTGAAGGACGGCCTGTGATCTGAGGTGCGCCGCGGGCGTGGCAGGAGATCGCTTCGACTGCTCAGCCGGTCGCGCACGCCCCGGGGTCCGGGAAGCCTGCCCCTCATCCAGCGCTTCGGTGAGGACGGGCTTGTCCGCCGCACGCGACGGTGCGTTCGAGCGGCGCGCCGCACCCTCGTCCGTGGAGTGGCCTTCGGCGTCGGAGCAGCCCGCATCAGACGCCGCTGTCCGGCCTGCCGTGTCCGCGAGGGAGACGGAGGCGACCGTCGTGGCGGCTCCTGCGCCGTGTTCGGGCAACGAGCAGCACATGCCGAGCAGGGCGATGAGGAGCAAGGCCAGCCCGGCGGTGACCAGTCGACAAGCCTGCGAGAGGGTCGACTGGCCGCCGGAAGGCGACCAAGCTGTCAGCACGCCGTGATCATAACCAGCATCCGCCGGGTCCTGGGCGCCGCTTCCGGAAGAGCGTGCGATCCAACTGCCCGCCCGGGCAAGGGTCGTAGGAAGTGATGAGCGCCGCGGTTGCGGACCGGCGCGGGCTGCCCGGAGCGCGGTGGAGACGCTTCCTGTCCTGACCGGCCGGCCCTCAGCGGGTCCGGACGCCGCCGGCCCTCGTCCGCGCGGACACTGCTCGCGTCAGACGGGCGGCGCCGGCGGCGTAGGCGATGCCGAAGAGGAGTGAGGCGAGGAAGGCCAGGTGCCGGGAGAACCCGTCGATGAGCGGGAAGATCTGCCAGTGGGTCAGGTAGATGTACAGGGAGCTGGTCGCGAGGAGGCCGGCCAGTTGGTTGAGGCGCTCGCGGCTGGGGAGGCTGGGTACCCAGACCAGCAGCGCGAATCCGGCCATGATGATCGCTTCGCGGCCGGGGTCGCCGGGGAAGAAGCCCGGCACGGTGGCCAGGGCCGCGGCGGTGATCAGCAGGCGCTGTCGCACGGTGGTGGACTTGGCCGCCGCCCAGCCGAGCGCGAACAGCCAGAAGACCGTGATGGCGTCGGGGATCTGCTCGCGGGCGGGCAGGCCGACGAGGTCGTAGCGGGTGAGCAGTCCCAGCCCGGCGAGTGTGAGGGGCAGGGTGTACGGGAAGCGGCGCTCCCACCGGTCCACCGCGGGCAGGCTCAGGAGGCCGACGGCGGCGATCAGGATGTAGACGAGAGCCTCGATGAACCAGAAGTGCATGCCGCTCTTGAGGTCGTCGGGCCCCGTGACGCCATCGAGCAGGAAGAGATTGGCGAGCGTGTAATCGTCGTTGAGGAGCAGGATCAGGCCGATCCAGGCCATGCTCGGCAGCGCGACGCGGGCGATGCTGGTCCAGCCCCGGCGTATGCGTACGCGCCGTTCGGCAGTGGTGAGGTGGAAGCGGGCGAAGTTGTATCCGGCGACCGCGAGCAGGATGTGCGCCCCGCCCTTGATGCCGAACACATGGATGTGCGAGCCGACGATGCAGAGGATTGCCAGGGCGCGGAGCGCGACGCTTGTCTCCAGGGTCCGCCTGCGGGAGGGGCCCGCCTGCTCGGGCGGCCTGAGATCCCGGATCGGGGTGGTGTGCCAGCCGGCGGGCAGGTGGCCGAGCCGCTCTTCGAGCTGGATCGACATCTCGACGTACGAGAGTGAATCGCCGCCCAGGCTGACGAAGGAGCTTTCGTCCGTCACGTCCGTGCGGTCGAGGATCCGCGCATACAGCAGGCGCAGGCTTTCGGGGACTGCGTCGGGCGTGGCACCGGGGCCGGTCGCGGTATCAGGCGCGGGACGGGTCAGGGCGCGCACCGCCTGGTAGTCGGGCTTCCCCGTGGGCAGGCGGGGGAGGTCGGCCAGGATCCGGACGCGGACAGCGCGGGCCGGCAGACCGCAGTCGCGAGCCACGAGCCTGGCTATCCGGCGGGCTTCGGAGTCGCCGGCACCCACGGCCGCGACACAGAGGGTCTCGTCGTCGCCGGTGCACAGGGCGGTGACGTCGTGTCGGGCGAGCATCGCCTCGACCTGCCCGGGGTCGATGCGCAGGCCGAGGATCTTCGCGAACCGGCTGCTCCGGCCGACGATCTCGTACAGACCCTCGGGTGTGCGGCGCGCGATGTCGCCGGTGTGGAGTTCGTGCACGGTCCGGCCGCGCGCGAGGTCGGCGGGGGTGCGGGCGTAACCGAGCATGACGTTGGGGCCCGAGTAGACCAGTTCGCCGGTGTTCTCGTCGGTGCTCTCGCCGGTGCTCCCGTCGGGGCTGTCGGGCAGCGGCTGAAGGCGGAAGGAGCCGCCGGGGACCGGGATTCCCGCCGCCTCGGGGCGGGTTTCCGCGAGGTGCGGCGGCAGGTAGGCCATGCGGGCCGTCGCCTCGGTCTGGCCGTACATGACGAAGAGCTGCCAGCCGGCGGCGCGGCCGAGTGCGGCGTACCGCCGGACCCGGTCGGGCGCCAGGCGGCCGCCCGCCTGGGTGACGTAGCGCAGGTGGGGCAGTTCCATGGTGGCGAAACCGACCCGGTCGAGCAGGTCGAAGGTGTACGGAACCCCGGCGAAGGTCGTCCCCCGGCCCGCCCTGAAGAGGTCCCAGAAGCAGGTGTCCGCGACCGACAGGTCGGTCAGGATCAGTCCGGCGCCGCGCAGCAGGTGGCTGTGCACGACGGACAGGCCGTAGCAGTAGTGCAGGGGCAGGGTGGTCGCGGCGCGGTCGGTGTCCCGGATGTCCAGGTACTGCGCGATGGACTCCGCGTTGGCCTGGAGGTTCTCGTGTGACAGCCGGACGAGCTTCGGCGATCCGGTCGAGCCCGAGGTGCTCAGCAGCAGGGCGAGGTCCGGGTGCAGCTCGTGCGCCGAGACCGCGCGTCGCTCGTCGAGCAGCCATTCCCCGCCCTGGGGGTGGGCCACGACGTCCGGGTCGTACGCGTCGATCAGGGACTGGACGGCTTCGGGGTGGTCGCCCGGCACCAGGAGCACAGGGTGTCCGGCCGCGAGGGCGGCGAGGTGGACGACGAGGGCGTCGACGGTGTTGGCACCGACCAGCAGGACCAGACGGCGCTCCCGGCCGAGGCGGCGGGCCGTCGCGTCCACGCGCGCGGCCAGCTCGGCGTAGCTGACCCGGCCGTCGGCCGTGATGACGGCGGTCCGGTCGCCGTGGGCGGCGAGCCCGTGGGCGAACGGGACGGATGTGGTGCCTGGGAACAGGTCGGGAAGGACTGTCACGGGCGCATCTTAGGAAAGGCTTACCTCGGCGGATAGTCACAAGAACGTCACAGGCAGTTCATTGAAGATCCACAGGAAAACAAGCGGTAGGGTCGGCTCCGCCGAACTCGGCCAAGCGGCGGCCGCGGCCGAATTGTTGTGTGCGTCACCCTTGACCTTTAGGTTAGCTTTACCTTACTTATGGGGCGTTACCCGGTTCTCCTCTGCCCTTGCAGGAAGGCTTTCCATGCGACGCCCCTTGGTCCGACGCTTGACCGCGCTCTTCGCGGCGGCACTTCTTCTCCCCGCGGTCGCAGGCTGCGGCGTCGACGAGGACGACGCGGGGCT
Organism: Streptomyces sp. NBC_01408; assembly: GCF_026340255.1. Classification (GTDB taxonomy): domain Bacteria; phylum Actinomycetota; class Actinomycetes; order Streptomycetales; family Streptomycetaceae; genus Streptomyces. The sequence continues at coordinate 347,206 of NZ_JAPEPJ010000003.1, read as the reverse complement.
CGTGATCTACTCGGGCCGCAACGAGAAGCTGGTCAAGCCGCTCCTGGACGAGCTGGAGAAGGCCGTCGGCACCACGGTCGCGGTCCGCTACGGCGAGAGCGCCGAACTCGCGGCCCAGATCCAGGAAGAGGGCGGCAAGACCAAGGCCGGGCTGTTCTTCTCCCAGGACGCCGGCGCCCTCGGGGCCCTGTCCACCAAGGGCCTGCTGGAGAAGCTGCCGCAGGAGTCCCTGGACAAGGTGGACCCCGGCTTCCGTGGCGGCGCGGGCGACTGGGTCGGCACCTCCGGGCGCGTCCGTGTCCTCGCCTACGACCCCGCTCAGGTGTCCAAGGTGCCGGACACCGTCCACGACCTGGTCAAGCCGGAGTGGAAGGGCAAGGTCGGATACGTCCCGACGAACGCCTCCTTCCAGGCCTTCGTCACCGGCATGCGCGTCCTGGAGGGCGACGACGCCACCCGCACCTGGCTGAAGGGGCTGAAGGCCAACGAGCCCAAGGTCTACGACAACAACCTCAAGGTGCTGGACGCGGTCGGCAAGGGCGAGGTCTCGCTCGGCCTGGTCAACCACTACTACTGGTACGAGCAGGTCGCCGAGAAGGGCGAGGCCAAGGTCAAGGCGAAGATCCACTTCCTCCCCGGCGGCGACCCGGGCGGCCTCGTCAACACCGCCGGTGTCGGCATCGTCAAGGGCAGCGACCAGGCGCCGGCCGCGCAGAAGGCCGTCGACTTCCTGCTCTCCGAGAAGGCGCAGAAGTACTTCGCCGAGGACACCAGGGAATACCCGCTGGCCTCGGGTGTGACCAGCACGGTCAAGGGTCTGCCCGCGCTGGCCTCCCTCGACGCGCCCAAGATCGACCTCGGCAAGCTGGAATCGCTTCAGGAGACCCTGAAGATGCTCCAGGACGTCGGGATGGTCTGACCCGTATGCATCCCACGGATCCCGTCCCGCAGACGGATCCGGCCGCCCGCCCGACCGGCGCCACCGCGCAGGCCGGGCGTTCGCGCGCCGCTCGTCCGCCCGCTGTCCTGTTCGTCCCGGCGGCCGTTGCCGCCGTCTTCGCACTGCTGCCGCTCGGCTATCTCGCGGTGCGCTCCCTGGAGCGCGGGCCCGCCTTCGCCTGGGACGTCATCACCGACGAACGCACCGCCCAACTGCTCGGCCGCAGCCTCGCACTGGCCGCCGTCGTCGTCACCGCCTGCCTGGTCCTCGGTCTTTCGCTGGCCTGGCTGACCGTACGCACCGACCTGCCCGGAGCCCGCGTCTGGTCGGTGCTGGTGACCCTGCCGCTGGCCGTGCCCAGCTACGTCGCCGCCTTCGCCTGGCTGTCCGCCTTCCCGCAGATGGCCGGCTTCTCGGGCGCGGCTCTCGCACTGACGCTGGTGAGCTTCCCGTACGTCTACCTGCCCGTCACCGCCGCGCTGCGCGGCACCGACCCCGCGCAGGAGGAGGTCGCCCGCTCCCTCGGCCACGGACCGCTGAAGACCTTCCTGCGGGTGACGCTGCCGCAGCTGCGGCCCGCGGCCGCCGGTGGCTCCGTACTCGTCGCGCTGTACGTGTTCTCCGACTTCGGCGCCGTGTCCCTCATGCGGTACGACACCTTCACCCGCGGCATCTACACCTCCTACCGGGCCAGCTTCGACCGCACCCCGGCCGCCGCGCTCAGCGTCGTCCTCGTGGTGATGACGATCCTGCTGGTCGCCGCCGAGGCGCGCACCCGGGGCCGGGCCGGCCATGCGAGGACGGGCGGCGGTACCGCGCGCCCCGCCGTCCCCGCGGTGCTGGGACGCTGGCGGGTGCCCGCCCTGACCTGGTGCGCGGCGGTCACCGGCGTCGCCGTCCTCGCCCCACTGGCGACGCTCGGGTACTGGCTCGCCGTCGGCAACTCCGCGACCTGGGACCCGGCCACGCTCCTCGACACCGCCGCCACCACCCTGGGCGTCGCCGCCGCGGGAGCCGCACTCACCACCCTGCTCGCCCTGCCGGTCGGCGTGATCGCCGCGCGGTACCGCGGCCGGACGGCCCGGCTGCTCGAGCAGTCGGCCTACGCCGGGCACGCGCTCCCGGGCATCACCGTCGCGCTCTCCCTGGTCTTCTTCGCGGTCCGCTACGCCGAACCGATCTACCAGGAAACCCCGCTGCTGGTCTGCGCGTACGCCGTGCTCTTCCTGCCCGTCGCCGTCGCCGGCACCCGCGCGGCCGTCCTCCAGTCCCCGCCCGTCCTGGAGGACGTAGCCCGCTCGCTGGGCCGCTCCCCGCTGCGCGTGCTGCGCGAGGTGACCGTGCCGCTGGCCGCCCCCGGGGTCGCCGCCGGAGCCGCGCTCACCTTCGTCGTGTGCATGAAGGAACTCCCCGCCACCCTCCTGCTGCGCCCCACGGGGATGGACACCCTGGCCACCCGCCTGTGGACGGAAACCGGCACCGGATCCTTCGCCGCCGCCGCGCCCTACGCCGCCGCCCTGATCCTGCTGGCCGCCATCCCGTCCTACCTCCTCGGAAGGCACCGCACATGACCGACCTGCAGATCGCCGGACTGGCCAAGGCCTACGGCCCCGGTGCGGCGCCGGTCCTCGACGGCCTCGACCTCACCGTCCCCGGCGGCGCGCTGACCGCCGTGCTCGGCCCCTCGGGCTGCGGCAAGACCACGCTGCTGCGCATCATCGCCGGCTTCCTGCGCGCCGACGCGGGCACCGTCACCCTCGACGGGCGCACGCTGTCCGGCCCCGGAGTCCACCTTCCGCCCGAACGCCGCCGCATCGGCATCGTGCCCCAGGAGGGCGCGCTCTTCCCGCACCTCAGCGTGGCCCGCAACGTCGCCTTCGGCCTGACCGGCCTCGACCGGGCCGCCCGCCGGCGGCGCACGGAGGAGATGCTCGAACTCGTCGGCCTCGCCGGATACGGCGACCGCATGCCGCACGAGCTGTCCGGCGGCCAGCAGCAGCGCATCGCCCTCGCCCGCGCCCTGGCACCGCAGCCCGCCCTGGTCCTCCTCGACGAGCCGTTCAACGCCCTCGACGCTGCCCTGCGCACCGGCGTACGGGCCGACGTACGCGCCGCCCTGCGCGCCACCGGAGCCACCGCCCTGCTCGTCACCCACGACCAGCAGGAAGCCCTCTCCACAGCCGACCTCGTCGCCGTCGTCCGGGACGGCCGCGTGGCCCAGTGCGACACACCGCACGCGGTGTACAGCCGTCCCGCCGACCCCTGGGTGGCCGCCTTCGTCGGTGACGCGGTACTCGTCACCGGCACTGCGGACCAGGACGTGGCGGCCACCGCGCTGGGCCGCATCCCGCTCACGAACCCGCCCGGCCGCGGCCGCGAGGGCGTGGTGCTGCTGCGGCCCGAGCAGCTTCGGCTGACCGCCCCGGACGCGGCCGAAGCCAGTGGCACGGTGACCGACGTCCGCTTCTACGGCCACGACGCCATGGTCACCGTCGCAGTCGACGGCATGGCCGAGCCCATCGACGTCCGCGTCCCCAGCCCCGCCGCCGCCCGCCCCGGTGAGCGCACGGGCATCGAGGTGGTGGGGGAGGCGACCCTGCACCCCGCCGCCGTGTGACGCGCGGGGCGCACGCCCGTCCGCTCTGTCCCGGGCCACGGCAGCCGGACGCTGACGCCCGGTGTTCGGGGCCGACTCCGTCGTCGATCTCACGAGGTGAAATACTCTCCCGGCGACAACGAGCCGGATCGAGCCGGTTGTTCGGAGGGGAGCCAGTGATGCCGGGAGCCTCCACTCCGCGGTACTCCACCAGAAGGTGCGAGAGTGCCTGGACCGAGGGCGTCGGGTTTCTGCGGCAAGGCCGGAAGGACCTGGCCGCGCATCGCTTCGAACAGGCCGTCCAGTACGATCCGTCCGCCGCCGACGCCTGGTTGGGTCTGCATGCCACAGGACAGCGCCAGCCAGAGGCAGTTGACGCGATGTCACGGCACTACCGATCCTTCGGCGCCCTGCGCAGCAAGCACCGCATGGCGTTCGAGTCCCGCTTCGACCTCGGCGTCTACGTGTCCTTCCGTCTTGAGAACGCGCGTGACCTCTGGCTCGCGACTCTGTCGAAGCTCCTGAACGAACGGCGGCTGGACGAAGCGTGGCGGTCACTCGAGGATGCGTACCTGGACTGCGACGAGACCCGGTTCGCGTCCACGCGGTATGCCTTCTTGAAGGGGGACTGGTCCCTCGTCCTTCACTTCTCACGGAGCATCACCGACGCCTTCCTTCGTGACGAGTCCCAGTTGTACGTGGCCAGGGCGCTCGTCGAACAGCACGTGTTCCACGAGGCGCTCAATGCCCTCGCCCCGCTCCCGCAGGCGCTGGAGAAGGAGGGGAGGTACGACGGGGAAGTCGCCTACGTACGGGGTCTTGCGTACGAGGGACTGGGGCGCCATGACGAGGCCCTGCGTCACTTCCAGTACGCCTTCCGCTGTTTCCCCAACCTCGCCGATGTCGCCGATCGGGCCCAGGCCGTCACGGTCCAGGCCACGGTGCCTCCGGTCCCGCGGACACCACCCACGGCCGCTACCGCGAATGACGCGGCACCCACCACGGAGACCCTGAACCGGGAGGAACGGCTGAGGGAAGCCATGGCGCTGCTGGACGGCATGATCGGACTGGAGCCGGTCAAGCGCCAGCTCCGCACGCTCATCGCGCAGTTGAGGATGGCTACCGTACGCAGGGAGCAGGGAATCCCCTCGACCTCCTCCCCGCAGCACTTCGTGTTCGCCGGCCCGCCAGGCACCGGAAAGACCACCGTCGCACGCGTGATCGGCAACGTGTTCGCCGGGCTCGGGCTCCTCGAAAAGGGCCAGGTCATCGAAGCGCAACGGGTCGACCTGGTCGGTCAACACCTCGGCCACACCGCCGCGAAGACCAGCAAGCTGATCGACTCCGCCCTCGACGGTGTCCTGTTCATCGACGAGGCCTACTCCCTGTCCAACAGCGGATACTCCGGCGGCGACGCCTTCGGTAAGGAAGCACTCCAAGTCCTGCTCAAGCGCGCCGAGGACGACCGGGACCGCCTCGTCGTCATCCTGGCCGGCTATCCGGACGAGATGACCGAACTGCTCGCGACCAATCCCGGGCTGGCGTCCCGGTTCACCACACGCGTGGACTTCCCGTCGTACTCCGCCGACGAGCTGGTGCGGATCGCGCTCAGCCTTCTGGAAGCGCAGAGCGACCGCCTCGACGAGGACGCGGCCACCGCGCTCGAAACGTACTTCAGGCAGGCCGTGGACGAGAGCCACATCGACCAGTTGGGCAACGGCCGCTTCGCCCGCGAACTGTGCCGCAAGGCCCGTGACCTTCGCGATCTGCGCCTGGACGAACTGCACGGGAGTTCCAGCACACCCACCCGAGAAGAGCTCACCACCGTGTGCTTCGTGGACATCTCCCGGGCCTTCCGGGAGCTCTACGACAGCGTGATCGCACACTGAGAACCTGACCGGGAGCCGGTGGCGGGGGTCAGTTCTCCGGGAGGGTGGCCTGTTGGTCTGCGCAGGTCCAGATGACCGCGGCGCCGTTGATCTGGCCGGCTACGCGGTCGTCGTCCGCGACGGCGGTGGCGCGGGCGTCGGATGCGGGGTCGGGGACCGGGAGGACCTTCACCGGGCCGCGTCCGGTCTGGTAGGTGGCCTGGGAGGGCTTGGCGTAGCCGCCGTCAAGGAAGGTCATCGCCGTGCCGACCAGGCGGTTGGTGGTCGGGCTGAGGTCCGCGAGCTCCAGTTCCTCCTGGCCGGCGAGCCCGGGCAGGGCGGTGGCCGGCGCGGTGTACGGGGTCTGCCAGACGTAGCCGACGGCGTCGAGGCTGCCGTGCCAGGACGAGATCTCCGCGGCGGCCACGACGCCGCGGTCGTCGATTCCGGCCGGGTGCGTCTCGCGGGCCGGGTTGTTCTCGTCGACGCCCGGCAGCGCGTACGCCGGACCGCTGCCGGCCGGCCAGACCACCGGGTACGACTGGTACAGGATGTTCGGCCGGCCGTCCTGCTCCTTCCACCGGTACGCCGAGCCGACGATGTCGCCCCGCTTGTTGATCCCCGAGATCTTGTCGATCCGGGTTCCGCCCTGCGCGCCGACGGGCAGCGGGAGTTCGCGGACCAGCCTGCCGCCCTGCCACTCCTTCGCGACGGTGCCGGTCACCCAGGCCACCCGGCCCGCGTCGTTGACGGCGATCCCGCCGGTGCCGCCGGCCGGGTCCGCGGGCGCGGTCAGGATCCGCACCGCCCGCGCGCCCTTCTCGTACGTGAACAGCACGTACTTCCGGTCGTCGCGGGTGAGCGTCCCCGCCATCAGGCCCTTGGAGTTGACGCTGCGTACGCTGCCCCGGGTCCATCCGGTGGGCAGCGGCACCCGGTACGGGCGGGTGCCCTGCCAGTACACCGGCAGCTCGTCCGACTCGCCGACGGCCAGGTCCCCGGACCGGCTTGTTCCCCCACGGACCGGGGGGCCCGGGCGGCGGCTAGCCGCCGATGTCGCGGTTGCGGAAGTCCTCCAGGGTTTCGCGGCGGACGAGGAGCCGGGCCCTGCCCTCGTGGACCGCGACGACCGCGGGGCGCCCGACCAGGTTGTAGCCCGAGGCCATGGACAACTGGTAGGCCCCGGACACCGGTACGGCCAGCAGGTCGCCGGGGTGGACGTCGCCGGGCAGTTCCACATCGGCCGCCAGGATGTCGCCCGCCTCGCAGTGCCGGCCGACGACCGTGGTCGTACGGGGCGCTGCCGTCGACCGGCGCCCGATGAGGCGGGGCGCGTAGCGCACCCCGTACAGCGCGGGCCGCGGGTTGTCGCTCATGCCGCCGTCGACGGCCACGAAGACGCATCCGCCGGTGTGCTTGACGGCGAGCACCCGGTACACGGCGACCCCGGCCGGCCCGGCGACGGCCCGTCCGGGCTCGACGGCGAGCCGGGGCACCGCCAGCCCGGCGGCGGCGCAGCTGTCTCGGAGCTCGGCGCGCATCCGCCGGGCGAGGGCGGTGAGGTCCAGGGTCGGCTCGCCGGGCCGGTAGCCGATGCCGTGGCCGCCGCCCATGTCCAGCTCGGGCAGGACGACGCCGTGGGCGTCGCGGATCCGGGCCATCAGCCCCACCATGCGGCGCAGGGCCACCAGGTACGGCTTCACCTCGGTGATCTGCGAGCCTATGTGGCAGTGCAGGCCGGTCAGTTCGAGCTGCGGCTGGCCGAGGATCCGGGCGACGGCGTGCTGCGCGCCCCCGTCGGTGAGGGACAGCCCGAACTTCTGGCCGTCCGTACCGGTGCGGATCTTGTCGTGGCCGCCGGCGGAGATCCCGGGCACCACGCGGAGCATGACCTTCTGGCGCTCCCGGGGGCCGAGGGCGGCCGCGATCCGGGCGATCTCGGACGCGCTGTCGATGACGATCCGGCCTACGCCCAGCCGCAGGGCCGCCTCGATGTCGCGGGGCGACTTCGCGTTGCCGTGCAGCACGATCTGCCCGGGCGGGAAGCCGGCGGTGACGGCGAGTTCCAGCTCGCCCGCGGAACACACGTCCAGGCCCAGCCCCTCCTCCTGGACCCAGCGCACCATCGCGCGGGACAGGAAGGCCTTGGCCGCGTAGAGCACGTCCGCCTCGGGGAAGGCGGCCCGGTAGCTCCGGCAGCGTGAACGGACCTCGCCCTCGTCCAGGACGTAGGCGGGGGTGTCGAACCGGTCGGCCACCTCGGTGAGGGGCACTCCGCCGACCGCGACGGCGCCGTGCGCGAGCCGTGTCGTGGACGCGGGCCATATCGACCACTCGCCGGTCGGGGCCTCAGCCCCGGTTCCGCTTCCCGCTCCGGCCCCGGCCCCGCTCTCGTGGAGGACGGCTGTGGTCATCGGCTGGTCTCCCATCAGGCGGTCCGGGTCGCGGTCGCCCGGCGGGCGGCCGTCGTGGCCGGGCTGGACGGCGTCGGCGTCGGCGTCGGGGTCGGGGTCGCCGGGGTGGCGGCGGGAGCGGCGACGGCGGGAGCGGTGAGGGTCGGATCGACCGTCAGCAGGGTGACGCCGAGCGGTTCGGCCAGGGCGCGCAGCGCGGCCTCGGAGAGCCGGATCCAGGGCTGCCCGGCCCCGAGGGCGGCGGTCAGTGCGTCCGGCCCGGTGAAACCGACGGCGGTGCGAGTGCCCAGCGGGGTGCGGAACATGCGTACCACCACCCCCGCACTTCCCGGCCGGACCGGCACGCAGAGGGGTCCGGCCGGGTCCCGTTCCTCGGGTTCGGGGTCGTTCTCGTAGGCGTACATGCACATGGGGCCCTCCTTGAGGATCCACGAACGGCAGGTGTTCGCCCCGGGCGCGGGGAGGCGGTCCAGGGCGCGACACCGAACCTATGCCCGCCTCCCCGCCCCTACGGCCGCCCCCTGACGGGACTTTGACGCGGACGGGACCGGTTCATACGGGTCGCTGACGGCCCTGGTCCATTTCGGGCCCGATCCGCCGGTTCCGGGTGTGCGCGGGGACGGCGGATGGCACCGTGCCGTCATGAACGAGATCAACACGGGCCACCGGCCGGACCGACCCCGCCGGCCGCAACTGCTCGCCGTCAGCGACCTGCACGTGGCCCACGCGGAGAACAGGACGATCGTCGAAGGGCTCCGGCCGGAGTCGGACGGCGACTGGCTCATCGTGGCCGGCGACGTGGGGGAGCGGACCGAACAGATCGCCTGGACCCTGCGGACGCTGCGGGACCGGTTCGCGCGGGTGATCTGGGCCCCGGGCAACCACGAGCTGTGGACCCCGAAGAAGGACCCGGCCGGACTGCGCGGGGTGGGCCGCTACGAGCACCTGGTCGAGGTCTGCCGCGACCTGGGCGTCCTCACCCCCGAGGACCCGTACGCCGTGTGGGAGGGGGCGGGTGGCCCGGTGCGGATCGCGCCGCTCTTCCTCCTGTACGACTACACCTTCCGGACGCCCACGGCCGCGAACAAGGAGGAGTCCCTCGCCCAGGCCCGGGCCGCGGGGGTGGTGTGCACCGACGAGTTCTACCTGCACCCCGACCCGTACGCCAGCCGCGAGGAGTGGTGCCACGCGCGGGTGGCCTACACCGAGGAGCGCCTCGCCGCCTGCGACTCCGAGGTCCCGCTGGTGCTGGTCAACCACTACCCGCTGGTCCGGGCACCCCTGGACATCCTGCGCCTGCCGGAGTTCGCCCAGTGGTGCGGTACGGAGCGCACGGCCGACTGGCACCTGCGCTTCAACACGGCCGTGGTCGTCTACGGGCACCTCCACATCCCCCGGACCACCTGGCACGACGGGGTCCGCTTCGAGGAGGTGTCGGTCGGCTACCCCAGGGAGTGGAAGCGCCCCGGCCACGCGCGCACCGTTCCGCGCCCAGTCCTCACGGTGGCGGGCGCCGGTGTGTCAGCGCCCGACGGGCAGGCCGGTCGGCTCCTTGATGCGCTTCATGATGATCTGTGAGTTGACCTCGGTGACCCCCGAGAGGGCGGTGAGCTGCTCGATCCAGAGGCGTTCGTACGCGCGCAGGTCCGCGACCGCGATCCGCAGCATGCAGCCGGGGCTGCCGAAGAGGCGGTAGGCCTCGATGACGTCGGGGATGTCCTGCAGGGCCGCCTCGAAGGCCTCGACCGCCTCCCGGTCCCGGCGTACCTCGACCGAGACCAGCACCTCGAAACCCCGGCCCACCGCCTCGGGGGAGATCACCGCGCGGTACCCCTGGATCACCCCGTCCTGCTCCAGCTGGCGCACCCGGCGCATGCAGGGGGAGGGGGTCAGGCCCACGCGCTGGGCCAGCTCCTGGTTGCTGAGGCGGCCGTCCGCCTGGAGCTCGCGCAAGATATCTCGGTCGATCGCATCCATGGCGCAATTATCCACTTCTCCGGGGGGCGGGACGGGCGAAACAGGCAATCGCGTTGCGCGTAGATCTCCCTATCATTGCTGCTTTCAGCACATCTGTACGAGATCTCACTCGCGTACGACAGAAGGGCGGCCTCGGCCATGGGACGGATCGTCGTGATCAGCACCGGCGGGACGATAGCCAGCCGCTGGCAGGGTTCCGGTTTCGCCGCGGAAGCCGACGGCCAGGAGGTCGTGGCCACCGCGCCGGTGCCCGAGGGGGTCACCGTCGAGCTGGTCGACCTGTTCAGCGTGAACAGCCCCCGGCTCACCACCGCCCACCAGCTCACCCTGCTGCGCACCGTGCACGAGGTGCTCGCCGACCCCGGCGTGGACGGCATCGTCGTCACGCACGGCACCGACACCCTCGAAGAGAGCGCCTTCCTCGTCGACCTGCACCACCACGACCCGCGGTCCGTGGTCTTCACCGGCTCGCAGCGGCCCATGGGCACGGCCGACGGCGACGGACCGGGGAACCTGTACGACGCGCTGCTCACCGCCGCGAACACGCGCGGGCTCGGCGTGCTGATCGCCTTCGCCGGCCGGGTGCACGCCGCACGGGGCACGGTGAAGACCGAGGCCGTGGCGCTGGACGCGTTCGCCGACCCCTCGAAGGAACTGCTGGGGAAGATCGGCTACGGCAAGGTCACCATGCTGCGGGCACCGCAGCGGTCCACGGCGCTCCCGCTGCCGGCCATGCCGGAGGTTCCGCCGCGCGTGGACATGGTCATGCACCACGCCGACGGCGACCCGGTGCTGCTGAACGCGGCCGTCGAGGCCGGGGCGCAGGGCATCGTCCTGGTCGGGACCGGTGCGGGCAACGCGACTCCGGAGATCGTGGAAGCGGTCCGGGCTGCCGTCGCGCGCGGGGTGCTGGTCGCGCTGACCACCCGGGTGATGGCCGGGCCGGTCACCGAGATCTACACGCACGGCGGGGCGGTGGACCTGGTCGCCGCCGGGGCCGTGCCGATGGGGACGCTGCGGGCCGGTCAGGCGCGGATCGCCGTACTCTCCGCCCTCCTCGGCGCCGAGGACCCGGCCGAACAGACCCGCCTGCTGCGCCACGCGCTGTCCACGGCGGGCTCGGTCATGGCCCCGGCCTAGGGGGTGTCCGGAAGGGTTTGCCGGGCGGCGCGACCCGGTGAACCTTTCCGGTCGCAGCACTGGATCAGGTGGCATGTCCGCGTCGGATAATCCGGTTGCCGAAGCGGCGCACCGCTGACAGCATCCGCGCCATGCACCACACTTTCGCCGCGCCCGACGGCACCGAGCTCGCCTACCGCGTCTTCGGCGAGGGCGCCCCGCTGATCTGCCTCCCCGGCGGTCCCATGCTGGACTCCGCCTACCTGGACGAGCTGGGCGGACTCTCCGCGCACCGCCGGCTCGTACGGCTCGACCTGCGGGGGACCGGGAGTTCGGACGTACCGCAGGACCCGGAGTCCTACCGGTGCGACCGGCTCGTCGAGGACGTGGAGGCCCTGCGCGAGCACCTCGGCCTCGACACGGTCGACCTGCTGGCGCACTCGGCCGGCGCGAACCTCGCCGCGCTGTACGCCGCCCGCCACCCCCAGCGGGTCGGCCGGATGGCCCTGATCACCCCGAGCGTCTTCGCCGTCGGCATCGAGGTCACCGCCGAGATGCGGCTTCTGGGCGCGCGGCGGCGCTCGCACGAGCCGTGGTTCGCCGGGGCCTTCGCCGCCCTCGAAGCCATCCTGGCCGGGCAGATGACCCCGGAGAACTGGAACGCGATCGAGCCGTTCTCGCACGGTCGTTGGGACGCCGACGCGCAGGCCCGCAAGGCGGCCGAGGACGCCTCGCGGAACACCGCGGCCGCGGCCGGCTACGGCGCCGAGGGGGCCTACGACCCGGCCGCCACCCGGGCCGCGCTCGACCGGTTCGACCGCCCCGTCCTGCTGCTCGCGGGCAAGGCCGACCTGGGCGCCATGCCGGAGGTCGTGGCCCGGTACGCGGAGCTCTTCCAGGACGCCGAGCTGGTCGTCCAGCGGCGCGCCGGGCACTTCCCGTGGCGGGACGACCCGGAGGCCTTCACCGCCACGGTCGCTCAGTTCCTGGGATGACCGGCCGAGAAGGCCGCCAGGATCTGGTCCGCCGCCGAGGTGGCCGTGGTGCTGCCTGCGCGGACGGCTGATTCCAGGGCCGGTGCGAGGTCCCGTACCGCCGGGTTCGCGCGCAGGCGTTCCAGGAGTTCGTCGCGGACCATCGACCAGGTCCACTCCACCTGCTGGGCCGCCCGCTTCGCCGCCAGCCGGCCGCCCGAGTCCAGCAGGGTGCGGTGCTGCTCCAGCCGGTTCCACACCTCGTCCAGCCCGGCCGACTCGCGGGCGCTGCACGTCAGGACCGGCGGGGTCCAGGCCGCGTCGGCGGGGTGCATCAGGCGCAGCGCGCCCGACAGCTCCCGGGCCGCAGCCTTCGCGTCCCGCTCGTGCGGGCCGTCCGCCTTGTTCACGGCCAGCACGTCGGCCAGTTCCAGGACGCCCTTCTTGATGCCCTGGAGCTGGTCGCCCGTACGGGCCAGGGAGAGCAGGAGGAAGGAGTCGACCATGCCCGCGACGGTGGTCTCGGACTGGCCCACGCCGACCGTCTCGACGAGGACCACGTCGTAGCCCGCCGCCTCCATGACGATCATCGACTCCCGGGTGGCCTTCGCGACCCCGCCCAGCGTCCCCGCCGAGGGGGAAGGGCGGACGAACGCCGCGGGGTCCACGGCGAGTCGCTCCATCCGCGTCTTGTCACCGAGGATGGAGCCGCCCGTGCGCTTCGACGACGGGTCGACCGCGAGCACCGCGACCCGGTGGCCCAGCCCGGTCAGCATCGTGCCGAACGCGTCGATGAAGGTGGACTTCCCGACCCCCGGCACCCCGCTGATGCCGATCCGGCGGGCCTGCCCCGCATGCGGCAGCAGCTGCGTCAACAGCCGCTGGGCCAGCGTCCGGTGGTCGGCCCGGGTGGACTCGACGAGGGTGATGGCGCGCGCGATGTGCGCGCGCTTCCCGTCGAGCACGCCCTTGACGTACAGGTCGATGTCGATCTTCGGGGGCATGCTGTCGGCCGCCTACAGCTCGTGGCCCAGATCCGCGGCCAGCCGCGTCACCAGGTCGTGGGCCGCGTCCGGGATGACCGTTCCGGGCGGGAACACCGCCGTCGCGCCCATCTCCAGCAGCGTCGGCACGTCCTGCGGCGGGATCACCCCGCCCACGACGATCATGATGTCCTCGCGGCCCTCCTCCGCCAGCTGCTCGCGCAGCGCCGGTACGAGGGTCAGGTGACCGGCCGCCAGCGACGAGACGCCCACCACGTGGACGTCCGCCTCGACGGCCTGGCGGGCCACCTCCGCCGGGGTCTGGAACAGCGGGCCGACGTCCACGTCGAAGCCCAGGTCGGCGAAGGCCGTCGCGATCACCTTCTGGCCGCGGTCGTGCCCGTCCTGGCCCATCTTGGCCACCAGAATGCGCGGACGGCGGCCCTCCGCCTCCTCGAAGCGGTCGACCAGCGCGCGGGTCCGCTCCACGGAGGGGGACTCGCCTGCTTCGTTGCGGTACACACCCGAGATCGTACGGATCTGGCTCGCGTGCCGCCCGTACACCTTCTCCAGTGCGTCCGAGATCTCACCGACGGTCGCCTTCGCCCGCGCCGCGTCCACCGCCAGGGCGAGCAGGTTGCCCTCGCCGCGCTCCGCCGCGTTCGTCAGCGCCCGCAGGGTGTCCTGCGTGACGGCCTCGTCGCGCTCCTCGCGGAGCCTGCGCAGCTTGGCGATCTGCTGGCTGCGCACCGAGGAGTTGTCGACCTTGAGCACGTCGATCTGCTCGTCGTTCTCCACGCGGTACTTGTTCACGCCGATCACCGGCTGCCGACCGGAGTCGATCCGCGCCTGCGTACGGGCCGCGGCCTCCTCCACGCGCAGCTTCGGGATGCCCGCGTCGATGGCCTGCGCCATGCCGCCGGCCGCCTCGACCTCCTCGATGTGCTGCCAGGCGCGCCGGGCGAGATCGTAGGTGAGCTTCTCCACGTACGCGCTGCCGCCCCACGGGTCGATCGACCGGCAGGTCCCCGACTCCTGCTGGAGCAGCAGCTGGGTGTTGCGGGCGATGCGCGCCGAGAAGTCCGTCGGCAGGGCCAGCGCCTCGTCGAGGGCGTTGGTGTGCAGCGACTGGGTGTGCCCCTGGGTCGCGGCCATCGCCTCGATGCAGGTGCGCGTCACGTTGTTGAAGACGTCCTGCGCCGTCAGCGACCAGCCCGAGGTCTGCGAATGGGTGCGCAGGGAAAGCGACTTGGCGTTCTTCGGGTCGAACTGCTTGACCAGGCGCGCCCACAGCAGGCGGGCCGCGCGCAGCTTCGCGACCTCCATGAAGAAGTTCATGCCGATCGCCCAGAAGAACGACAGCCGCGGCGCGAACGCGTCCACGTTCAGCCCGACGGCCTGCCCCGCGCGCAGGTACTCCACGCCGTCCGCGAGGGTGTAGGCCAGCTCCAGGTCGGCCGTGGCCCCGGCCTCCTGGATGTGGTAGCCGGAGATGGAGATCGAGTTGTACCGGGGCATCTTCTGCGAGGTGAAGGAGAAGATGTCCGAGATGATCCGCATCGAGGGCTTCGGCGGGTAGATGTAGGTGTTGCGGACCATGAACTCTTTGAGGATGTCGTTCTGGATGGTCCCGGCGAGCTTGTCGGGGGAGACGCCCTGCTCCTCCGCCGCCACGATGTACAGCGCGAGGACCGGCAGCACCGCGCCGTTCATCGTCATCGACACCGACATCTTGTCCAGCGGGATCCCGTCGAACAGCTGCCGCATGTCGTAGATCGAGTCGATGGCCACGCCCGCCATGCCGACGTCGCCGGTGACGCGCGGGTGGTCGCTGTCGTAGCCGCGGTGCGTCGGCAGGTCGAAGGCCACCGACAGGCCCTTCTGGCCGGAGGCCAGATTGCGCCGGTAGAAGGCGTTCGACTCCTCGGCCGTGGAGAAGCCCGCGTACTGCCGGATCGTCCAGGGCTGGTTGACGTACATCGTCGGGTACGGGCCGCGCAGGTACGGGGCCACGCCCGGGTACGTCGCCAGGAAGTCCAGGCCCTCCAGGTCCCGCCCGGTGTACAGCGGCTTCACGCCGATGCCCTCGGGGGTCTCCCACAGCAGGTCGCCGGTGGCGGTCCCGGTGGACTCCTTCACCGCCGTGCGCCACTGGTCCTCGGACCCGGTGGCGCCGGGGCCGCCGAGCGGGAGTTCGGAGAAGTCGGGGATTGCGGTGCCGCTCAAGACGCGACTCCCATCCGGTCGAGAACGGAGGACAGCACGGCGACCGCGTCGCAGCCGGCGAAGACGTACTCGTCCACGGCGGTCGGGGCGGTGCCGGGCCTGCCGGCGAGGAACACGGTCGTGGCGCCCGCCGCACGCAGGGCCTCGGCCACCGCTTCGGCCTGCTCCTCGTACAGGGCGTCACTGGAGCACAGCACGGCCATCCCGTCGGCGCCGCTCGCCGTGTAGGCCGCGGCGGCCGTCGCCGGGTCCACGGACACCGGGTCGTGCACAGCCTCGACGCCGCCCGCCTGGAACAGGTTCGAGGCGAAGGTGGCCCGCGCGGTGTGCGCGGCCGCCGGGCCCAGCGCGGCGAGGAAGATCCTCGGCCGGGCCCCGGTCGCCGCCAGGTGCGCGTCGCTGCGGGCGCGCAGCGCCTCGTAGGCCTCGTCGCGCCGGACGCGGGGCAGTCCGCCGGTGGGTCCCGCGGGCGCGGGCTCGCGTACGACCGGCTTCTCCGAGAGAAGCGGGAACTCGCTCACCCCGGTGATGGGTTCGCGGCGCTTGGCGATCTTCTTCGAGCGCGCGGCCCAGGTGGCGGCGAGGTGGTCGGCGACCAGCCCGGAGCGCAGGGCGGCGGCCTGGCCGCCCGCCTTCTCCACGGTCTGGAAGAACTCCCAGGCGGCGTGGGCGAGTTCGTCGGTGAGGCGCTCGACGTAGTACGAGCCGCCGGCCGGGTCGATCACGCGGGCCAGGTGCGACTCCTCCACCAGGATGGTGGAGGTGTTGCGGGCGATCCGGCGCGCGAAGGCGTCGGGCAGGCCCAGTTCGTGGTCGAAGGTCAGGACGGTGACCGAGTCCGCGCCCGCCACCCCCGCGGCCATGCAGGCCACGGTGGTGCGCAGCATGTTCACCCACGGGTCCCGGCGGGTCATCATCACCGGCGAGGTCACCGCGTGCTGGCGCTGGGCGCCGGCCTCGGGGGCGCCGCAGGCCTCGGCGACGCGGGCCCACAGGCGGCGGGCGGCGCGCAGTTTGGCGATGGTGAGGAACTGGTCGGCGGTGGCGGCGTAGCGGAACTCCAGCTGGCCCAGCGCCGCTTCGGTGCTCAGCCCGGCCCCGGTGAGGGCCCGCAGGTAGGCGACGCCGGTGGCCAGGGACAGGCCCAGCTCCTCGGCCGCCGAACCGCCGGCCTCGTGGTAGGGCAGCGCGTCCACGGCCAGGGCGCGGATCCCCGGGTACTCGGCGGCGGCCGTCCGGGCCAGTTCGAGGGCGTCGGCCAGGCCGAGGGCCTCGCCGGTACGGGCCTCGTGGCCCAGCGGGTCGGCGCCGAGGCAGCCACGGGCGGCCGCGGGGGCCACCTCGCGCTCGGCGTACAGGCGCAGCAGGGCGCGGGCGGCCTCGGCGTATTCGGCGCCGGCGTCCAGGGACACCGGGGCGAGGTCGAGGTAGACCCCGTCCAGGGCGCGGGCGAGCCCGTCGAGCGGGATGCCGTCGCGGCCCAGCGTGAGCCAGAGGGAGGTGACGCCGTTCTCCAGGTCGGCGAGGACCGCCTCGTTCACCCGTACGGGATCGCCGCCCAGGTGACGCTGGCGTACGTCCCAGCCGTCAGCAGCATTGCCCTCGGCCCTGCCTCCGCGGACGAAGGGGGCGAACCCCGGGAAACCGGTGTCGGCCGCCGTCTCGGGCGCGGTGTACAGCGGACGGGTGGTGAGCCCGTCCTCGAGCGTCGTGGACAGGGCGTCTTCCGCTGCCTCGCCGGATACTTCCTTGCCCGACTTTCGCAGCACGCCTTCAACCAGGCGCTGCCACTGCTCATGCGTCGCGTCAGGGAACTCGGCGGCCAAGGAGAGCCCGTCGTCAGGCAGGACCGTCATGGCTCGAATGCTAGGGGGGTGCCCTGGGAACGACCATAACCACCGGATGTGATCTCCCCCTCTCAATTGAGATGGGAGGGGTCACGGAAGAGCGGATGGAGCAGTACGGTCGCCGCCGCCCCCGGGAGTACGGCGGGCCCGGCGTACGGGCTCACGACCCGCCCCGGATCGCGGTGGACGCGGGAGAGGGCGGCGGCCGCCTCGCGGATCTCGTCGAGGTACCCGTCGTGCAGCACGCTCGACAGCTCGGTGACCACCATGACGGCCGGGTTGAAGACGTCGAGGAGCAGGGCGGCGGCCCGGCCGACGGCGCGGGCGCGCTCGCGCAGCAGCCGGTCGGCGCGTGAGTCGCCGGTGGCGGCCGCGTCCACGAGCAGCGGGACGGACGGTTCGGGGACGATGCCGCGGCGCACGGCCTCGGCGCCGAGGGCGGTGTCCGAGGCGGTCGCCTGGAGGCAGCCCGTACGGCCGCACGCGCACGGCACTTCCGATCCGGGCACCGGAAGGTGCGCGACGTCGCCGGCGGCGGCGCCGGGGCCCTGGTGCACGGTGCCCTCGATGCCGAAGGCGGCGTCGACGACATTGCCGATGAAGAGGTGGACGAGGCTGTGGCGGGCCTCCGGGCGGCCGAAGAGGATCTCGGCGTGCGCGACGGCGCGGGCATGGTTGTCCACGGACACCGGCAGGTCCAGCGCCCGCGCGAGCTCGGCGGCGAGGGGCCGGTCCCGCCAGCCGAGCGGCTCGTGCCGAACGACGGTCCCGTCGGCGGGGCGGACCCAGCCGCCGAGGGCGGCGCCGACGCCGAGAAGAGGCCGACCGGTGTCGAACTCGCGTAGGAAGCCGCCCAGTTGCACGGCGATCTCGCGGGTGAGGCCGGGGGAACGGGGGTCCCGGTGCGGGAAGGCCCGGCGGGCCAGGAGGCGGCCGCGCAGGTCGACGAGGCTGAAGGTGGAGGCGGGTACCCCGATGTGCAGCCCGGCGGCGACCGGCCCGCCGACGGCCCCGGTGTGCAGGTCGAGCGGGATCCGCGGCCGCCCCACGCCTGCCGCGGGCCCGGGCAGCTCGCGCAGCAGCCCGGCGCGGAGCAGGCCGGTGGCCTGCCGGGACACGGCGGCGGGGCTCAGCCCGCACAGCCCCGCGATACCGCTCCGCGCGACGGGCCCGTGCTCCAGCACCGTGCGCAGCACGGCGGCGGCATTGGCGGAGGCCCGGCTGTCGCCGGCCATACGCGTCACGGGCTCTCCTCGGGGGGTGGGGTCCCCCGATCATGCCGGACCCCTGCGGGGGGCCGGGCGATCGGGCCTGGGCTCCGCCGGGGTCGGGCCTCCCGCCAGCTGAGCCGTCCCCCTGCCCTGCGGGCGGCTCGCCGGGTGCGGCGCCGTTGCTGGGGCTCTGCCCCAGGCCCCGCGCCTCAATCGCCGGCGGGGCTGGATTTGGCCCTGGCTGCGCCCCTGGCGGGCAGGCGGCCTGGTCGGTGGGGTCGGTCCGCGGGGCCGCTCCGGGTTGTCTCCTCGGCTCGCGCACTGAGCCTGATCACAGCTCATCGGGCCGGTTGCGCGCTCGTCCTGCGGGGACAACCCTGCGCGTCCCCACTCCCCTCCACCACGGCTTCCGCTTCCGAAGCCGGGGCGTGGGGCGGGGTCGCGCAGGAGAGTCCCCGCAGGACGAGCGCGCAACCCGGGCCGCACATGCGTAGCCGGGGCTCAGTGCGCGAGCCGAGGAGACGCTCCGGAGCGGCCCCGACCCACACCCCCACGCTGCTGAGCCCCCGAACGGACGAAGCCAGGGCCAAATCCAGCCCCGCCGGCGATTGAGGCGCGGGGTCCGGGGCGGAGCCCCGTGCAACGGCGCCGCAGAGGCCAGGCCCCGCCAGGGACACCGCGGAGCCCCGTGCAACGGCGCCGCACACCCCGCCAAGCCCCCCGCAGGGGCCTGGCGTTGCGGGGGTGTGAAATCCGGCCACGGGTTTCGGCCGTTCGGGGTGGGGTTGGGGGGAGCGGGGTGCGGGGGGAAAAGGGCAGGTCGGGGATGGTGGGCTGGGTGGGGTGGGGGGTTCGGGCAAGGGGGGCGGCGGGGGCTTTGGCGGGGGTTGACCGGCGGCGGGCCCGCTGACAGGCTCCGAGCCATGTCCGCGATCGAGCACCTCGTCCCGCGGCTCCACACCCCCGGCCTCTGTACCGCGCCGGGCCGGTGTCCGGGCCGCTGTCCGGCCCCGCGCCGAGCCTGAGCTCCGCCACCCTCCGCGCCTCGGCCCCGTGATTTTCCGGGCCGTCCGCCGTACAGGGGAACGCCGGGTTCCCTGCCGGTTCGCCCGGCCCCGCGGGCTCTCGCGTAGATCGCACCGCACCGCCGCACCCGTGCCCTGCACAGGCCTATTTCTTCCGCTGCGGAAATAAATCGCAGCCCTGCCCGAGGAGCAGCCATGGCCACAGCCACCCAGACCACCACCGTCACCAAGATCGGCGGGCGCATCGGCGCCGAGATCGGCGGCGTCCGGCTCGGCGGGGACCTGCCCGCCGCCACCGTCGCCGAGATCCGGGCCGTGCTCCTCGCCCACAAGGTCGTCTTCTTCCGCGGCCAGGACCACCTCGACGAGGCCGGCCACGAGGCCTTCGCCCAGCTGCTCGGCGCGCCGGTCGCGCACCCCACCGTCCCCTCCGCCGACGGCCGCTACGCCCTGGGCATCGACTCCCACCACGGCGCCCGCGCCAACCAGTGGCACACCGACGTCACCTTCGTCCCCGCCTACCCCGCCTTCTCCATCCTGCGTGCCGTCACCATCCCCCCGTACGGCGGCAACACCCTCTGGGCCAACACCGCCACCGCCTACTCCCACCTCCCCGAGCCGCTCCGCGCCCTCGCCGACGGCCTGCGCGCCGTCCACTCCAACGCGTACGACTACGCGGCCCTCAAGCCCGACGCCCTCCCCGAGGCCCTGGCCCAGTACCGCGAGGTGTTCACCTCCACCGAGTTCCTCACCGAGCACCCGGTGGTCCGCGTCCACCCCGAGACCGGCGAACGCACCCTGCTGCTCGGCAACTTCGTCCAGCGGATCAGCGGGCTCACCGGCCGCGACTCCCGTACCCTCCAGGACCTCTTCCAGTCGCACATCGAGAGCCCCGAGAACACCGTCCGCTGGCAGTGGCGGTCCGGTGACGTCGCGATCTGGGACAACCGCGCCACCCAGCACTACGGCGTGGACGACTCCGACGACCACGAGCGCACTCTGCGCCGGGTCACCGTCGACGGTGACGTCCCGGTCGGGCCGGACGGCGTCCCGTCCCGCCTGATCAGCCCGGAGACCGTCCCGGACCCCGCCTTCGGCATCGCCTCCGGCACCTCCACCACCGAGCCGGGAACCACCGCGTCCGTAAACGCCGCCTGACGTCAGACGTCTGGCACCCGTCGCCCGCCGGCCCGGCCCGCCGCCCGGCTCCCCGTACGACACCGAAGGAGCCCCCGTGCCCCACCTGCTCGCCATCACCGGCAGCCCCTCCGCCCACTCCCGTACCGCCGTCGTCGCCGGCCACGTGCTGCACCGCCTCTCCCACGCCGGGTTCGAGACCTCGCACCTGTCCGTACGCGATCTCCCCGCCGCCGACCTCCTCTCGGCCCGCCGCGGCGAGCCCGAGATCCGCCGGGCCCTGGAGGCCGTCGCCGCGGCCGACGGCCTCGTCATCGCGACACCGGTCTACAAGGCGGCGTACACGGGCCTACTCAAGGCCTTCCTCGACCTGCTGCCGCAGGACGGCCTGGCCGGGAAGACGGTCCTGCCGCTCGCCACGGGCGGCAGCCTCGCCCACGTACTGACCATCGACTACGCCCTGCGCCCGGTGCTCGCCGCGCTCGGCGCGCGCCACGTCACCGCCGGCCGGTTCGTCCTGGACTCCTCCGTCGAACGGGGCTCCGGCCCCGACCGGTTGCGGCCCGAGGCCGAACTGGACCTCTTCCAGGCCGTCGACGATTTCGCGGACGCCCTGCTGCGCCGCACCGCGGCACCCGCCGCCCTCACCACCACGCCGTAGCCGCGGCCCCGCTCCGGCCCGCCCGTACCGACAAGGACCCGCCATGCCCACAGCCTTCGCCTCGCCCCCCACCTCCCGACGCCAGTTCCTCGCCCTGCTCGGCATCTCGGCGGCCGCGGTGAGCTGCGGTACGGCCACCGCTACCGGCGGATCCGGCAAGCAGATCACCTCCCTCAAGTACCAGGGGGCGGTCGGAGCGGTCACGCTCCCCGAACTCGCCGCGGACCTCGGCTACCTCGGCGACGTCACCCTGGACTGGGTCGGCAACACCATCAGCGGCCCGCAGGACATCCAGTCCGCCGCCACGGGCCAGACCCACTTCGGCAGCGCCTTCAACGGCGCCGTCATCAAGCTCGCCTCCACCAAGGCCCCCATCAAGGCCGTCGTCGCCTCCTACGGCTCCGACCAGCACTCCTACGGCGGCTACTACGTCCTGGAGGACAGCCCGATCCGCTCGGCCCGCGACCTGATCGGCAAGAAGGTCGGCATGAACACCCTCGGCGCCCACTACCAGGCCCTGCTCGACATCTACCTGAGCCGGGGCGGCCTCTCGAAGGCCGAAGCCGACAAGGTCGAGCCGCTCGTGGTGCCGCCCGTCAACACCGAGCAGTCCCTGCGGCAGAAGACGATCGAGGTCGGCGTGCTCACCGGGGTCCTGCGCGACAAGGCCCTCGCGGCCGGCGGCATCCGCCCGCTGTTCACCGACGTCGAACTGCTCGGCCCGTTCAGCGCCGGCACCTACATCATGACCGAGCGCTTCATCAAGCAGAACCCGGACACCGTACGGACCTTCGCGACCGGAGTGGCCAAGGCCATCGAATGGTCCCGCGCCACCCCGCGCGAGGAGGTCGTCGCGCGGATGACGGAGATCGTCAGGAAGCGCGGCCGCAACGAGGACACCGCCACCCTCCAGTACTGGCACTCCTACGGGGTCGCCGAGACGGGCGGCCGGATCTCCGACAAGCAGTTCCAGCTCTGGCTCGACTGGCTCGGCGAGCGCGGCGACATCAAGCCGGGGCAGCTGAAGGCCGCCGACCTCTACACCAACGAGTTCAACGGCTACGGGAAGGGCTGACCCGGCATGGCGAAGATCGTGTTCGAGTCCGTGACGAAGACCTTCCCCACGAAGGACAAGAAGAAGAGGAGGAACGAGGAGGAGTTCACCGCCCTCGACGGCATCGACCTGGAGATCGAGGCGGGGGAGTTCGTGGTCGTCGTGGGCCCCAGCGGCTGCGGCAAGTCCACCCTCCTGGACCTGCTCGGCGGCCTGTCCCGGCCCACCTCCGGCCGCATCCTGCTCGACGGCAGGCCGGTCACCGGTCCGGGCCTGGACCGGGGCATCGTCTTCCAGCAGTACGCGCTGCTGCCCTGGCGAACGGCGCTGGGCAACGTCGCCTTCGGCCTGGAGGCGACCGGCGTCCCGAAGCGTGAACGAACGGCCAGGGCCCGCGAGTTCCTGGACCTCGTCGGCCTCACGGGATTCGAGGACCGGCATCCGCACGAACTCTCCGGCGGAATGCGCCAGCGGGTCGCCATCGCCCGCTCGCTGGCGTACGACCCGGACGTGCTGCTGATGGACGAGCCCTTCGCGGCCCTCGACGCGCAGACCCGCGAGTCCCTCCAGGACGAACTGCGCCGCATCTGGCAGCGCACCGGCAAGACCGTCGTCTTCATCACGCACGGCATCGAGGAAGCCGTCTACCTCGGGCAGAGGGTGGCCGTCATGACCTCCCGCCCGGGCCGCGTCAAGGAGGTCGTCCCGATCTCCTTCGACGCCCGCGGGCCCGGTCTCCAGGGCGAGGACCTGCGCTCCAGCCCGGAGTTCGCCCGCTACCGCCACGAGATCTGGACCCTGCTCCACGACGAGGTCGCCCGCGCGCAGCTACTGGAGAAGGAGGAGGCCACCGTATGAGCACCGACACGACCACCGACGACACGACCACCACCAGGACCGGGACCGGTACAAGTACCGTCACCGCCCCGGCCCCGGCCCCCGCAGCCCCGGCCCCCGCAGCCCCGGCCCCGGCAACCGGTGCCGGCCCCGTCGCGGGTGCCGGCCCCGACCGGAAGCCCGTACCCGCCCCGCCGCCCGCCGTACGGGAGCGGGCCGACGCCCCGCCTCCGGCGGTGGCCGGGCCGGAGTCCCGTACGGCCCCGCATCCCCTACGGCGGCCCGCCCGGGCGCTCGGCCAGGGGCTGCGCGCCGTGGCCCTGCGCTCGGCGGCCGTGCTCGTCCTGCTCGCCGTGTGGGAGGCCGCGCCCCGGCTGGGCCTGGTGGACGCGACCTTCCTGCCGCCCGTCAGCGAGGTCGCCCGGGCCTGGTGGGAGCTGCTGGGCAACGGCCAGCTGGGCCAGCACGCCCGCGCCAGCCTCGCCCGTTCCTTCGGCGGCTTCGCGATAGCCGTGGCCGTCGCCGTCCCGCTGGGCCTGCTCATCGGCTGGTACCGGCCGGTCGCCGCGCTGCTGGGCCCGCTGCTGGAGGTGTTCCGCAACACCGCGGCCCTGGCCCTGCTGCCGGTCTTCGTGCTCCTGCTCGGCATCGGCGAGACCTCGAAGGTCTCGATCGTCGTCTACGCCTGCCTCTGGCCGATCCTGCTGAACACCATCAGCGCCGTCGGCAACGCCGATCCCACCCTGGTCCGGCTGGCCCGCTCGATGGACCTGTCCACGCCGAGGCTGTTCCAGAAGGTGATCCTGCCGTCCTCGGTGCCGACGATCTTCACCGGCATCCGACTGGCCGGCGCCGTGTCCATCCTCGTCCTGGTGGCCGCGGAGATGATCGGCGCCAAGGCCGGGCTCGGCTACCTGATCAACGCCTCGCAGTTCAACTTCGCCATCCCCCAGATGTACGCGGGCATCGTCACGATCTCCGCGATCGGCGTGGCCTTCAACCAGCTCCTGGTCACGGTCGAACGCCGCCTCAGCCTCTGGCGCGTCCCGGCCTGACGCCTCCCGCCGCCGCCCCGCACCACCGGCACCCCACCCCGAGGAACAGAAAATGACCGCACCCCGGACCCTCCACCTCAACGCCTTCCTGATGAACGCCGGGCACCACGACGCAGCCTGGCGCCACCCCGACAGCAGCCCCGAACGCGTCACCGACCTGCGGTACTTCCAGGAACTGGCCCGCACCGCCGAACGCGGGAAGCTCGACTCCGTCTTCTTCGCCGACGGACTCGCCCTCTGGGGCAAGGCCCGTTACAACGCCCTCGGCGGCTTCGAACCGCTGACGCTGCTCTCCGCGATCGCCGCCGTCACCGAGCACATCGGGCTCATCGCGACCGTCTCCACCACATTCAACGAGCCGTTCCACACCGCCCGGAAGTTCGCCTCCCTCGACCACATCAGCGGCGGCCGGGCCGGCTGGAACATCGTCACCTCCGGGACCGTCGACGAGGCCCGCAACTTCAACCGCGACGAGCACCTGGAACACGGCCTGCGCTACGAGCGGGCCCGCGAGTTCCTCGACGTCGCCACCAAGCTCTGGGACAGCTGGGAGGACGACGCGATCGTCCTCGACAAGGAGCGCGGCATCTACGCCGACACCGACAGGCTCCACCCCGCGGCCCACCGCGGCGAGCACTTCGGGGTCGCCGGCCCGCTCAACGTGCCGCGCTCCCCCCAGGGGTACCCGCTGCTGGTCCAGGCGGGCTCCTCCGAGGACGGCAAGGAGTTCGCCGCCCGGTACGCGGAGGCAGTCTTCACCGCCCAACAGACGCTCGCCGACGGCCAGACCTTCTACAAGGACCTCAAGTCCCGCCTGCCCAAGTACGGCCGCACCGACGGCGACCTGCTGGTCCTCCCCGGCATCGCCCCCGTCATCGGCTCCACCGAGGCCGAGGCCAAGGCCCTGGAGCAGCAGCTCACCGACCTCCAGGTCCCCGAGTACGGGCTGGCCCAGCTCTCCGGCATGCTCGGCGTCGACCTCACCGGCCGTCCCCTGGACGGCCCGCTGCCCGAACTCCCGGAAGAGCGGGACATCAACGGCAACAAGAGCCGCTTCACCCTCGTCGCCGAACTCGCCCGGCGCGACGGCCTCACCCTGCGCGAGCTGATGGCCCGCCTCGGCGCCGGCCGCGGCCACCGGGTCTTCGCGGGTACCCCCGAGCAGATCGCCGACCAGCTGGAGCAGTGGTTCACCCAGGGCGCCGCCGACGGCTTCAACATCATGGCGCCCGTCCTGCCCACCGGCCTGACCGACTTCGTAGACCAGGTCGTGCCGATCCTCCAGCGGCGCGGGCTCTTCCGCACCGAGTACACCGGCCGCACCCTCCGGGAGAACTACGGCCTGCCCCGTCCGGCCAACCGCTACGCCGCAGCGCCGGCGGGGGCGTGACCGGCCGGGTCACCCATGCGTGAGCGGGCGGGGGCGGCCCGCCGGAGCCGGGTGCTCCGGCGGGCCGCCCCCGCCCGACGTCGGTGCGGGGCCGTCAGACGGTCAGCACGATCTTGCCGCGGGTCCGGCCGGCGGCGCTGAGCTCCCACGCCTTCGCGGCCTCCGCGAGCGGCAGGGCGTGCTCGACGTTGACCGTGAGCTTCCCCGCGTCGGCCAGTTCCGCCAGGAAGGTCAGGTCGGCGGTGTCCGGGCGCACCCACAGCTGGTGCGCGCCCTTGGCCGCGGCCTCGTAGTCGGCGATGGAGACGACCCGGTCGCGCTCATTGACCAGGGACTGGAGCAGCTCGATGACGCCGTCCCCGTAGAAGTCGAGGCCCGCGTCGACGCCTTCGGGCGCCAGCGCGCGGATCCGGTCGGCCATCCCGTCCCCGTACAGGACGGGTTCGGCGCCGAGCGAGCGCAGGTAATCGTGGTTGTGCGCGCCCGCCGTGCCGATGACGCGCAGGCCGAGGGCGACCGCGATCTGCACGCCGAAGGAGCCGGTGCCGCCGGCCGCGGAGTGGATGACCACGGTCTCGCCGGCCTTGAGCCCGGCCCGGGTGAGCGACTGGTAGGCGGTGAGCCCGGCCAGCGGGATGCCCGCGGCCTGCTCGAAGGTCAGCTCGCGGGGCTTGCGGGCGAGGGTGCGGACGGGGGCGGCGACCAGCTCGGCGTACGTGCCGAGCTCGACCCACTCCTTGCGCACGTAGCCGTAGACCTCGTCGCCCACGGCGTAGTCGAAGGTGTCCGGGCCGACCGCTTCGACGACACCGGCGACGTCCCAGCCGGGTATGACCGGGTAGCGGACTTCGAGGATCGGGTCGAGGTATCCGGCGGCGAGCTTCCAGTCCACCGGGTTGACCCCGGCGGCCTTGACGCGGACGAGGACCTCGCCCGGTCCGACCTTGGGCTCCGGGGCGTCAACGACCGTGAGGTTCTCGGCAGTTCCGTATGCGCTGTACGTGATGGCCTTCATGATCGTCCCCAACAGGGCCCCCCGGGCCGCTATTCCGGCTTCCGTGAATTCCTGGGCGGGCGGCCACAGGTGGCCACAGGCTGCCTCAGGCAGGCAGCGTGTTGCGGTGCGAGCGCCGCCGGGCCGCGCTGAAGAGCGCC
Organism: Streptomyces sp. NBC_01408; assembly: GCF_026340255.1. GTDB lineage: Bacteria > Actinomycetota > Actinomycetes > Streptomycetales > Streptomycetaceae > Streptomyces. The sequence goes on along the minus strand of NZ_JAPEPJ010000003.1, from coordinate 320,737 downwards.
TGGATCTGCGCCCCGGACTGCTCGACGTCGTCCAGCGGCGAGGGGAAGGGTAGCCGTACGTCGCGGTGGCCGCGGCGCTCCTCCAGGCGCAGGGTGATCCCGTACCGGTCCATGGCGACCGGCAGCGCGCGGACCACGGAGGCCGTGGGCAGCGGCTGGACCAGGCGCAGCAGCAGGGTGACGAGGTCGGGGTGGTCGTCGAGGAGGTGCGTGAGCATGCCGGCCTCGTACGGGGCGAGGGGGTCCGGCCGGGCCGCTTCCAGCTCCTCCAGGCCGATGTACGAGACGCCGTCCTCGGTCTCCAGGACCGCCCGGCCGAATTCCATGCAGGTGCTGTCGGAGGAGTCGGGTCCGGCGCTCCCGTCCGGGTAGGGGGTAAGCATGCGACCCAGGACGGTGACGCGGGCGCGCACCCGGTCGCGTACGGGGGTGGGGGCGACGTCGGTGAACTCCAGCCGGATCGCGGGGCGGTGTTCGGCGCCCCCGCCGGGTTCGGCGGGGTGCAGGTGGAGCCGGCCCATGGGGTCGGCGCCGTCGAGGTGGCGGACCTCGGAGCGCAGCCCGTCGGCGACCACGGTCATGGAGTGGGCGGCGGCCAGGACGGACCGGACCCGCTCGGCGTCGGTGGGCCGGGTGGCGGGCGCGGGGTGGGCGGCCGGGGTGGCAGGGGCACCGGACATGCGCATGCGGATCTCTCCATAGTCCCGAGTGGGTTAGGTATGCCTAACCTAACCCATTTGGTCCTCGGGGAGTACCCGTCCCGCTCGTGTCGCTGTTGGGCTGAACGGGTGAAACGCGAGAGGATGGCGGGATGCACATGAAGCGCACAGCCGAGGCGGCCCGGTGAGCAGGTACGACGTCACTGACGAACAGTGGGAGGGGCTCGCGCAGGTGGTACCCCTGCGCAGTCGCAACGAATGGCCTTCCCGGGTGGACCACCGCACGATCCCCAAGTCGCCCGGGGTGTCCGCGGCGGAACAGCGGCGCTTCGTGGTGATCCGGGTCCAGATCTTCGCGGACGCCCGGGAGGTGGCCGAGTACCTGATCGCGCAGATCCCGGTGCTGCTCGACCTCACCGGCGCGGACAGTGAAGTGGCCAAGCGGATCCTGGACTTCAGCAGCGGTGTGGTCTTCGGGCTGGGCAGCGGGATGCACCGGGTCGACCGGAACGTCTTCCTGCTGGCGCCCGTCGGGACGGAGGTCGAGGGGATCGCCGCGGCGGCTGTCCCCCGATCGTAGGAAGGTCGCGGGGGCGGAACGGTTCGGCGGGCTCTCGGGGGGTCCGCCGACCCGTACCGTCCGGCGCATGGAAGCCCCCCTGGACGCGGCGGCGGACCGCGCCGCCGCAAGCGTCACCGCCGTCACCGCCGTCGCCGCACGTGTGACCGCCGCGACTGCCGCCGCGGCACCTGCCGTCACCGCACCTGCCGTTGCTGCGGTGCCTGCCGTCACTGCGGCCGTCACCGCACCTGCCGTTGTCGCGGCGCCTGCCGTCACTGCGGCAACTGCTGCTGCGGCTGTCACTGCTGCTCCTGCCGTCGCCGCTGTCACCGTCGTCCCGGTCCCGGTCGCGCGCTCCGGGTCAGGCTCTGGCCATGGACCAGGCTCCGGCCCTGGGTCGGGCTCGGGCTCCGGGCCCGGCCTTGGCCGCGGCTCGGGCGTTGGTCCGGGCTCGGGCCTCGGCTCCGGCTCCGGGGCCGCGGGTCCGGTCCGGTTAGCCGGAGCCCCGGCCGTGCCCGCGCAGCGGCAGCCGCAGCACCGGCCCGTCGTCACCGAGCTGCGGCTGTCCGCCTTCGGCCCGCACCGCGGGGCCGTCTTCCCGCTCGGGCCCGTCACGCTCTTCGGCGGGCCCAGCGGCAGCGGCAAGTCCCAGGTCCTGGCCGCCTACGAGGCCCTGGCCGCGCTGGGTTCCGGCGCCACGCTGGAGGAGGCCTTCCCGGACTCGTCTGCCCGTATCCCGGACCGGGCGGTCCCCGATGCCGACCGGCGGCGCGGGTTCCGCATCGGCTGCACGGTCGACGGCCCCGCCGGGCCCGTCCGGCTGGACCTCGCCGTGCAGGCCGAGCCCGCGCTGCGGATCGTCGGCGAACGGCTCACGCAGGACGGCGAGATCCTGCTCAGCACCGCCCTGCGCGACCCCGGCCGGCGCTCGGTGCAGGCCGCGTGGCTGACCGGGGGCGCCACCGGGGTCACCCGGGCCCCGCTGCCCGACGACCGGCTCGGCACGGCCCTGCTCCCGCTCCGGGTGGCCGGCGCCACGGCCGGGCAGCGACAGGTGCTGGCCGCCGCCGAGCAGGTGGTGGTGGCGCTGCGCTCGGTGTTCCCCTGCGACCCCCGCCCCGACCGGATGCGCGCCCCCGCCCCGCAGGGGGAGGGCCGGCTGCTGGGCGACTGCGTCAACCTGGCCGACGTACTGCGCCGGACGCGGCACGAATGCGGCACCCGCCACGCACTGCTGGCCGAGGCGGCCCGCACCGGCTGCGCGGGCCCGGTCGCGGGGCTGGACGTACGGGCCCGCGCGGACGGCCCCGTCACCGCGCTGCTGGAGCGCGGCCCCGGCCGGCCCGCCACGGAATTCGGCCGCCTCGGCGCGGGCGAGCTGCGCTTCCTCGCGCTGGCGCTGGTCCTGCTGACCGGACCGGGCGTGCTGGCCATGGACCCCGCCGCCGAACTGCTCTCCGCGCAGCAGGCGCTGACGGTCCTCGCCGACGGCTTCGACCACGGCCTGGACCGGCGGCAGACCGCCGAACTGCTGCGCCTGGCACTGCTGTCCTGCGGCCGGGGCCACGTCCGGCTGGTGGCGGCGGTGGGGGAGGGGTCCGCGGACCTCGCCCGTGGGATCCAGGGCGTCACGGTGGTAGACCTGACCCCATGAACGACGAGCGGCCGGACGAGCGGCTGGACCGATTGCAGCGCAGGCTCGCGGACTTCGCGGCGGCGCGGGGCTGGGAGCCCTACCACACGCCCAAGAACCTGGCGGTGGCCCTGAGTGTGGAGGCGGCCGAACTGGTCGAGATCTTCCAGTGGCTGACGCCGGAACAGTCGGCGAGGGTGATGGAGAAGCCGGAGACCGCACACCGGGTGGCCGACGAGGTGGCCGACGTGCTCGCGTATCTGCTGCAGTTCTGTGAGGTTCTGGGGGTGGATGTGCTGGATGCGCTCGCCGCGAAGATCGAGAGGAACGAGCTCCGCTTCCCGGTGCCGGGCACTTCGACCCCTAATCGTCACTCTTCGGAGTGATGGCCTCGTCCACAATCACGTTTGTGTCCACAATTTCCGAATACCCCTGGCTTTACTGGCTCGTTGCCCTCACTCTGGGTAGTGATGGGATTGGCGATGTCGTGCGGACGGGGGACGGCATATGGATGCGGTACGGCTCATCGCGGCCGGCCGGCACGCGCTGGCACGGAGCGGGGCTGCGTGGGACATCGTGGGCGAGGCCTGGCAGGCCCAGGCGCTCGCACAGGGACTGGGGGGATGGCTGGCGGTCACCGGGCCGCCGGAGCTGAGACCCGAGGCGAGAGGGCTGGGTGAGGCGGGGGGCAGAGGATGCGGGGTGCTCGACCGGGCGGCCCTGCGCGGCGAGGGCATCACGCCCGCCCATCCGCCGCGGGCGGCGCAGCTGACCGAGGTGACGGACGTCCGTCAGGCACTGCTCGGGCTCCAGGCGCTGCTAGGCGAAGTGGGCATAGCCCTGGTCGGGGTCGCCTGCGCGACGGACGAGGAGAGCCTGTACTGGCAGTGCATAGAGTCGATCGACGCGGCTGACGAGTCGAGCGACCGGGTGCGCGCGATCCTGCGCCGCCTGGCGGTCCGCGAGCGGGGATCGGCCTCCGGCGTGGCCTGAGACCGGCCGGCACGACCGGCCGGCACGACCGGCCGACGCGACCGGATCGCACGGGTCCCGGTACGGGTCCGTCCCGGCACGGGTGGGGTCCCGTCGCGCGCGACGGGACCCGCACGGTCAGAACGGCCGGTAGGAGGGGCTCTCGATGGCGCGGCTGCCCGGGGTCAGCGAGGTGTCGGGGCCGGCGGGCGTGCGGTCCGTGGAGGACTGGAGATCGGCGTCGAGCTGCGAGAGGTCGGCGTTCAGCGCCGCCATCAGCTCTTCCATCTGCTGGAGCAGGCCCTTCGGTGCGCCGTTCCGGGCGGGGACCCCGGACTCCTGGTGTGCGTGGTCGTGCGCTGCCTGTCCGGTCTGTCCGGTCGGTTGGGGGGTCTCCGGCGCGGCCTCTCGGGACATGGCGGCCTCCTTTTTGGCCCTCGCCCTTCCGGTGCGGAAGGGGGCGGTGGACGTACCGGCGAAAGGCCGCCGGCGCGCGGGCCGGGCGGTCCGGCTCCGACCGAGCAAACGATCCCCCTCCGGGCTGGTCACTGGCGGGCCGGGGCGGACGTTCCGGTTGACGCAGATTCACCCGGCAGGGGTGGGGAGGGTAGAACGGGAAGCATAGATCTTCGCATTGGGCTTCGACGTATTCTTCGGAACCGCTAGCGTATCTACCCATGGAGCCAATCGCCCTGGGGGACAGGGGCCCGGACACGATCAGGGCCAGGACGTACGGCCGGCAGAGCCACAAGAGCGAAAGCGACAGCTCTGCATCTCCCAAAATGCAGAAAGATACTGGCATCGCCTTCATCAACAGCCAGGCCGCGTGGACGCACACAGGGCACTACGAAGACGTCGGCCTCTCTGGTTACGACCCTGACGTCTACCGTCCGGATTTTGAGCGGATGCTGGAGGACGCCCGAAAGGGTGAGTTCGATGTCCTCGTGATCTACATGCTCTCCCGGCTCACCCGCCAGGGCGCGGCTGAAGCACTCAAGATCCAAGAGGAGTTGGCGAAGTGCGGGGTCGCACTTGTCAGCACCCAAGAACCCTTCATCAACACTTCCGACGACAATCCGTTCGGTGTCGCCTTCTTCGCTCTAATCGCTGACCTGGCGCACCAGGAGAGCAAGAACAAGAGCAAGTTCATCAAGGATGCCTTCGCTCAGCTCAGTGCAAAGGGCTCGCACTCCAGCGGCCCCGTGCCCTTTGGATTCGTTGCCGATCAGGTCAGCGTCGACGGGCTGACCATTCGTGTGCTGAGTCCGGGACCGCAGACCGAAAAGAAGCTTGGCCCCGAGTGCACTCCCGCCGACACGGTGACCCGCATCATTGACTTGGCAGAGGACGGGAGGAACCCCAGCGCCATCGCTGCGGAGCTGACGGAGAGGCGGGCCAGGACGCCGTACGGAAGCCTGGACGAGGAGACCGCTCAGGCGCGCGTCGCTGCCGCGCAACGCAGCCGCAAGAGCGGGCCGTCCGATGAGGCCAACGCCGAGTGGTCGCCCACTGTCGTAGGCCGGATCCTGCGTGACCCACGACTGGCCGGCTACGCCATCGGCCCTGTGGACCCCAAGAGCAAGCAGCGTGCCATTCTGCGCGACGCCAAGGGGCAACCCGTAGCGCCGCATACGGGGTTCATCTCCCCCAAGCGCTGGTACGACCTCCAGCGCTCCTTGGACGGGCGCAAACGCACCGTACAGCGAGACCGGACCGGCGAGCGGACGTTCCTGGGGTCGTGGGGGATCCTCCACTGTGGGCGGTGCGATGCAGGAATGACTGTGTCCCGTGCGCAGGGGACCTATGTGTGCAACCTTCGTCGCGCGGTTGGCGACGAGTCGAAGCACGTCCTCCGGGTCGTCATGAGCCATGCTGACGACGTCGTGGCGTCGCGGGTCTGGGCCCGACCCGGATGACGTCGAATGGCTGTCGATCGCAGCGGAGCGTTTCGCGGTACAGGGAACCGACCCACAGGCTGCGGAGGAGCTGGGGGAGCAGGAAGCGCAACTTCTCCATGTGCAGGCCAGCATGGAAGCGCTGTACCACGACCGTGCTGAAGGCCTATACGACGGCGACGTCGGTAAGAAGGCGTTCAAGGACACCATCCAGAAGTACCAGGCCCACGCAGAGGTCTGCACGGCGCGTATGGCGGAGCTGACGGCGTCGGCAACGGTCAGCACCCGCCTCCCGCTCGACGAGTGGTTCAGCGACACCGACAGTGACCCCTTCGCGGAGGGCGGCATCTGGGGTCGGTGGGAGGTCGACGAGCGGCGTGCGTTCCTGGGGCTATTCGTGGATGCCGTCACCGTCGCCCCCAATGCGTCGAAGGCAGGCACCGACAGGGAGCGCGTGGACGGCCGCATTGACGTCGTCTGGGCCACGCGGCCGTCAGAGAACAACGCGGAGTCGCGACGGCCGGGCCCTTTCACACCCACATGGAACGGGGTCTGAGTGACGGATAGGCAATATGGAGTCATGGAACTCCGTATCTTCACTGAACCCCAGCAGGGCGCGAGCTACGAGACTCTGCTCCGCGTTGCCAAGGCCGCCGAAGAACTCCGCTTCGGAGCGTTCTTCCGCTCCGACCACTACCTCAGGATGGGCTCCGCCGACGGCCTGCCCGGTCCGACGGACGCCTGGATCACCCTCGCGGGCCTGGCCCGCGAGACCAGCCGGATCCGGCTGGGCACGCTGATGACGGCCGGCACCTTCCGGCTGCCCGGCGTCCTCGCCATCCAGGTGGCCCAGGTCGACCAGATGTCCGGCGGCCGGGTCGAACTCGGCCTGGGCGCGGGCTGGTTCGAAGAGGAGCACAAGGCCTACGGGATCCCCTTCCCTGCGGAGCGGATGGCCCGGCTCGAGGAGCAGCTGGCGATCGTTACCGGGCTGTGGGCCACCGAGACCGGCCACCGCTTCGACTACGCGGGCCACCACTACCAGCTGGAGAACTCGCCCGCGCTGCCCAAGCCCGCCCAGGCCAAGGTGCCCGTGCTCATCGGCGGCCACGGCGCCCGGCGCACCCCCCGGCTCGCCGCGCGGTACGCGGACGAGTTCAACATGCCGTTCGCCTCGGTCGCGGACAGCGCCCGGCAGTTCGCCCGGGTCCGGGAGGCCGCCGCGGAGGGCGGGCGCCGCGCCGGCGAGCTCGTCTACTCCAACGCCCTGGTGGTCTGCGTGGGCAAGGACGACGCCGAGGTGGCCCGCCGGGCCGCCGCCATCGGCCGTGACGTGGACGAGCTCAAGGCCAACGGCCTGGCCGGCTCCCCGGCCGAGGTCGTGGACAAGCTCGGCACCTACGAGGCCATCGGTTCCTCCCGCGCCTACCTCCAGGTGCTCGACCTCGACGACCTGGATCACCTGGAGCTGATCTCCACCCAGGTCCAGTCCCAGCTCGGCTGACGGAGGCCGGCCAGCCATGCCCCGCGCGTCCGGCCCGCTCGCCGAAGCCCTGAGCCACAGGTCCCTGATCCTGGACGGCGGGCTGAGCAACCAGCTCGCCGCCCAGGGCTGCGACCTGTCCGGTGCCCTCTGGTCGGGACGGGTGCTCGCCGAGCGGCCGGACCAGGTGGAGGCCGCCCACGGGGCGTACGTCCGGGCCGGCGCCGAGGTGCTGATCACCGCCAGCTACCAGGTCGGCTACGCCTCCTTCGCCGCCCACGGCCACGACCGCGCCGCGACCACCGCGCTGCTGCGGCGCAGCGTCGACCTCGCCGCCCGCGCGGCCGAGGCCGCCGGCCACGAGGTGTGGGTGGCCGCCTCCGTGGGCCCGTACGGCGCGGTCCTCGCGGACGGCTCGGAGTACCGCGGCCGGTACGGCCTGAGCGTGCGCGAGCTCGCCGCCTTCCACCGGCCCCGCATCGAGGCCCTGCTCGCCGCCGGACCCGACGTCCTGGCCCTGGAGACCATCCCCGACCCGGACGAGGCCGAGGCGCTGCTCGGCATCCTCGCGGAGACCGGCGGCCCGGCCTGGCTGAGCTACACCGTCGAAGGGGGCCGCACCCGCTCCGGCGCCCCCCTTCCCGACGCATTCGCACGCGCCGCCGCCTCCCCGGAGGTCATCGCCGTCGGTGTCAACTGCTGCGATCCCGCCGAGGTGCTGCCCGCCCTCGAAGCGGCGGCCGGTGTCACCGTCAAGCCCCTCGTGGCGTACCCCAACGACGGCTCCGTATGGGAGTCGGCCACCGCCACCTGGCACCCCCCGCGGGCCGAGTCCCCCTGGCCCGTCCCCGCCTGGCGCCGCACGGGCGCCCGCCTCATCGGCGGCTGCTGCCGCATCGGCCCGGCCCGCATCGCGGACCTCGCGGCGGAGTGCGCTCGTCCAGATATCTGACGGTGCATCAACTTCGGTCATTCGTAGATGACTTCTGGTCAAAGTCGGCTCCCGCGGACATCCGGGGAGCTGACAGGCGCCCCTCCGGCGGTCAGGATGCTCCGACATCGACAGGGGGGCGTCATGAGTGCTGCCGAGAGCGTGCCGGCAACCGAACCTCGCGGCGGGGACGAGCCGGACGCCGGGGCGGAACTGGCCCGGCGCGTCTTCACCGGCCAGGAGCGCTGGGGCTGGGAGTTCGTCCAGCCGCCCGAGCCGCCCGCACACCGCGACGCCCAGCGTCCGCCCGTCTACTCCGAGCCCTCGGGCGACGAGGTCCGCGCCATGGAGGAGCGCGTCATGACCGCGCGGAAGAACAAGGGCTCGGGCTGTCTCCTCCTGCTGGCGGGCATCGTCGCCTTCGCCGCCGGCGGAGCGGCCGCCGCCGTGACCGTCATCGTCCTCGTCATCGTCCTCATGGCCGCGACCTCCCCGGCCGCCAGGCTGGGGGCCGCCCGACGACGCCTGGAAGCCGCCCGCACCCGCGCCCGGCAGGACTACGAGCAGAGCCGGCACGCCTGGCAGAGCCGGATCGACGCCCACCGCGCGGAGCACCTGCGGCACAACCAGACGCTGGACACCTGGTTCCCGCTCTCCCTCACGTCCGGTCCCAGTCGCATCGACGTGTTCGGGGGCACGGGCAATGGCTGGGCGAGCCTGCTCGCCACGGTCGGCGGGCCGCTCCTCGGCGGTGGCGGGCCGCTCGTCGTCCTGGACCTCACCCAGCAGGCCGTCGCCCTCGAACTCGCCGGCCTCGCAGCGCGCCGCGACATCGCCGTCGCCCACGTACCCATGCCCGGAGCCCTGCTCGACGCCGATCTCAGCGCGGAGTTCACTCCCGAGGAGCTGGCCGAGGCCATGGCCGAAGCGCTGGGCACCATGCGCCCGCCCGGCGCGGACGTGGACCTCCACACCATCGACGTGGACGTCGTGCAGACCGTCGCGGAACTGCTCGAAGGACCGGTCACCTTCACCCGCCTCGCCGCCGGCCTGCGCGTCCTGCTCCGCGTCTACGACCCCGCCCCGGACGCCGCCGGCCCGCTCAGCCCCGCCGAGGTCGAATCGATCACCCGGGCGGTGGACCTCCTGGGCCAGGGCGAGCGCGTCCAGAACGAACTGCGCTACGTCCGGGCCCAGACGGAACTGCTCACGCCGAGGGGGCAGGAGGCCGCCGTCCCCGACGGCCGCGCCGCGGACTGGTGGCGGCCCGCCGGACTGACGATCGTCACGACTGAAGACTCCGTGCGCCGCCGCAAGGACCTCACGGACCGCTTCGTGTTCTTCCGGCTGGTCCACGCCCTGCGCACCCGCGCCATACCGCACGGATCGGGGACGCTCGTCGTCGCCGGAGCCGACCATCTCGGACGCGACGCCCTGGAATCGATGGCGCGCGAGGCACGCACGGCCGGCGTCAGGCTGGTGTTCCTGCTCGAACACCTGAGGGAGGGCACGGTCCAGGTCGCCGGCGGATCGGACAGCGCGACGGTCTTCATGCGCATGGGCAACGGCGAGGAGGCCAAGGCGGCCGCGCAGTTCATCGGGCAGGAGCACAAGTTCCTGGTGAACCAGCTGACCCGGCAGATCGGGGAGACCCTCACCGAGGGCCGCGGCAGCAGCTACGGCGTCCAGCGGGGCGTCTCCGACACGGACGGCTCCAACCGGGGCGGCGGCATGTCCGGCAGCAACTGGGGGAGCTCCAGCTCCTTCTCGACCTCCCTCTCGCGCAGCTGGCAGGACTCGACCAACACCTCGACCGCCCGGTCGACGACGACCGGCGAGAACCTCAGCCGGGTCTACGAGTTCGCGATCGAGCCCACCCAGCTCCAGGCCCTCCCGGCGACCGGCCTGGTCCTCGTCGAAACCGGGCCGGGCGGCCGGCGCGTCGTGTTCGGGGACTGCAATCCCGGCATCAACTTCCTGCCCCGGCTCTCCGCCCGCCCCCGCGCGAGCCTGACGTGACTCCCGGTGCCGGGTCCAGGGACACGGGCCTGGCCGCCGGACTCGGCGCGTACCGCTTCCACCGCCTGATCACCGTGCCCCGGCGGCCCGAGGACCCGCGTACGGAGGACCGTACGGCCGCCCAGCTCACCGCCGCCGTCACGGCGGCCCACGCCGTGCTCTCCGGGCTCTCCGCTCCCGTGACGGACCGCCCGACGGGCCTGGCCGCGGCATGGGTGCGCCCGGGCCGGCACCGGCCGCTGCACTTCCTGGTGGGCGGATCGCCCTCCTTCCCGCCCGCGGGCGACGAGCCCGCCGCGGCCGGCACGGAACGCCCTCTGCGCTACCCTCCCGGGTCCATCGCCCGGGACGTCCCGGCGGGCGAGACGGTCGCACTGCTGGAACGGCTGCCGTTCTGGATCCCCTGCCCGGGCGCCCACGACGCCCTGCGCCTGGGCGACGACGAGCGCGCCCTGCCCAGCGAACGCCGCGGCTCGTTCGACGACGCCGTCGCCCACCTCCCGGACGCCTTCGCCTGGCTCGTCCTGGCCGAGCCCGTCCCGTACGGGCGACTGGAACAGGAACGCGCCGCACTCGCCGTCCAGCTGCCCCGGCTGCGCCAGCGCGAGAACTCCGCCGCCGACCGGGTGGCGGCCGACCGGGCCGAGGCCCGCTACCGCGAGCTGACCCGCGCCCTCGCCACCGGGGTGTGGAACGTGCGCGTCCTGGTCGGCGCCGAGCGGCCCGAGTCGGCGCTCGCCTCGGCAGCCCTGCTGTGCGGTGCGGGCGACCTCGACGACCTGCCGTACGTGCTCGTACCGGCGCGGCATCCGGTACCCCTCGCCGAGGCGCTGACCGTCGTCACGCCGCAACCGGCCGACGCTGCCGGGCCGCCGGGCAGCGTGCCCTTCGTCGCCCCCGCCGAACTGGTCGCGGCGCTGGCCCGGCCGCCCGCGAGGGAACTCCCGGGAATCCGGACGGTGGCCCCGAACCGGTTCGACGTCACCTCCGACGACACGGGACACGACACCGAGAGCTTCCTCATCGGGGACATCCTCGACGAGGCCCTCATGCCCGCCGACCGGCTCCACGTCTCCCGCTCCACCCTCAACCGGCACGCCTTCGTCTGCGGGGCGACCGGCTCCGGCAAGTCCCAGACGGTGCGCAGCCTGCTCACCGCCCTGTCCACGCACGAGCGGCCGATCCCCTGGCTGGCGGTCGAGCCGGCGAAGGCCGAGTACGCGCGCATCGCCGGCCGCCTCGCCGCGGGACGGGGACCCGAGCGCGCCCGGCGCGTCACCGTGATCCGACCCGGGGACGTGGACGTGGCCCCCGCCTCGCTCAACCCGCTGGAGCCGGAGCCGGGCTTTCCGCTACAGAGCCACGTGGACCTGGTACGGGCCCTCTTCCTCGCGGCGTTCGAGGGGCACGAGCCCTTTCCGCAGGTGCTGTCGCGGGCCCTGTCCCAGTGCTACACGGCCGCGGGATGGGACCTCGTCACCGGCGAACCGCGCCCGGCCCACAAGCCGAAGTACCTCCTGAGCGAGCCGGACGAGCCCCGGACGGCCCGCTACCCGACCCTGGGCGAACTCCAGGCCACCGCCCGGCAGGTCGTCGAGATGATCGGGTACGGCAAGGAGGTCACCGCGGACGTACGGGGCTTCGTCGACGTCCGGATGGGTTCGCTGCGGGAGGGCGCGCCGGGACGGTTCTTCGAGGGGGGCCATCCCCTGGACATCGCCGGGCTGCTCGCCGGGAACGTGGTCCTCGAACTGGAAACGATCACGAACGACCAGGACAAGGCCTTCCTCATCGGCGCCGTGCTCATCCGCCTGGTCGAACACCTGAGGGTGCACCACGGCGCCGGCGGAGTCCCGCTGCGCCACGTCCTGGTGGTGGAGGAGGCGCACCGGCTCCTGAAGAACGTCGAGGACGGACCCGCGGCCGCTGCCGTCGAGCTCTTCGCCTCGTTGCTCGCGGAGATCCGCGCGTACGGCGAGGGCGTCGTCATCGTCGAGCAGATCCCCAGCAAGATCCTGCCCGACGTGATCAAGAACAGTGCGCTGAAGATCATGCACCGGCTGCCCGCAGAGGACGACCGCCGGGCCGTCGGCGCGACGATGAACCTCCAGCCCGAGCAGAGCGAGAACGTCGTCGCCCTGCCACCCGGACGGGCCGCCGTCGCCGCCGACGGCATGGACCGGCCCGTCCTGACGGCCATCCCGCACGGGGAGCACGACGAGAGCGCCGAGGACGCGTCGGCCGAGCCGCCCCTGCTGGGCAGCCGCAGCCCCCTGTGCGGGACCTCCTGCCGCCTCGAACCGTGCACCCTGCGCACGATGAACGACTCCCACCACCGCTCCGTGGAGCCCCTCCAGCTGATCTGGACGGACGTGGCGGCCTCGGCCCAGGCGATGGGCAAGGACGCGCCGGGCCCGTCCGACCCGGTCCGGACCGCGTTGACGGCACTCCCGCCGCGTGACCTGGAATGCACCCTCGTGTACGCGGTGGAACGGGCGGTGGCCGCCCGCGAATCCCTGATGCGCGACGAGGTGGACCCGGGCGACTTCGCGCGGCGGCTGCACGCCGTGCTCTGCGCCGAGCTGCTGGGCACCGACCCGCCGGCCGGGGACCCGCGCCGCTACACGTACGCGAACTACCGCTTCCGGGACGTCATCCGCGTCATCCACCAGACCAGGACGTCCGCTCCGGACGGTCCGCACGCCTACCCGGACCACCAGGCGCAATGGGCCTCCCGGGGACTGGTCCTGACCGGGACGTCGGGGGCGGACCACCGCCTCCAGGTCCACGCCCTACCGGGGTACCGGCAGGAACGGGTCCATGCCCGGATCGGCGACGTGAACCGCAGCGGGCTGCGGGACGCGGTGGCGGCGGTGACGGGCGGTACGACGGAGGAACACGTCACGCGGGCCTTCGCGATGGCCTGCGAGGCGGGGTCGCGGCTGCGGTCGGTGGTGGCGGAGACGGCGGTACGGGTGGCGCTGGAATGCGCCCGGGAGAAGGGGACCCGTCCATGAGCGAGATCGGCGGCACGACCGACGCCCCGCCACCGCCCCCTCCGCCCCCGGAGCCGCCGGCGGACGCGCACGCGCCGCGGGACGGGGACGAACCGGAGACGCCGGCCGGGGCGGGTTCCGGGTCGGACTCCGGGTCGGATTCCGGGAGCGGCTCCGGGGCGGCGGACGCCGACGACCAGACACCGGAGGCCGAACCGGAGGACGACACCCCCACGCCCGAGCCCGCCCGCGAGGCGGACACCTCGCTCCAGCCCACGGCCGAACAGCCCCGGGACGGCGACCACGTCCCGGACGAGCCTCCGCCCCTGGACGCACCCCGGGAGGGCGACACCCCGGACCCGTACGACCCGGAGCCGCCCGCGCCCGCAGCTCCCCAGGACCCGACCGCGCCCGAAACCCCGGCAACGGACACCCCGGCCCGCCACCAGCCCGACACCCCCTCCGAGGAGTCGACCGACCCTCCACCGGAAGAGCCGACTCCCGAAGAACAAGCCCCGGAACAGCCCGAGCCCCAGAAACAGGAGTCAGAGCCCGAGCCGGAACCTGAGCCCGAACCAGAACCGGAACCCGAGCCCGAACCGGAGCCAGAACCCGAGCCGGAGCCGGAGCCGGAACCCGAGCCGGAGCCCGAGGCGGAACCGGAGCCCGAAGAAGAACCGGATCCCGAGCCTGAGTCGGAACGTGAGCCCGAACCGGAGCGCAAACCTGAGCCGGAATCGGAGGCCGAGCCCGACACCGAACCGGCTCCGGAGGCAGAACCCGTGGCCGAGGCGGAGCCGGAGCCGGAGCGCGAACCCGAGCCCGAAGCCGAGTCCGAACCGGAGCCCGTATCCGAGCCCGAGCGGGAGCGGGACGCGGACGCCGGACCGGAATCCGAAGCCGAGCCGGAGCCCGCCGCGGAACAAGACCCCGAACCTGAAGGGGAACTCGAACGGGAACGGGAACTCCGACCCGACCCCGAACGGGAGCCGCGCCCCGAGGCCGCTTCCGGGGCCGAGCACGACCGTGCCGAGCCCGACGAGGCTCAGGACACGGCTGCGCAGGAGACGCCCCCGCCCGACTCCGGGACGTCACCCGAAGCGGACCGTGCCGAGCGCGACGACCCGACGGGCACTGACAGCACGCCCGAGGAGCAGGCCGCGGAGACCGGAGACCAGCCGGACCCCAGTACCGAAGTGGCCCAGGCCGCGGTCACCGTGGCCGAAGGCGCGGTCAAGGCCACAGCGGCCGTGGCCGGCGCCGCCGTGGCCCTCGCCGAGCACGTGGCCGACGCAGCGGACGAGGTCTCGCAGGGCTTCACGTCCGACCTCGTCTCGGACGTCGAGGTTGCCGGAGAGGAGGACGCTCGCGCTGAGAGCCGGGCAGACGGCGAACAGCCGCCGGACTCCGGCGATCCGATCGACGGGGGGACCGAAGTCGATGACGAGACCATGGCCGAAGGTGACGGTGCACCGGACGATTCGGAGGGTGAGGATGCCGAAACGGCCGATGACGAAAGTGCGGCGGATTACACTCTCCATCCGGAGCAGCGCGATTACATCGAAGGTCGGCACTTCCTGCCGGGGGCGGAAGAATTCCCGGACAAGTCCTACTTTACGATTCCTCGCGAGGGCTTGAATGAGGTCGTTGGGTTGACTCTGGAGCAGGACCCGCAAGGAATCCCCAATACGTTGGGCAGAACGGGTACCATCCATCGGGCCGAAATGCCGGAATCCGTTGGTGAGGATGGGTATATCGGCCGCGCTGGCGTGGGTCATGGAAACTATCAACTCGATCACGTGGAGGTCATTCTGAATGACGACCGAAGTGTTCGAGACACTTATCCCTGGAACCCGGTTCATGGAGCTGAATAGTCATGAGTGAATCCGTTGTAATTTCTTACCTGCTTGGCGAAGGGGGCGAAGAGGGTTCCCCTTCGCGCCTGGGTGACCAGTTGGCGATTCTGAACGCAGAAGAGTGGGTCGTTCGTGAGCGGTGGTTCCTCGGATCGGTCGACCTTCAGATCGGTGGTGTGACTTGGGCTTATAAGAACACCCCGCTGCTCGACTTCGCATTGGCTCTTCGTTACGCGGTAAATATTCTGGCGGCCGATGGCGTCATTGAGTTCGACGCGGAGGGCGGTCCGAAGGTCCGCCTGCAGCTGATCGGTGAGACGGCGCGGGTGGCCGATCTTCGAAGCGGGCTGGAGGGGGAGTGCTCGTTCGTCGATCTGGTGGGATCTGCCGGTCGCTTCCTGCGCAGTCTCCTCGACGACATCACGAGGGCCCGCCCCGATTTTCTCCTGAATGACGTGGTTCGGATGGCTTTCCGGGAATCCGGGGCCAGGCAATTGAATGAGGAGGCGTTCGGGCGTTACTCGCGTGCGGGGCAAATCCGGGGCAAGCTCCTCAAAAGGCAGGCCGCCCAGGGCTGAGTTTCGTTCCGGCCTCGCCGACTGAAATATGCAGGCAGTCGAACGGAATGCCTTGTGGTCAGAAGGAGCAGACGTGAGTGGTGGGGAGCGTCAGGGTGGGAGTGGCCTGGCGGAGGGGGTTTTCGGGGGCGGGGAGCGGTGGGGTTGGGAGTTCGTGGTGCCGGCCGGGGTGGTGGCGCATCCTGATGCGGCGAATCCGCCCGTGTGGGTCGAGCCGTACTTTCCCGAGCTGGCCCGTCTGGAGGAGCGGAGATCACTGCGGTTGACCGCGGGTCAGATCGTGGGGGTGGTGTTCGCCATCGTCGTCCTCGGGATGATCACGGTCGGCTTCCTGTCCCTCATCCTGGCCGCCGTGTTCATCGTCGTCGTGTCCGTCACCAACCCGAACCGCGAGCAGGCCGCCGCCCAGCGCCGGGCCGCCGAGGAGCGCGGGCGCCTGTGGGCGGCGCACCAGCAGCGGGTCGCCGCCTGGCAGCGGATGCTGTACGAGGACGCGCAGGCGCAGCTGCGCCGGTCGGCGGCGGCGGACACCTGGTTCCCGCTCGCCCTCACCTCCGGCCCCGACCGGATCGACGTGGTCGGCGGCACCGGCGACGGCTGGGCCGGCCTGCTGGCCGTCGCGGGGGGTCCGGTGCTCGCCGCCGGGCAGGCGCTCCTCGTGGTCGACATGACCGAGCAGACCGTCGCCCTGGAGCTGGCGGACCTCGCCGCGCGGCGAGGGGTGGCCGTGGAGCACGTTCCGTTTCCCGCGGCCTCGCTCGGCACCGATCTCGGTGCCGAGTCCGACCCCGAGGAACTCGCCGAATCCCTCGCCGGGGCGCTCGCCACCATGCGGCCGCCCGGGACCGACACGGATCTGCACAGCGTCGACGCGACCGTCATCCGCGCCGTCGCCCGGCGGCTCGACGCCCCGCTCACCTACGGCCGCCTCGCCGCCGGGCTGTCCGTACTGCTGCGCCTGTACGACCCGGCTCCCGATGGATCCGGCCCGCTGGCTCCCCACGAGGTCGCCCGCCTCACCGAGGCCGTCGACTCCGTCGGCCGGGGCGAACGCCGGCAGAACGAACTGCACTACGTGAAAGACCAGTTGGACTCCATCGCCGGACCCGCAGGGGACGCGCAGAGCCCACCCGGCGACCGGCCGGCCGTCGGATGGTGGAGGCCGGGAACCCTCACGGTGCTCGCCACCGACGGCCTCGGCCCCCGCCGCAAGGACCTCGCCGACCGCGTCCTCTTCTTCCGGCTGCTCCACGCGCTGCGCACCCGCGCCTTCCCGCCCGCCACGGGCACCCTGGTCGTCGCCGGCGCCGACCATCTGGGCCGGGACGCCCTCGAAGCGCTGGCCCGGCACGCCCGGACCGCGGGCGTCCGCCTCGTCCTGCTCCTGGAGCACTTCCGGGACGGGAGTCTGCACCTCGCGGGCGGCTCGGGCAGCGCGACCCTGTTCATGCGGATGGGCAACGGTGAGGAGGCGAAGGCCGCCGCCGAGTTCATCGGGCGACAGCACACGTTCGTCGTCAACCAGCTGACCAGGCAGACGGGCGAGACGTTCACGACCGGACGCGGCGGCAGCTACGGCGAACAGATCGGAGAGTCCTCCACCCGCACCAGCGGTGTGGACGGTTCGAACACGCACGGCACCTCGTTGTCACGCAGCTGGCAGGAGAGCGTCAACACGTCGACCGCCACGTCCACGACAACCGGCGAGACCTCCTCCCGGCTGTACGAGTTCACGGTCGACCCCACGCAGCTGCAGGCTCTGCCCCCGACCGGGCTCATCCTGGTGGAGGCCGCTCCCGGCGGCCGCCGTGTGGTCTTCGGGGACTGCAATCCGGGGATCAGCCTCATGCCCCGCGTCTCACCGCGCCCCCGGTGACCGGCACGGAAAATCGGAGGCGGACACGGGCGCCCACCAGCAACAATCGGCCGTGTGTTCCTGACGATCTCCACCACCGGCTCCCCTGAACGACCCGCCACCGACCTGGGCTACCTGCTCCACAAGCATCCCGGGAAGACGCAGGCGTTCTCCACCTCCCACGGCACCGCCCACGTGTTCTACCCCGAGGCCACGGCCCAGCGGTGCACGGCGGCCCTGCTGTTGGAGGTGGATCCCGTCGCGCTCGTGCGGCGCGGCCAGGGCAAGGGCCGGGGCGGGGCTCCCGACGTCGCGCTCGCCCAGTACGTCAACGACCGCCCGTACGCCGCGTCCTCGCTGCTGGCCGTTGCCCTCAGCGGGGTGTTCCGAAGCGCCCTGAAGGGCCAGTGCGCCGCCCGCCCGGAACTGCCGGAGCAGGCATGCCCGCTGCGGATCGAGGTACCGGTGCTGCCCGCGCGCGGCGGGGCGGAGCTGGTGCACCGGCTGTTCGACCCGCTCGGCTGGGACCTCGTACAGGTCGACGCCGTACCGCTCGACGAGCAGTTCCCCGAGTGGGGGGACTCCCGTTACGTACGGCTCGTGCTGGAGGGCGAGCTGCGGCTAGCGGACGCCCTGCGGCAGCTGTACGTCCTGCTGCCCGTGCTCGACGACGCCAAGCACTACTGGATCGCCCCCGACGAGGTCGACAAGCTGCTGCGCGCCGGAGACGGCTGGCTCGCCGCCCACCCGGAGCACGGCCTGATCAGCTCCCGCTACCTGGCCCGCCACAAACGGCTGACCCAGGACGCCCTGGAGCGCCTGGAACTGCTCCGCCTCGCCGAGGCCGACGGCAGCGAGGTCGAGGAGCTCGACAACGCCGTCGACGACGACGCGGGCACCGACGACACCGCGGCGCGGTCGGTACCGCTCGCCGTGCAGCGGCGCGAGGCGATCCTGGCGGCCCTGCGCGCCGCCGGCGCCGCCCGGGTGCTCGACCTCGGCTGCGGCCAGGGCCAGCTGGTGCAGGCGCTGCTCGGGGACGTGTCCTTCACCGAGATCGTCGGTGTCGACGTGTCCGTGCGGGCGCTGAACACCGCCGCCAGGCGGCTGCGGCTGGAGCGGATGGGAGAGCGTCAGAGCTCCCGCGTCCAGCTCCTGCAGGGCTCGCTCGCCTACACCGACAAGCGGCTGACCGGCTACGACGCGGCCGTGCTCAGCGAGGTCATCGAGCACCTGGACCTGCCGCGGCTGCCCGCGCTGGAGTACGCGGTGTTCGGCTCGGCCCGCCCCCGCACCGTCCTGGTCACCACTCCGAACGTGGAGTACAACGTCCGCTGGGAGACCCTGCCCGCCGGGCAGGTCCGCCACCGCGACCACCGCTTCGAATGGACCCGCGAGGAGTTCGGGACCTGGGCGCGCGGCGTCGCCGAACGGCACGGGTACGGAGTCGAGTTCGTCCCCGTCGGGGACGACGACCCCGAGGTCGGACCGCCGACCCAGATGGCCGTGTTCACCGCCGTCACCGCCAACGAGACCCCGAAGGAGGGCGAGGCAGCATGACCACCGACAGCAGCACCGAGAGCAGCACTGACAACAGCGCCGACAGCAGTACCGGGACCAGCCGCGAGACCGGCACCGAGACCGCCGGTACGCCCACCGGGACCGCCGCCAGGACCGCCGAGGGCACCGCGGGCGGCGCGGCCGTCCCGCGCGCCCGCACGCTTCCCGTCACCGACCTGTCCCTCGTCGTCCTGATCGGGGCCACCGGCTCGGGCAAGTCCACCTTCGCCCGCAAGCACTTCAAGCCCACCGAGGTCATCTCCTCCGACTACTGCCGTGGCCTGGTCGCCGACGACGAGAACGACCAGAGCGCCAGCAAGGAAGCCTTCGACGTCCTGCACTACATCGCCGGCAAGCGGCTCGCCGCGGGCCGCCTCACCGTCGTCGACGCGACCAGCGTCCAGGCCGACGCCCGCCGGCAGCTGGTCCAGCTCGCCCGCGAGCACGACGTCCTGCCCATCGCCATCGTGCTGGACATGCCCGAGGAGGTCTGCGCCGCGCGCAACTCCACCCGCCCCGACCGGGCCGGGCTGCCCCGCGCCGTCATCCAGCGCCACCGCCGCGACCTGCGGCGCTCGCTGCGCGGACTGGAGCGCGAGGGCTTCCGCAAGGTGCACGTGCTGCGCTCCGTCGCGGAGGCCGACACCGCCGAGGTGGTCCTCGAAAAGCGGTTCAACGACCTCACCCACCTCACCGGCCCCTTCGACATCGTCGGCGACATCCACGGCTGCGCCTCCGAGCTGGAGACCCTGCTCTCCAAGCTCGGTTATGAGGACGGCGTCCACCCCGACGGGCGCACCGCCGTCTTCGTCGGCGACCTCGTCGACCGCGGGCCGGACAGCCCGGGCGTGCTGCGCCGCGTCATGGGCATGGTGAAGTCCGGCAACGCCCTGTGCGTGCCCGGGAACCACGAGAACAAGCTCGGCCGTTATCTGAAGGGCTCCAAGGTCCAGCGGACCCACGGCCTCGCCGAGACGATCGAGCAGCTGGAAGGGGAGCCGGAGGAGTTCGTCCAGGAGGTGCGGGAGTTCATCCGCGGCCTCGTCAGCCACTACGTCCTCGACGGCGGCAAGCTCGTGGTCTGCCACGCCGGCCTGCCCGAGAAGTACCACGGCCGCACCTCCGGCCGGGTGCGCTCGCACGCCCTCTACGGGGAGACCACCGGCGAGACCGACGAGTTCGGCCTGCCCGTGCGCTACCCGTGGGCCGAGGAGTACCGGGGCAAGGCCGTCGTGGTCTACGGCCACACCCCGGTCCCGGACACCTCCTGGATCAACAACACCATCTGCCTCGACACCGGCGCCGTCTTCGGCGGGCGGATGACCGCGCTGCGCTGGCCGGAGCGCGAACTGGTCGACGTACCGGCCGAGAAGGTCTGGTACGAGCCGGTCAAGCCGCTCGTCGCCGAGGTGCCCGGCGGCCTCGACGGGCGCCCGCTCGACCTGGCCGACGTACACGGGCGCCGGGTCGTGGAGACCCGCCACCTGGGCAACGTCAACGTGCGCGAGGAGAACGCGGCCGCCGCCCTGGAGGTCATGAGCCGCTTCGCGGTGGACCCCCGGCTGGTGCCGTACCTGCCGCCGACCATGGCGCCGACCGCGACCTCCCAGGGGGGCGCCCGCGGCGGAGCCGCCGATGACGCCCGCAGCGGAGCCGCCGATGACGCCCGCAGTGGAGCCGCTGATGAAGCCCGCGGCGGAGCCACTGATGAGGCCCGCGGCGGAGCCGCTGATGAGAG